>JAHBYY010000012.1 GCA_019635715.1 Rhizobiaceae bacterium | reverse complement strand
CCAGGCTGCCGACACCAGATCCTCGAAGCGCTCGCGGTTGTAGGTCTGGATCTGATCCAGGCTCCAGCCGCGTCTCGATTCCAGCGGTTTCACTGAATCTAGCGCGCAGATCACCTGGTCATGCATCCGCCACGCATTGTCTTCCGCGCTGTCCTCGCGCCATTGCCGCAGAGCCGCCAGCGATGAAGGATCGACGAAGTGGAGCGGCTCGCCGAAATGCTGGCGCATCTCCGCCTGCCATTGCCGCACTAGCCCTTTGGGCGCGACCACCAATATGCGCTTGGCGCGGCCGCGCAGTTTCAACTCTCGCAGGACCAGGCCCGCCTCGATGGTCTTGCCCAGCCCCACCTCGTCGGCGAGCAGATAGCGGATGCGGTCCTGCCCGACGGCGCGGTTCAGCGCGTAGAGCTGGTGCGGCAGCGGAATGACGCTCGACTGGATCGGCGCCAGCAGCAGATTGTCTTCAAGCGCGTCCTGCAACTTGGCCGCCGCCGTGGCGTGGAGAATCTGCTCCACCGTGGGCCGCACGTTGGAGAGCGCCACCAATTCCGCCGCCCGTGCGCGCAGCACGGCGTCCTTCGCCGGCAACCACACGCGGTAGACCGCTTCGCCCCACAGCGCCAGCCGCTCGACCACGCGGCAGGGTGTAGCCTGCCGCGTGTGCCAGCACCAATCGCCGATGTCGAAGCCGCCTTCCGTCACCGCTTACGCTCCGTCTTCGCTGCGCGTCAGCGCCATATCGTAAAGGGTGAGCAGCCGCTCATCCTCTTGCAGGGTTTCTTCCGGCAGTTTGTTGGCGATGGCGAGGATGGTGGCGTAGTCCTTCGTAGCCCACGCTGTGTTGAAACCTGCCCGCAGCACTTCCAGCCGCGATTCCTTGATCTTCCGGCCGGTGAATGCCTTGTAGGTCTCGAACTCCTTGAGCAGCGCCTTCTCGCGCTTCTTTTCGAGGTCCTGCGCCTTGTTTGGATCGGGCACGTACCAGCGATCCCGCGCACGGGCATTGAGGCGCGGATCCGTTTTCTCCAGGCCGCGCAGGTCGTGATAGTTGGTCGAGAGATAGCGATGAATCTGGCTCGGCACCTCGGCTGCGCCGTCGAAGCGCAGGAAGTTGGCTTCCAGCAGCGCCGAAAGTTCCGGCCGAGCCTCGTGCTTTTTCCAGCCCGCGCCCAGTTGCTTGATGAATTCCGGGTGGATGTCTTGATAGGTGGACGGCCGTGCTTTCAGGAAGTCAGACACCCAGTCGATGGCGCTGCGCTCGTCTGAGACGAACAGCTCCATCTGTGGGGCCTGGGCGGTCTGAGCACGCTTCTTGTCGTATTCGGTTACTTGCTCCGGCAGGAAGACCATGCCGTCGCGTTCAGGGAAGCGGCTGCGCAGGCCGGAGAGGAATTCATCGCTCGAGAGCGGCACGGGCGCGTCATGGCGCACGAACCACGCCACCAGCCGGTCGTAGATGCGGCGCGGATCGCGCTCGACGATGAACTCCAGCTCGGCGTCTTTCACCTTGGTGACGGAGAGATTGCGCAGGTGAGTCTGCACGAAGTCCCAAGCCGATTCCACGGTCGCGCCGCTCTTCTTGAAGCGGTCTTCCAGCCCGGCATTGGGCTTGTAGGCGGAAATCACCAGATCCTGCTTCACGGCGGTGGTAGACGTCACCTGCCGGTAGCTGCCTTGCACCTTGTCCAGCGCCGTCACCTCGGCCACGACGAAGCCCGCCTGCTGCAAAGCCACCTGAATGGCGTTCCACACCGCCGCCTTGCTGTTTGAGAACACCACGGTCATCCAGCGGCCTGGCTTCAAGACGCGCTGGTATTCGGCGAAGCAGCGCTGCATCAGGTGCTGGTAGTCGGGCAGCGCCTTGTTCTTGAACTTGTCGATGATGGCTTCCGGTTTGGCGTCGGTGGTGACGCCGTGCCACGCCTCAACCAGAAAATTCAGGTCGGCGTAGTAAATGTTTTCTCCGAACGGTGGATCGGTGAAGATGTAGTCGATGGAGTCATTCGGCAAAGGCAACTTCGCGGCCGTGCCCGTCGTGACCGCCACATTTGGGGCCGATTTGAAGGTTTGAAAAGTCTTTACTAGACGGTTCAGCTTACCATCGAGGATGTACCACGGGCTGCACTCCGCATGTTGGGAGCCGATGTAGTAAACACCATTGAGATACTGATTTACTTGAGAGAAATGCGTTGGAGCATATCGGGCAAGAATCGACATTCCCCAGATCGCTTGCTCTGCGAAGAACACCAAAAACGAGCGCATCCGTGGATCGGGATGTGAGCGAGCCTTCGCCCACAACACGCCCATCGCCTGCGCAGCACGCGGCAGAAAAAAGTGATGAACGTGAGTGAAGCCTTTGGGGGCAATTCGTGAGCCGTGATACATCTCCTCGATAGGGAAGCGGCTCGTCGGCACGGATGCGGGCAGCGGCAGGGTCTCGATCTTCGCCAGCGTGGCCAGGTCCGCCGCGTCGGGTTCCTTCTCGTAGCGCGTCTTGCCGACCGAATAAGCGATGATCGACGGCTGAAACTTTACTCGCTGCCATGGCTGGCCGGTCGCCGGATCGACACGCGTCTCCAGCACGCGCTCTAGCCTGTCCTTGTTCAGTTCCGCGCCGCAATGCGGGCACGGGAACACGTCGCGCACCCGTTTGCTTTCGTCTTCCAGCGCTTCGTCGAGGAAGTTCACGGTACCCGCGCATTCTGGGCAACTGAACACCTCGCTCCACACCGTATATTCGATGCGACCCTTGGTCGTGCCGTCGCTGTGCAGCGTTTCGTACATCCAGCCGATGTCTTGCTTCATGGCCTGGAGCAACTGCTTACCGGCCTTGGCGAAGGCATCGACATCGAAGGGGGTGTTGTAGTTCGCACCGATGAAGGTGGCGGCCGGCGACAGATCGTTGAGCACCGCACGGCGCGTGCCCCATTTAGGCGCTGCGCGGCCTTCCTTCTTCCAGGTCAGTTCCAGTTCGTGCCGGTAGCTGGACGGCGCCGTGCCGCACCATTGCGCGGCCACGCCGGTCATGCCCGAACCGGCAAAGCCATCCAGCACCACGTCACCCGGTTGGGTATAGTGCAGGATCGACGGCACGATGGCCAGGTGCGGCACCTTCGTGTGGTAGCTGTGCGCCTTGTAGATGGCGTCGGTCTTGCCCACGCTTACGTCGATCGCCAGCGGCTCGCGGCTGTATTTCACCACCGGGTCATAAGGCTTGCCGTAATGCGCCACAAACTCCGCCAGCCACGGGTTTGGGCAGGCGGTGTAATAGGGCGGATCGGACATGGCGAGGATAGCCGCATCCGATCCCTTCGGAAAACCAGCCTGCTTGCGGAACGCTGGATCTTGCAGCTTCTCGGCCAGAAGCGTCAGGAAGTGCTCACGCCGCGTATCGTCGCTGGCAAAGGTCTGGCCAAGGCATTCGACCGGGCCGCTTGTTCCGCTGCGATGATTTTGTAATAGATCGGTCATATCAGCTATCTTTTCTTTATTCGTCGCCAGACGATTTGCGGTCATCATGTTCGCCAGCGTATTGTTTCATGCCTTCCCGCAGGATTTCGAGGAAGGTGTGGTTCCTGCCTTCGGCATCGGCGATGATCGCATCGAAAGAGACCACGAAGGTCGGCGTCGGGATGACGCGGCCATCAGGATGCGGCGTCTCAAACTCCTGATAATAGACCCTTCCCTTTGAGAAAAAGGGCGTCCACTTAAGTTGCCTTAAGCGAAAGGCCATTGTGTCGTTGACGTTCATAATCGCGTAATACCAAACGCGCTGGATGTTCGGACAATGAGCAACAAGCTTGCCGGCGCGGTCCAGGAGCTGATTTACAGCGTAGGAATTGTCTTTCTCATCATCCGTCTTCTTTTTGATCTCAACCACAACGACATCGACTGGCGTTGTGTCGTTAGGGTCTGCCGAGAAGATCATCGCAATATCCGGTCGGCCCGTATCTCCGACGCTTTCATCGTCCAAGCGTATGGCATTGATAACGGCATCCATGCTCTTCTCGCTCAGGATGGTCCTGAAAACCATGAACTTGTCATCGAGCAACCAGGCATTATTCTGGTAAATCTCCGACGGCATGGAGCTTTGCGAATACTCCTTAAATCGCGGGACGATCAGATTGTGTATTTCGGGCTCCGCGTTTCCACCCGTCATCTCCTTCATTCGCCTAATGATTTTATCCCGGTACAGGATATATTCTGTCAGCGTCCGGGAGGACATTTCCAACGATTTTTCGTATGAGGCGTCGCTCAATTTTTCGGATTGAAGTATTGCTTTCTGCTCTTTGAAAAATCGCTGTTGCGCAATCGACAACGCATCATCCCGGTCGATTATGCCAACGGTGTCGTCCTCAAAAAATCCGAGCAAATGAGGGAATTGCTCTTCAAATTTTTCTTTGGTTTTTTCATTCCGCTCGGTGATCTGCGGGACCTTCTCCGCCAGAACCTTGCCCAGTTCACGACGCAGAACGCGAAAAAGATGAGCCTCGGGCGTTCCCTCAGGCAGAACGAGCCTTTGTCGGGAACTATCCGCGTTCGAATGAAAAAGCTCGGACTCGAAAAGAAAGACGCAGAGATAGCCCGGCGGAAACGACGAAGGGGGGATCAGGTTTGCCGGTATCGTTCGGCCGTCGATGCTGAAGGCGACGAGTGAGCTGCCTTTCCCCGATACGGGAGCAATGTGATAGTGCATGTCAATGGCCGAGATGGCATCCAGTGTATCATCCTGGATGGTGATCTTGGTCATTGCCGGCAAGTCATCAGCCATTATCGTAACTTCGTTCGGGAAGAACTCCTTCTGCGCGTTGCTTTCATTGGTTTTCAAGGCGATAGAAATCTTGAATGCTTTTCCATCGCGTTTGCGCGCATCCAGAGTCGGTAGAAACTGTTCGATCAAGAGCGGCTTGATGGCATCCGGCTTCAGATCGTCATAGGACTTGACGCGCGCTCCGGTAAAGCCAGTGAAGGTGAGTGCTGTTTTGGCGTCTTGGGCTTGTTCAATATTTTGGAGCGGCGCGTGGCCATCAAAGCCTTCTTTGAAGGTAAACGTCCTCTGCCATCCGTCCCGCGTGCTGATAACTTCAACGCGATTAAAATAATTGAGAAACACCAAGCGACCAATTCCCTTGTGGAATTTGTCCCTGGGCTTCAACAGGGTCTTGAAGCGATCAAAATTTTCGTCTGTGAAGCCATCGCCGTTGTCCGAAACGGTAATAGTCAACGTGTCTGGCTTGTCGAAAGCTTGAACGTCGATACCGATCGACACGTCGGTCGCGCCCGCGTCTAGCGCATTGGCCAGCGCTTCAAAATAGACCAGGGTCAACGACGGATTAGGGAAAAACAGCCTGATCGCGCCGGAGGTCTCAATATCCATTTTCTTCGTCCGGCTTGGCTACGGCCTGATCGTGCAGCAGCTTGAGTTGGATGCCTGCTTCGGTGAGCACATAGCGTTGCCGCGATGAGCGCGGCTTGTCGGGGATGGTGGGACGCAATACGCCGCCGGTCAGGAGTGGCTCCAGGTGCGCGGTCACGAAGTGTGGACGTTGGCGGTAGCCGGCATGGGCCATCAGCTCGGCCAGCGAGCGGGGGACGTCGGCGTAGTCGACGATTCGCCACTGCACCTCCGTCAACCGATCAAGTGACCGATCAAGTCCGGCCTGCTCTGGCGCAACTTGTTCGGTGACTTGATCGGTGGCTTCCGTCCCTGCCGTTCCTGCGCCAGATGATGGATTTTCAGTGGTATTTTTGGCCGTCTCGGCGGCAAAGCGAGCGCGTAGGTGGGGCACCAGCCGCCATGTGTGAGTCGCTTCCCCCAACGGTTCTGTCAGCACTTGCACGGTCAGGCGCTGCGCCAGATCCTGCCCCTGCGCACCGGTGAGGCCGGTCAGCGCCTTGATGTCGGCAAGGTCGGCTTGGCCGGTGCGCATTAGGAAGGCGAACACCGCTGCCTCGTGTTCAGACAGGTGTGCGCCCAGGCTGGCCTGGGCCAGAAGCTGGGCTTCGGTGATTAGCTTTTCCTTGCGCAGTCGCAGGCGGAAGCTCTTTTCGGCCCTGTGGTTCTCGATCTCGGGCGGCAGGTAGCCCAACTTGCGCCAGCCATCGAAGATGGCGCGCACGCCGGTGCCGCCCTGGTCGGACAGACCGATGCGGCGGAAGGCATTGACAATGCTGGGGTTGCGAACCTCCTTGTCACCGGGATCCAGCAGTTGCTCGCGCGAGGCGAAGGCATCGCCGGGATTGAAGAACTCGGTCTGGTCGCGGAAGAAGCGGATGACCGGCACACGGGTGGTGTCGCCGAAGTCCTGGTGGATCAGCAGATTGATGGCGGCTTCGCGGAAGGAGATGTAGTCGGGCGGATCGTCGTCGCGCCGCAGGGTGGCGGTGTCCACGGCGAAGGGGCGCTCGCTGTGGCGGAAGTAGAACTCCACGATGGCCTGCCACGCCTTGATGAGGTTGTCCTCGACGGTGAGGCGATCGGCCCAGCGCACCGTTGAGTCATACTCGGTGCTGGCGTTGCGATGGAGCTGCACGTCCGTGACCATACGGGGTAGCACCTGCCGGACATACTCGCCGCTGCCCAGCACCAGAATGGCGGCGCGGGTGGGGCGCAGTACACCGCCGTGCTCGACGAGAAAACCCCACGTTCGCAGAAAAGCGGTATCATCGGTAGCGGTGTCCTTGCCGGGATTGCTCGCGGCAAAGCGCGTACGATACCAGCGCACGGAAGCTTCATCGAAGCAGCGGCTTGTGTCCACGTCCAGCGGTTCGGCATCGTATCGGACGGTCGATGCGTCGCGGATGAAGCGCAGCAGTTCGTCGCCCGTGCAGGTGTCATCGCGGCCGCCACGCCGGATGTAGGCTTTCTTCGGATTCCCGTCGATATAGACGGGCTTCTGCTGCCGCGTGGCTTCGGGGATGTAGAACGCCAGCACGATGCCGTCCGGCAATTCGTGCTTTTGCGGATCAATCGGCAGAAACACGCTGACCTTGTTGGCATCGCGTACCTGGCCGAGAAAGGTGTTCTGCATCTGATCGGCGTCGGTCACACCGGTAACACTGAATGCGCCGTTGGCCTGCTTGACGCCGAACACCAGGTGGCCACCCTCCGTATTGGCGAAGGCGCTGACAGTCGAAAGCGCATCCTTGGGCACAGCCCATGTCGCTTCCTTAAATTCAATGTCGCTCCATTCGATGGACTGGAGCCTGGCGAGCAGTTCGTCTCTGGTCATAGCGTTACTCGATCACGAACCGTAGCTTGGTGGCGTCCTTTCCCTTGCCGCGCTCGCTGATAAGGCTGTCGAACCGTTTGCGCAGTTCATCCGGCGTGGCGGGCGAGCCACCTTGCAGCAGGGCCTGACGAAGTTCGTCGGCCTTGACCGTGATCTTCTCCAGACCGGACAGAGCTTCCTGCACGGCGCCGGCGAACTCGGTAGTGACAGGCTCTGGCAGCTTGCGCGCGGTGAGAAAGGCGTCGATCAGCACCTTAGACGCGGGCGGTAGCAGGCCGAGGCTGTCCTGCGTGAAGGGGTCTTCCAGATTTTCCAGCAGGGTCTGCTGCCAGTTGGTCTGCAACTGATCCAGATCGTCGTCCAGCTTGTTCAAGCGACTGGCGGCGGGCAGCAGTTCCAACTGCTCGGCGGACGGGCGGAACTGGCAGTGGGGGCACACCGGGGTTCTGAGCAGGGTCGGTTCGTCCAGCGCAAAGCAGCTTCTCAGGCCGTTGAGCGCATCCTCGAAGGCGGTGAGCTGGCTGGTCGGCATCAGGGAGACGCCGGCCAGTACGCGCAACGAGAACAAACGATCGTCTCGACGTAGCGCGTTGCGGGTCTTCTCTTCGGCGACGCCCAGCCGCGCCTTGCTGTGGCTGGCGATATAGGCGGCGATATAGTCCCTCTTGAGCCGGGCGAGGGTCTGGCGGCCTTCACCGAGCACGGTGGCGGCGCGTTCCGCTGTGCGGTCCTCGGCCAGCTTGTCGAACAGGGCTTTGCGCTCTGCTTCGGCCTGCTTCACCCAATCATGGCCGGGCTGCAAGATCATTTCCGCCTGCGACAGGTAGGACGCGGTGCCTCCCAATTCGCCGACCAGATCCAGCAAACGCTCAACGCCGGTGAGCACGTCCAGGTTGTCCTTCTGGCTGTCTATGTCTTCCTGCGTGACGCGCAGGTTTTTGAGCTTGCCGACGGTATTGTAGGGCGACAACGCCTCGGTGAACTTCTTGAGCGCGTCGAGCCGCGCATACCAATCCTTGGCATCTTCCTCGCGCAGCAGGCCCTGGCCCCAGAAACTGAGTTTGCCCTGCTGGAGATCGGAGCCTGCCTTGAGCACGCGCGGCACCAGGGCGCTGATCTTTTCCTGCAAGGCGACGACAGGTTCGGTGTCGCCTTGGCTCGCCTTCTGCGCCAGACCGGACGGGAGACCGAGCAACTCGAACAGCGCGCGCAGCACCGCGAGGTTGATTTCCCTTGGCGCTTCAATGTGCTTGAACTGTTTGAGTTCATCGAGCGAGCGTTCGGCCAACAAAGCGAGCTTGCCGGAGTCGATCTTGTCTCCGGTGATCGAGAGAACGATGTCGCCGGAATAGACCAGGACGCCCAGCACAACGACGAGCAGATCGGGTTCGAGCCGGTGCTTGGCCGGGGAGAAATACTCTACATCGGTTGCGCCGGTGATGAGTTCGTTGCGGTTGAGCACCTGCCCATGACCCTTGGCCTTGAGGCGCTTCAACACCTCCTGGGCGTAGCGAGAACCGGCGGGATCGATGCGTTCGCCGTCGAGCACCTCCAGCGCATCGAGCACGGCGGTGGCGTCCTTCGTGCGGGTGCCGCCCGCCAACGCGCGCAGCGTAGCAACGATCAGGGACTTACGGTTAGCCTCGGTGACGAGCACCGGAAATTTGGGATACTCGGGCGCGATGTCGGCGAAATGCTGGGACAAGACCAGGCCCGAGACGATGTTCACGATGTCGCGGAAATTGATCCTTTCCTCCGGTCCCAAGCGCGCGCGATCGCGCAGCGACACGCCCTTGGCCCAGTCTTGCAGCGTCTTGGCCTTGCCCTGGTAGGTGACTTCAAACGCAGTTAGTTGCTTTTCTTGCAGCCACTTGCTCATGGCGCGCAGGGCATCTTGCGCCTTGGACTGATAGACAGCCTTCGCGCCCCCGCTGGCCGTGGACGCCAGATCCAGCGAGGCAGCGTATTGGGACAGGTGGCGTCTGTAGTCCTCGTCCGGCGATTTCAGCCGAAAGAACACTTCGTCCGCCTGCTGCGTATCGGTGAAGCGCGGCCTGTCGAAAGGCTGGATGAAGTAGATGTAGAAATCGCGCTCGGGCTGCGCGGTGGGGCGATCGTTCGGCGCTCCGAAGAACAGATAGCCCAAGCGCTCGACGCGACGCTCCTGCCACTCGATCTGGTATTGCCAGATTTGGAAGCCTGGATAGCGGAGGTCGTCGCTGCACTCCATCAGCGCCTTGACGGCACTGTAGTAGGCTCGGTCGAGTGCATCGTCCGACAAGGCTTCGGCGCGCTTTTCGATCTGGGCGTCGTAGTCGATGTCCTTTTTCAGATCGAGGTAATACTGCTCTGTGTCGGCGGCCTTGGAGATGAACTGGCCGTTGACGGTCTTCAGCACCTCGCGCATCACGGTCTGAACCATCGACAGCAGGTTCTCGGCCGGTTCGCCTGGCATGTCCCCGACGCCGGGCTGGAACAGGCACAGGGAGTCGCGCAGCTCTGCGGCGGTTGGACCGATCGGGACGTGGATGTCGCCGCCGGTGGTCAGGCGATGCACAGCTAGACCATTGATGACGCGCAGCGCCATCGGCTTGTAAGCCGGCCGCGTGAATGCCTGCTGGATGCGGGATTCTAGCACCTCGGAGACGCGCAGCACCTCCTTGATGTTGGGATCGGCACGCAGCACCTGGTTGCTCTTGACCGTGTTCCAGAAGCTCTCATAGGCGATCAGTTGTGGTCGGTCGGTCGGCACGTCCTGATCGAGAATGGCCTGCATCGCGGCTTCAATAGTCTTGAGGGCGCCGCGCTTTTCGGTGAAATGAATCTGCTCGAAGGTTTTGAGGTAATCTGGGTGAACCGGGAATAGCCGGACATATTCGTCCATGCGTTCGTTCATCGACCCGTAGAATTTGGCGAAGGGCTTGAGATATTCGCGGATTTTGTTTTGCTGGTCAGCAGACTTCTTGAGCAGGCGCGCGGAAACGACGAAGCTCACGTCCTGGCGGTCGATTAGGATCTGCGTGAAGCGTTCGTTGACTCGGCGGATGCTGTCGGCAACATGCTGGAAGCGACCGCTATCGAAAATGGCTTCCTGCACACCCGCGACGAAGCGGAATTTCAGATGCTTGGCGACCTCGCCGATCTGACGCAGGATGGCCAAGTCGAGCACCAGTTCGTGATCGCGGCGGGACTGCAGGTATTCGAGAAACTCGTCCACCACGAGCAGAAGCCCCTGATTCGGGAACTTCTCCCCGAACGCGGCCATCATCTCCTTGAAGGAGTCCTTGTTGTTCAGTTCCTGATCGGCGCTCGGGAAGGTGAAATCGACGCCGAGCTTCTTGAGGAAGCGTTCGATCTGCTGGGTGATGATCTGGCGCAGCGGCATTTCCAGGCCACCGACCTCAATGCGCAGCACCTTGAAGCGGCCGGCGACCGAGGCAACCGCGTCCACCACCTTGGGGTGTCGGATCATCGGTACGTAGGCCGGGTCCTCGGCCACCAGCGACAACACCGACATTAAATGCGATTTACCGGTCCCGTAGTTGCCGACGATGAGCACGCCCTTGTGGTCAACCGCGTCGTCGAAGCCGAGCTGCGGCACCATGAGCTTGGCAATGCGCTCAGCCATGTCGTCGGAGATAACGAATGTCGAAACAAGCTTCTTGGCTTCGTCGGGGCGGTCGGCATCGAGCAGCTGAACAACCGACTCGATTTGCTCGAACTGAATGAGATCTCTGTATTTCATGCTTTTGACTTTCCGGCCCCGTAGTGGCTTTGCGCCGTTTCAAAGACGACGACGCCATCGCGGGTGTAGTCGCGGTATTCGGGATGTCCCATGCCAGCGTAAATCAAGCGGTCATTGCGCATTTCACCCGGCCAAGCGGCGATGACCTGGCGCGAGTGCGCCAACAATTTGACGACGTTGAGCGGATTGATCTTCAGGCTCGGCTCAAAGAGCACTTCGAGGTTGTCGAGCAACAACGGCGCATCTCGACCCACGTCGTCCGTGATTTCGCGTAGCAGCTCGCTCGTCGAGAAACCGCGATTGGAGACAGGCGTGGCCGCCAAGCGGCACCCCAACTTCACGCCGACATTGAGTGGCGCGGTGTTCAGCCGCCGCGCCAAGGCGCGCAGAAGTCGGGTCTTGCCGCTATTGCCGACCAGCAGGATCAGTTTGCTCTGAAGATCACTGACTTCCCCGATGAGCCGTTCGAGTGCAGGGAGGTTGGCGGCGTCTGTGGACAATGGGAAGGCACGGGTCATGACGTCTTCTCGTCAGGCTTGGGCTTTCCCTCCTGCGTGCCCATCCGGGCGGCGATCCATCGATCCAGTTCGGCACGCTTGAAGCGCCATGTGCCGCCCAGCTTGAAGGCGGGAATCTGCCCATTGGCCGCAAGGCGATAGACCGTGCGTCGCCCAGCCTTCAGGTAGGCGGCGACCTCCTCAAGGGTGAGAATTTCATCGGACTGTTCGATCATGGGATGGCCGACGTGCTGGTGGTTATTTTGTGTCACCTTGGCATGAATTGGCAATCATCGGCAAGACGAATGACGACAATGAGCCGATGACGGGTGCTCAGCCCCTTCTGTTGGCCATTCAAATTTGGGGAGGGGAACGTGCAGGGTCAGCGGACGGAGGCATCACAGCCTCGATTAGTAGGGGCAGGGTGCAGTCGACCGCACGGCAGGGAAGCCGTTGGGAGGGCGCCTTGCAGCGGATCGAAGATACGAAGCGGCGTCAGCCGAGCAGTGCCTCGGTTTCCTTTGCTGCGACAGGCATGTTGACTAGGGAGATGACGGCCGGCCCAACTCAGCGGCACTGATGCCTGATATGGTACGATGTCGTAGATCGAATCTCCCGATGAGGGTGGCAAATCGGGTAGTGCGTCGGTATGATGTAGTTCTTGCGGGCACTTTCGCCGTCGGATGCCCTAAATGGGAGCAGCCACCGTCACGGGCGATAGATGGCGAAGTTTTCCACCGACTGTTGAGCCGAAAAATCCCAATGTTTTCATAAGCGATAGCTTGGCGACGTTTAGCTGACGGTATATCGCCTTTTGAAAATATTTTTTCCCTTTTCTTTTCAATAGATTAGTCTGTCCGGCCGATAATTGAGTGGGAGTAACGGATACAAACGGCGGCGATAGCGTAGTTTCGGCGGTTTTACTGCCTCGTCAGATATTGGTGCTCGTCGGCGGGGCCGCGGGCCTGCCAAGCAAGGACAAGCTACTCGCGGTGGGTGGCGCTCGTTGGCGGCGACGAACGGGAGGGCCCGAAATCGGGCCGTCGGAGGCTATGCGTTCGCGTGAATGCACGAGCCCTGCCGGCGATGTCTGGTTCCAAAGGCAGGTGTCTTTACGATGGACGGCGCTGAAAGCGCGTTCTTCCTGAACAAGGCAGCTTCATCGATCATCGAGATCCTGCAAAAGCGAGGCGACCACGGCCTCCTCGGCGACGGCGACGCGCTGCTCTTGCATGGCTGGCGCCAGCGCTCCATCCCATGATGCGTCAACCGGGTTCCCTGCGAGGGCGTGGGCTGGGTTCGGCGCCGTTTGCACGGCGGCGAGATAGTCGACGGCGCCGAAGCGCCATGGCCCAGCGCCATGCTCGCGCATGACATGGTTGCCGATGCGCAGTCCGGGCCAGTCGAAATCGCCGTGGTAGCGGAGGCGCGCGCCCGCCTGCGCGAGCTGCGACAGGAGGCATCGCTGCGCGGCGGCGGGCATGCCGTCGGTGCAGACCAGCGGGGCGCACCCTGCGCCCCAGCGGTCCGCCGCGATGGCGAGAAGGTTGGGGTTTTCGCATACGAAAACGACGCGGCCCGTCACATCCCATCGGGGCGGCGCGCGCAGCAGCAATCGCAGCGACGCATAGGCCGGCTCTCCCAAGGGCCAGCGATCGCATCCGGCGTCGCCTGCCGGCAGATTGAGGAACAGGGCCGGGCGCGCCAGCTCATTGACCAGAACGCCCGCCCTTGCCCATGTGTCGCGCGCCCGCTCCGCGCCGCGGGCCGCTTCCGTATCGGCGTCCTCTCCCGATTCCCGCGCCGTCTCGCCATCGTCGTCGGCAATCGGTGCGGTATCTTCGAAAACAGGCGCGGCGGTCCGGCGCCGGACCGCCAGCACGAGGGCCGCGGTGCCGCGGCCATTGTCCAGCCCATGGGCATCGCCCAGCACGTCGGCGGCGAGTTGCGCGCGTGTGATACCGCTTGCGGGCAGGAGCCGCAGCACCTCTTCGGCCTGGCGGCACAATTGTGCCGCCACCTCCGGACTTTGCCGCGCGAGCCGCTTGAGCAGGCCGATGCCCGCGGCCGTGCCGAGCAGGTCGGCCAGGCCGGGATGGCTACACCCGTCGATGACCTCCGACCACAGCGCTTGCAGCCGCAGACACGCCCTGGCGAGGTGGGGGATGGGACCGTCGAGCCTTTCCAGGGCGTCGCGCAGGGACGCTGCGAGCCCGGCACGCCGCAAGGCGTCATCGACGCCGCGAACGTCGATCCGCAAGGAATTCGAACGGCGCTGCGGGCGGCCGAGCAGCGAGGCGAGCGCGGCATGTTCCGCCGCGGCGAGCTCGCCGAGGCGAATGGTATCGACGACTTCGTCGAGCGGCGCGCGCTCGAAACGTCGACGCAGCCGCTTGCGCAGCGCAGCGAGATGCTGCCCGCCCAGCAGGCGTTGCAGTCGCGGGTCGGCCTTGTCGTTCATGCCGGCGCGAACCGGCGATCGGGATCGGCCTCGGACACCTTTTCACGGCCGTCCCAGCTCCATCGCGATACGAACACGGCGTCGATGCCCTCGCGCCGCTGCAACTGGCAGATGGCGACGCCCGGCAGTTCGGCATAACACGCCCACTCGCGCTCGCTGGTGATGACGAAGTCGAGGTCGAACGCGCGGATCAGCCCCATGCAGTGCGCGCGCGCCGTGTCGTCGATGCCGGCAAAGGCTTCGTCGAGCAGCATCAGCCGCGGCGCCAGGGCGTAGCTGCCCTGGCTGTAGAAGCTGGCGACCGCCGCGAACAGCGGCACTGTCAGGCCGAGCGCCCGCTCGCCGCTCGAGGCAGGGCCGGAAAGCTTTCGCCAATGCCCTTCCTGCCATCGTTCGACGCGAAACCGGTGCCAATGGCGATAGTCGAGCGCGCGGGCGAGCTGGTCGAGCAGGGTGCCGCTCTCCCTCCCGCTGCCGGAATCGGCGCGCTCCCGCTCGGCCGAGATGCGCTGCTGCAACATCGCTCCGACGACGCGCCGGTCTTCCGCCGACCAGAGATCCGAGCTGGTTTTGAGCAGGCGCTTGCGCGCCACATCGAGGCCCACCGGCGCGCCTTCCTCTTCCGCCAGCGGCTGCCACACCAGCCGATAGCGCACGCCGGTCGAGGTCGGGCGCTTGTGCAACTCCGTGTTGATGGCGTCGACCTGCCGTTCGGCGGCTTGCAGCAGGCGCTGGATCTCGGCGGCGATCTCGGCCTGCAGGTGGTTTTCAAGGACGGTCCGCTCGTTGGCGGTCAGCAATTCGCTGCGCTGGGCGATCTCTTCGGCGAGTCGCCCTGCGAGCCGGTCCGGGCGCTCGCGCCGGTTCTGGTAGATGATGTCGACGCTGAACCCCCAGTCGCTGGGGTCGGCCTGGGCCTGGTGGCCCAGCGCGCCGAGCGTGCGCTGCAGCTCGGTCAGCTCCTCGGCGATCTGCCGCTGCACGCGCGCCCATGCCTCGTCGTCGTCCCTGAGGCTCGACAGTTCCTGTTCTGCCCGCTTGGCCAGCGTCAGCGCGGGGTCGATCGTCCACGGGGCCCCCATGTCCGGCACCTCGATACGAGGCAGCGCCGCGGACAGCAGACCGGTGCCGGTAAACTGCTGCAACCTGGAGATCGCTTGCGCGCGCGCCTCGCCTCGCTGATGCAAGACGCTGTTCGCGGTCTCGGCCTGCTGGTCGGCGACCGCTCGCGTCTCGCCCGCCTTGCGCAGGGCCTCGCCGGCAAGCCTCAGCGCAGTTTCGCCGGCTTCGACCGCGATACGTGCCTCGGCGAGCTGGCGCTGCAACTCCTCGACCTTCGCGCCAACCATGTCGCGCAGCACGCCAAGCCGGGCAAGGGCCTCTTCGGCTTCGACGCGGGCGGCCGCGGACTCCTGCTCCCGTTGCCGGAGATCGTCCCGCGCTTCGTCCTCCCGGGCAAGTTGCCGCCGCCATTCCGGCATCGCCAGGCGCAGCTCGTGCGCGGCCTGCTCGAGCCGGACCTGCGTATCGCGATAATGATCCAGTTCCGCTTCGACGGCGGGCAGCGCCTCGGAAGATTCGGGCAGGCGCAGGTCCGCGGCGTCCGTCGCGAGCTGTTCGCGCACCGCCTTGAGCGCCTGTTCGGCCGCGTGGCACCGCGCATCCGCTTCGGCCAGCTTTTCGCTGGCGAGACGCGCGGCGCGGGCGCTGGCGGCGGCGTCCGAGTGAGCACGGTGCAGCATCTCGTCGGCGGGCGCCTTGCGCCAGTCTTCGTCGGCCTGCTCGCGATCCAGCGCGAGCTGCCCGGCCATCACCTGCACGCCGGCCAAGTCGTCGCAAAGCTGGGCCAGGCGATCGGCAATCTCGGCCAGCCGCCGCGTGCGGGCCGCGGCGCGCGCTGCGTGTCCGATATAGACCGCCGCCGGCTTGTGCCAGGCGCCAGCGAGGGCGCCGACGCGAAAGCGGCCGTCGGCGGCGATCCAGGCGTCGGCGTCGACCGGGTCGTCAGTGGCGCAGGCGATGCCCGACAGCAGGCGCTCGACGATATCGACCGATACGATGGAGCCGACTGGCAGGGTGACCTCCAGAAAGTCGGCGAGCGATGGAGAGAACTTTCGCCGTTCCAGCACCTGCGTGTCGTGGAGCGGCGCGCCATCATCGCCTGATTGAAGGCGGCCGTCCGGCGAGATCCACGCATCGAGCAGCCCGGCGGCTTCGAGGGCCGCTTCAAGCCCGGCGCGTTGCGGGGCAGCCACCGAGTCGCGAAAATCCACCACCTGCCAGAACGGCGCGCCTTGGCGCGCGTCCCGGACGGAAAGGTCGCGCGTGTAGGGCAGGGGCGGCGCCATGTCGTCGCCGGCCTCCAGGCGTCGGCGTTCGTCTTCGAGGCCCTTGCACTCGGCCTCCAGCGTTTGCCGTTGGCCGTCGAGCGCCGCGTGACGCCGGGCCAAAGCGAAGCTGGCCGCCTGATGTGCCGATTGCAGCAGGTGTCGGGCCGGATTGTCGCCTTGCGGCGCCGCTGCCCATTCCGCCAGGGCCGTCAGGGCTGCGAACCTGGCGTCGGCATCGACTTGCAGTTGCTTCAGGCCGGTGAAATGGCGGTCCCAGCTTTCCGTCAGGTCCCGGCCCTGACGCTCGACTTCGGCATCGGCTTGCGTGCGGCGCGCCGCCGCCTCTTCGGCTTCGACCCGCCGCTCGTCCCGGGTTTCGCGGCGCCGCACATGGGTTGCCGCGGCTTCCGCGACTTCGCCGTGACGGCGGCGCAAAAGGGCGATCTGCTCGCGCCGGCCGGCGACAAGGCTGCGAAGCGCGGCGCAGGCTCTGTCGAAGGCAGGCTGCGTCAACGCGACCAGCGCGGCCGCCTCGAATGCGGCGATCGGATTCTCGGAATGCTGGCCGGCAATGCCTGCCGCGTCGGCATGAACGGCGCCTTGCCGGCGCAGCTCAGCCAGGGTGCGTTCCGCCCGCTCGGCGCGCTTGGCCGTGCGTCCGGTTTCCTCGCTGCTGAGACCCAGCCGGCGGGTCGCCTGCTCGATCGCCGCCGTTGCTTTCTGCACAGCCTGATGGCGCGCCGCCGCCTCCTTCTCGGCGCTTTCGAGGCGGTTGGCGTCCTGCATCGTCGGATCGGAGCGCAAGGCGTCGAGCCGCGCCCGCCCGCGCGCCAGCCTGATGTCCGCATCGTCATGCGCCGTTCGGGCAAGGGTTTCGCGCGCTTGTGCTTCGTTGAACCGGGCCTGGGCTTCGCCGCAGGCCCGGCTGGCGTTGTCGAACTCCGTCTGTGCCTGACGCAGCAGGCGCGCCTGACGGCGGGTCTGCGTGCCGGCATAGACGCGATATCGCTCCTCGAAACGGCCGACGGCCTTGGCCAGCGCCTGATACTCGTCGAGCTGACGGCGGTCTTCCTCGAGTTGCGCGAGCGCCTCGGCGACGTCGCCGAGCAGTTCGGGCGCCAGCGGCGGCAGGGCCTCGGTCAGCGCGTTCGACAGCGCGGTCTCGTCGGGCTTCCGGGAAAGCTGCGGCTGGCGGAGCTGGATCAGCGTATCCATCAACGCCTCGTAGCGCCTGGCGCCCAGATGGAACAGGCGCTCGTCGACGGCGCGGCGATAGCCGGCCGCGGTGTCGAACACCTGGCCCCGGCCTTCGAGCGCATCGCGCAGGCGCTCCCTGGTCAGCACGAACCGATGCTCGCTGGTCAGCCACAGATCCTGATTGATGCGCGGCGCATCGTCGGCATCTTCGATCAGGAAGAACCAACTGTCGACCTGCGGGCGGGCGCGCGCCGCAGAAAGGCCGACGCCGAGCGACAGATAATGCGGCGTGCCGTCTTCGGCGACGCGGCCGAACTCGATCCACGCATAACCGTTGCGCCGCTCGTGGCTGTTCATCAGCAGGTTCCACGCCATCCTCTTGCCGGCGTCGCCGTCGGGCTCGATGCGTGACGACTTGAGCTGCGCGTCGAGCAGGAACGGCAGCGTCAGCGACAGCACCTTGGACTTGCCGGTGCCGTTGTTGCCGCGCAGCAGCAGATGACCGTCGCGGAACCAGAATTCCTCGCTGTCGTAATGATAGAGTTCCACCAGGCCCAGCCGCAAAGGCTGCCAGCGTTGCCGCGTCGGTGTCGGCAGCGCAGGCTTTTCCAATGGCGAAACGGACAGGTTGAGGCGGTCGTTCATGTCGGGCCGAACAGGGAGCCGGTCGCCGGGGCCGGCGCATTGCGGGTCTCGCGGATTTGGGCCTCGCCCAGCGCGAAGCGGGCGAGCGCCGGCAGCGGGTGCACGACGCCGGCCTTTTGCACCGCCAGTTGCAGCTTTTCCAGCCGATCGATGGCGATTGCCGTGAGTTCGCGCTCCGCGCCGGGCTCGCGGGCCGACTTGCGCCAGAAGCGCCCGTATTTCTCCTTGGCCTCGTGCAGGAAGTCGGCAATGTCGTTCTCCCGCATGACGGGAGCCTGCGCCACGCCGGCACCATCCTTTCGCCATTGCCTCTGGCTGGCGGCCAGGTGCTCGGCGACGAGCAGCGTCACATGGGCGTCGGTGCCCTCGGCGGGCATCGCCACATCGGTCAGCAGGCCGCCTTCGTCGACCAGCGCCAACCCTTCCGCGCGTTGTTCCGCCACCAGGCCGGCGGCATCGCACAGGCGGGCGGCCATCGTTCCGCGCTGGTTCAGGAAATAGGCGCGGGCTTCCGCATCCAGCGTTTCGACATAGACGACCGGATCGTCGAGAAGCCGGCGCGCGAGCTGGTGGCGCAGCGCCTTGCGCCGGCCTTCCTCGCTGTCCGCGACATGTTCGTCGACCATGGCGCGCAGCCGTGCCTCAAGCGTGATCGGCGCTTCTTCCGGCGTCCAGGTGGATGGGCCGCGCACCGCCGCCAGCATGCCGGCGAGCATGCGGCGCTGCACGTCGTAGAGCGCATCCGCCTGATCGCCCCGGGCCTGCACGAAGGTCTCTTCGTCGCCGGCGACGCGGTGCAGCACTCCGAGGTCCAGCAATGTGCGGCACACCGACACGAGCTCGCGCCGCTCGTGCTGCGCCTCGAGCGTGAAGGTGAAGTCCAGCGTCGGCTCGGCGGCAAGTTCCAGCAGCCTCTCGCCCAGCAGCCGCAAGGTGATCTGCGGATCGGCGCGTTCGAGCACCGCGCAGGCGAGACAGAGCAGCACATAGCGGCGGCGGTCATAGCCGGGAAGGCCGCGCATCGAGTCGGTGAGGTTGCCCGGACGCTTGTAGAGGCGCGCGCCCTCGCGCTCGACCTGCAATATCCAGCCCGCCTCGCGTGAAAACCATTCGCGCAACGCCTCGGCCTGGCGCCGCACGGCGGCGAAATCATCATCGGCCGGGCTCATCAAAGGCGTCATCAGCAGGGCCCGCACGCAGGAGCGAAACTCCTCGCGCTGGAAGCGCTGCTGCTGCAGGCCGAGGTCGCGGCCGTCGCTAACCCGCATTTCTCACACTCCATGTGGTCTGTGCAGGTTGACGAAGCCGGCAGGGTGCGTCGCGGCGCTCGCCCGATGGGCACCGCATCGCTCTTCGCGCCGCTCCTGCCCTGCCGGCTCCTTGAACCGGCACAGGCCGCACCGAGCCTGAGAAATGCGGGTTGAGCCTGTTCGCCGCTCTCATCGGCTGTCCTGCAAGGGCGTTATGGTGATCAGATGGTCGCGCCCGGCAAAGACGCCGTGCGGCGTTTCGATCCTGGCGTGGCTGTCGCGGGCGAGCGGTCTCAGGTGTATGCGCAGCAGGCCGTCGCCCGTCTGCCGTTCCACTGGCGCCTCCGGCCCGGCCTGTTCGCTGAGAGCTTCGCCGAGCAGCCCGAGGAACAGGCCGAAGGCATGCCTGTCGAGTTCGCCCAGATCCGAAAGCCGCGCGGGGCGGCTGGTGGCGAGGCGCTCGCGCGCCGCTGCCACCTGCTGCGATTCTTCCGCGAGCTGCATCGCCAGAAAGGCGCGGTCCTCGGCGCGGTCGTGCACGCGGGGCGGCGGCCCGCGCGGCGCGGCTTCGCCATATTCGCGCAAACGCGGATGAATCCTGAGCGGCGCGGCGTCGGCCCAGGAGGTGCTGGCCGGCAGCTCGGCGTCCGCGTCGGCATTGAGCGAGAAATGCCGCGCCGGATTGAGGGCGAAGGCGGCGCGCGCCAGCCGGTGCGCCTCGCCGTCGTCGGCACAGGCGGCGAACCAGCCGGCGAGCAGACGGAAATCGGCCGAGCGATCGCTGCGGCCGCTGCGCCGCTCGTTGAGGGCGGCGATCGCTGCCAGCAGTTGCGGGATGGCCGAGCGGGCCCGCGCGCGCAAGAGTTCGGCTTGCGGCGGCTCGTGGCCGGTGCTGAGGAACCAGCCGCGCAGGCCCTTCCACCGCTCGCGCCATGTTTGCAGCGCACGGTCGCGCGCATCGGACTGGTCCGGCATCCCGCCGGGCGCCGCATCGCGTGATTCGCGCTCGGCCACCTGGCCGAGCAGGGCGTCGATGCCCGGTTCCAGGGCGGTGATGAGGCGCGCGATGGTGTCGGAACGGCGCACCAGATCGCCCATGAAGCGTTCCAGATAATCGATCAGCCGCTTCTTGTAGCTCGCGACCGCACCCGCCTCGGCCTGCTGCAGCTCGATGCTGCGCGCGACCCCGGCCATGAAGGCCTGCGCGTTCTCGGCCAGACCTTCGAAGACGCGCACGAGATCCCGCAGCGTTTCGTGGATCTTGGCGACATCCGGTTCGGAGGCATCGGCCAGCGCCCGAAGCGCCTGCAACCGGCTCGCTATGTCCTCCAGCGCCACGGTCTGCAGCTCGGCGCGGCGTTGCAAGGTCTGCACGAACACCGCCAATGCCGATTCCACCGCCTCGCCGCCCTGCGACAGCCGGTAAAGGAAGCGGGCGCGATAGAAGTCGGTGAGGCTGGAAACCCGCGCCGTGTCGGGATGCGATTCGAGATTGCCCCACTCCGCAAGCTGGCCGAGCGCCAGGTTGACTTCCTCGATGCGCGGCGGCCCGTCCGGCCATCGGGCCTCGGCAAGCACTTCGTCAGGTCGCAACTGCAAGCGGTATTGCCGCTTGGCCGCCGCGAAGACATCCATGATGCAGCGGTAGAATGCGGCCTTCTCGGCGCTCACATGGCGAAACAGGTTCGCTGAGTCGCTTGCAAATTGCATGGGCAATCGCTGTCTCTCCAACCCACTTCGAAATGTTGTCGCTTTGTTCTTGCGTCCCGTCAAGTTGCGGTGACGCTCGTTGAGCACATGCGCCTTTGGCGACACTTGGGCGGCTCATGCCTTCCTCGAGATCTTGTTGCAGGCGGGACGACGCCGAAGATCGGGTCGGACGCCCACGACGAGACCAGCTCGGACGGTCCTGTTGCCAATTCGACTGCGTCATGGGCTCCCCGAAACGCCCAGAGACGAAATGCGCTTGAAGCTGCCGGACGAGTTGAAATAATATGGTATGCCAAATTTGGTTTCATACGGGGGCGTTCCTCCGCGTAAAGCCGGGCTTGCCGCCGCAACTGCGCACGACCATCGCGCGACAACATCGCAAACGCGCCGACGGAATAGGGAATTTAGGGGTGTCGATGCAGTCTCTGAAGGTCGAGCGGCCGGACAAAACCTTGCGCACCCTTGCGCTGGACCGCATGCGCGACGCCATTCTCGACAGCCATTTCAAGCCCGGCGAAAGGCTCATCGAACGCGATCTCTGCACCCAGCTCGGCGTCAGCCGCACCATCGTGCGCGAGGTGCTGCGCCACCTGGAATCCGAAGGGCTTGTCGCAACCTCGGGCTTGCGCGGTCCGGTCGTGGCGACAACGACGACTGATCAGGCCATGCAGATCTACGAGATCCGCGGCGCCCTGGAGGGCATGGCCGCAAAGGCGTGCGCCGAGCGCGGCGGGGAGGCGGCCGCGCAGGCGCTGCAGGGCGCGCTCGACCGCATCCGCAAGGCCTACGCCGCCCGCAAGCTGGACCGGGTGCTCGCCGAGACCAGCGAATTCTACCGGCTGCTGTTCGCCGGCGCCGGGCAGGAGATCGCTTGGAGCATCGTGTCGTCGCTGACGGCTCGCATCACGCGTCTGCGCGCCATGACCATCAAGACGCCGCATCGCGACGTCGAGGGACCGCGCCAGATGCAGCAGATCGTCGACGCGATCCGCAACGGCGACGGTGAGGCCGCCGCGCAGGCGGCGGAGGCGCATGTCGCGCGGGCTTCGCAGTTGGCGCGTGCGGCCCTGCAGGCCGAAACCGAGCCGAACTGACCTGGTGGAACGCATTTGACGTTCGCATCCCGCGGACCCAAGCGAATGTCAAATTCAAAGGTCTAATTATATCATATAGTTGACTGTGATTTGTCGGTTCTGCTCTTTGCCTGAGCGGCCGACATACGCGGCATGCACTTGTCGGATTCGGACCGCTAAAGCGCGTTGCGTCCAATTGGACTCAGGCGCAGCACATTAATGCATGTCGCACTCCCAAACATCGCCTCGTCCGCCGCGCCGCCGGCATTTGCCGATTGACTCGAAGTTTGGTATGCCATAATACCATCATGAGAAATGACCGAAGGCCATCCGGATGCTCGTGATCCGCAAGACGCTGCTGCAGCAGGAGACCACGCTGGTCGAGGGAGGGCGTGCCGCCGAGACGCCGCTGAGGCTCATCGCCGCCATGGCGGTCGTCACCAATCCCTGGGCCGGCAAGGGCTTCGTCGACGATCTCAAGCCGGCGATCGCCGAGGCCGCACCGGTCCTCGGCAGGCTGCTCACCGGCATGATCATCGAGGCGGCCGGGTCGGGCGCGGCGGTCGAAGGCTACGGCAAGGCAGCCGTGGTCGGGCTCGACGGCGAGGTCGAGCACGCTTCGGCGCTGATCCACACGCTGCGCTTCGGCAACCATTTTCGCGAGGCGGTCGGCGCCAAGACCTATCTTGCCTTCACCAATACGCGCGGACCGGCCAACGCGCCGATCATGATCCCGCTGATGGACAAGCAGGACGAGGGCCGCCGCTCGCACTATCTCACCATTCAGACCGCCATCCCCGACGCCCCGGCCGCCCACGAGATCGTGGTGGCGCTTGGTGCTTCGATAGGCGGCCGTCCGCATCACCGCATCGGCAACCGCTACGAGGATCTGAAGGAACTCGGCCGCGACGTCGCCAATCCGGCTGGGGTCTGAGGCGCGGCCATGGCGTCGGCCCCGATCGCCGAGGCGCTGGCGGACGACCTCTCCCGGGACGTCGCGGTGGCGCGTCGCAAGACGCATCGCGGTGCGGCCTATGCCATCTGGGGGGAGGGCGAACCGTTGCTGCTCATCCACGGCGTTGGCATGCGCATCGAGGCGTGGACGCCGCAGATCAGGGCCCTTTCCGGCACCCATCGGGTGATCGCCGTGGACATGCCGGGACATGGCGAGAGCGACCGGCTGCCCAAGGAGGCGCGTCTCCCGGCCTTCGTGGCCTGGCTCGCCGGCGTGCTGGAGGAGCTTGGCCTCGACCGCGTCAACGTCGCCGGTCATTCGATGGGGGCGTTGATCGCGGCCGGGCTTGCCGCCAGCCACGGTCCGCGCATCCGTCGCGTCGCGCTCCTCAACTCCGTCTTCCGTCGCGATGCGGCCGCCCGCGCCGCGGTGTTGGCGCGCGCCGAGGCGATTGCCTCGGGCAGTTTCGATGCGGCCGGGCCGCTGGCGCGCTGGTTCGGGCCGGATGAGCAGGAAAGCCGAGCCTACCGGCTGACGCGCGGCTGGTTGCGCGCGGTGGATGTCGAAGGCTATGCCACAGCCTACCGCGCCTTCGCCGAGGGCGACGAGATCTATGCCGATGCGTGGCCCGGCGTGACCTGCCCGGCGCTTTTCCTCACCGGGCAGGGCGACCCCAATTCCACGCCAGCGATGGCGGAGGCGATGGCGGCGCTTGCGCCGTCCGGCGAGGCCTGCATCGTCCCGGGCCACCGCCATATGGTGAACCTGACGGCGCCCGGCTTGGTCAATGACGCGCTCGCCCGCTGGCTCTCCCGGGAGGTCGCCCCATGAACGGCCATTTGCACCCCGCTGTCGATCCGCGCGCGCTGCGCGACGCGTTCGGCGCCTTCCTGACGGGAGTGACGGTCGTCACGGCGCACGATGCCGCCGGTCAGCCGGTCGGCTTCACCGCCAATTCCTTCGCCAGCCTGTCGCTCGATCCGCCGCTGCTCCTGGTGTGCCTGGCGCGCACGTCGCGTAATTTCCAGACGCTGACGGGCGCCGCCGGCTTCGGGGTCAACGTTCTCTCCGAGCATCAGAAGGACATCTCCAATACTTTCGCGAGGCCGGTCGAAGACCGCTTCGCCGGGCTGGACTGGCAGCCTGGCCCGCACGGTTCGCCGATCCTGGGCGGTGTCGCGGCATGGTTCGATTGCGCCCTGCACGACATCGTCGACGGGGGCGACCACGTGATCCTGATCGGCCGCGTCGAGGCCTTCGAGAACGGCAATGCGAACGGCCTCGGCTATGCCCGCGGCAGCTATTTCGCGCCCGCGCTGGCGCAGAAGGCGGTTGCCGCGGCAGCCGGCGACGTCACGGCCGGGGCCGTAGCGGCCCGGCGCGACGAGGTTCTGCTGGTCGAAGACGGGCAGGGCCGCTATGCGCTGCCGGCCTGCCGGCTCTCCGCCGGCGCCAATCCGGACCGTTTGCAGTTGCATCTTGCCGAGACGAGCGGTCTCCCGGCTTCCGTCGGATTCCTCTATTCCGTCTACCAGGACAGCAAGAACGGCGAGCAGCATATCGTCTATCGCTGCGAACTCGGTGACGGCGCGCCGCGCGCCGGACGCTTCTTCCCGCTCGACGCCCTGCCGCTCGACCGCCTGGCGGACTCCGCGACGGGCGACGTGCTGAAGCGCTATGTCGCCGAAAGCCGGATCGGCAATTTCGGCATGTATGTCGGCAACGAGGAGCGCGGTCAGGTGCACGCGCTCGTCCAGGGGGCGCCCCGATGAAGTTCTCCCTCTTCGTTCACATGGAGCGGCTCGACGCCAGCCAGAGCCACGTCCAGCTCTATGACGAGTTCATCCGGCTTTGCGAGATCGCCGACCGCGCCGGGATGCATGCGGTGTGGACGGGCGAGCACCACGGGATGGACTTCACCATCGCGCCCAATCCGTTCATCAACCTCGCCGACCTGGCGCGGCGCACCAGAAACGTTCGTCTCGGCACCAGCACCGTGATCGCGCCGTTCTGGCATCCGATCAAGCTCGCCGGCGAGGCAGCCATGACCGACATCATCGCCGACGGGCGGCTGGAGATCGGCATTGCGCGGGGCGCCTACAGTTTCGAATACGAACGATTGCATCCGGGCCTCGACGCCTGGACCGCCGGCCAGCGCATGCGCGAGCTGGTTCCGGCGATCAAGGGCGTGTGGGAAGGCGACTACGCCCATGATGGCGAGTTCTGGACGTTTCCCGCCACCACTTCCGCGCCGAAGCCTGTGCAGTCGCCGCACCCGCCGCTGTGGGTCGCCGCGCGCGACCCCAACAGCCACGAATTCGCCGTCGCCAATGGCTGCAACGTGCAGGTGACGCCGCTGTCGAACGGCGATGCCGAGATCGAGAATCTGATGGGCAAGTTCAACGCGGCTTGCGCGAAATATCCGGACCTGCCTCGCCCGAAGATCATGCTGCTGGCGCATACCTATGTCGGCGCCGACGAAGCCGATGTCCAGCAGGCCGCCAAGGAAGTCAGCACATATTACAACTACTTCTTCGCCTGGTTCAAAAACGAGCGGCCGATCCGTCAGGGCCTGATCGAGCGTCTGAGCGAAGCCGACCTCGCCGCCAACCCCAATCTCCTGCCCGAGACGATGCGCAGGAACCTGCCGATCGGCACCGCAGACGACGTCACCGCGCGGATCAAGGCCTATCAGGCGATGGGCTACGACGAATACGCCGTCTGGATCGACACCGGCATGAGCTTCGAGCGCAAGAAGGCCTCGCTCGAGCGCTTCATTGCCGACGTGATGCCGGCATTCGCGCGATGACTGCGATGCGCCGCTTCCAGCAGTTCATCGACGGCCGCTTCGAGGACGCGGATCACGGCTTCCCCAGCCTCGATCCGGCGACCGGGGAGGCCTGGGCGACGATGCCGGAGGCGCGCGAGGCCGATGTCGACCGGGCGGTCGAGGCGGCGCACCGGGCGCTGCACCAGGGGCCGTGGCCGGCGCTGAGCGCGACGGCGCGCGGCAAGCTGCTCTACCGTCTCGCCGAGCTGGTTTCCGGGAACGCACGGACGCTCGCCGAGCTCGAGACGCGCGACACCGGCAAAATCATCCGCGAGACATCGGCGCAGATCGCCTATGTCGCCGACTATTACCGCTACTACGCCGGGCTCGCCGACAAGATCGAGGGCGCGCACCTGCCCATCGACAAGCCCGACATGGAAGTGTGGCTGCGCCGCGAGCCGATCGGCGTCGTGGCGGCGATCGTGCCCTGGAACAGCCAGCTCTTCCTTGCGGCCGTGAAGATCGGTCCGGCGCTGGCCGCCGGTTGCACGCTTGTGGTGAAAGCCTCGGAGGACGGTCCGGCGCCGCTCCTGGAATTCGCCCGGCTGGTGCATGAGGCCGGCTTCCCGGCAGGCGTGGTCAATGTCGTCACCGGCTTCGGAGCCACCTGCGGCGCGGCACTCACCCGCCACCCGAAGGTCGCGCATGTCGCCTTCACCGGCGGACCCGCCGCCGCTCGACAGGTGGTACGCAACTCGGCGGAAAATCTCGCCAGCACCTCGCTCGAACTCGGCGGCAAGTCGCCCTTCATCGTCTTCGCCGACGCCGATCTGGAAAGCGCGGCCAACGCCCAGGTGGCCGGCATATTCGCGGCGACGGGCCAGAGCTGTGTCGCCGGCTCGCGGCTGATCGTCGAGGCTTCGATCAAGGACCGGTTCCTTGCCATCCTCAAGGAGCGCGCCGAGCGTGTGCGCATCGGCCCGCCGCTGGAAATGGAGACGGAAGTCGGACCGCTCTGCACGGCGCGGCAGCGCGAACTGATCGGGGAGGTCGTGGCTCAGTCGGTCGACGCCGGCGCGATGCTCGTGGCCGGCGGCAGAGCGCGCGAAGGTGCCGGCTTCTTCTACCCGCCCACCATCCTCGACTGCTCGGCCGTCAAGGCGGCCTCGCTGGAGCGCGAGCTGTTTGGCCCGGTTCTGTCCGTGCTCGCCTTCGAAACCGAGGACGAGGCGGTGAGGCTCGCCAACGACACGCCCTTCGGCCTCGCCTCGGGTGTGTTCACCCGCGACCTGTCGCGCGCCCATCGCATGATCCGGCGCATCCGTGCCGGCATCGTCTGGGTCAACACCTACCGCGCCGTGTCACCCATCGCGCCGTTCGGCGGCTATGGCCAGTCCGGCCACGGCCGCGAGGGCGGGCTCGCCGCGGCGCTCGATTTCACCCGCACCAAGACGGTTTGGCTTCGGACCTCCGACGATCCGATCCCCGATCCGTTCGTGATGCGGTGAACCGGGACCTGATCACCGCAACGAAAACAAAGGGAACATTCGACATGAGACGCGCAATCATCCTGGCGGCCTTCGCCGCCGTCCTCGGTCTGCCGGCCGCCGCCTCCGCCGCCGATCTGGTGTTCACCAGTTGGGGCGGCACCACCCAGGACGCGCAGAAGGCGGCCTGGGCCGACAAGTTCGCCGGCCAGTCCGGCATCAACGTCCTGCAGGACGGGCCGACCGACTACGGCAAGATCAAGGCGATGGTCGAAGCCGGCAGCACCACCTGGGACGTGGTCGACGTCGAAGGCGACTATGCCGTGCAGGCAGGCAAGGCGGGCCTGCTCGAGCCGCTCGATTTCACCATCATCGACAAGTCCAGGCTCGACCCGCGCTTCGTCACCGACCACTCGGTCGGCAGCTTCTACTATTCCTTCGTCATCGGCTGCGCCAAGGATGCCGTCGGCGCCTGCCCGAAGACCTGGGCCGATCTGTTCGACACCGCGAAGTTCCCCGGTAAGCGCGCCTTCTACAAATGGTCGGCGCCAGGCGTCATCGAGGCGGCGCTGCTCGCCGACGGTGTTGCCGCCGACAAGCTCTACCCGCTCGATCTCGACCGCGCCTTCAAGAAGCTCGACACCATCAAGGGCGACATCGTCTGGTGGACCAGCGGCGCGCAGTCGCAGCAGCTTCTCGCCTCGGCGGAAGCACCGTTCGGCAGCTTCTGGAACGGCCGCCTGACCGCGCTCGCCCAGACCGGCGTCAACGTAGAGACATCCTGGGACCAGAACATCACGGCGGCCGACTCGCTCGTCGTGCCGAAGGGCAGCAAGAACAAGGAGGCGGCGATGAAGTTCATCGCGCTTGCCACCAGCGCCGAGGGACAGAAGGATATTGCGGTCGCGACCGGCTATGCGCCGACCAACCTCGACTCGCCGGCCCTGATGGACGAGGCGGTGCGCAAGACGCTGCCCGACGCGCAGACGGCGAGCCAGATCAACGCCGACATGAACTACTGGGCCGAAAACCGCGACGCCATCGGCGAGCGCTGGTACGCTTGGCAGGCTCAATAGCATGACGCGGGGCAACCGGGTTCCAGCTACACCGGTTGCCAGCAACGTCCCAATCGAGGCGGCGCGCGCCAGGCGCGCCGCCGAAACCGCAGCGGGAGAAGAGCCGTGGCGATCGTCGCGGATACGCGGGGGAACAGCGCCTTCGCTTCGATGTCGTATTGGCGGGTAAGCGGCATCGGCTACGCCGTGCCGGCTCTGCTGCTGCTGCTCGCCTTCTTCGTGCTGCCGGTGCTGGCGCTGCTGCTGCGCAGCGTGCTCGAGCCCGAGCCGGGCCTTGGCAACTACGCCGCGCTGCTCGGATCGACGACCTATCTTCGCATCTTCCTCAACACCTTCCTGGTGTCGGCGGTGGTGACGGTGCTCTCCGTCGTCATCGGCTTTCCCGTGGCCTGGACGCTGGCGATCATGCCGCGGCGCTGGGCGGCGGTGGTCTTCGCCGTCATTCTGCTGTCGATGTGGACCAATCTCCTGGCGCGCACCTACGCCTGGATGGTGCTCCTGCAGCGCACCGGCTTCATCAACCGCACGCTGATCAACCTCGGCGTCATCGACCAGCCGCTGGCGCTGGTGAACAATCTGACCGGCGTCACCATCGGCATGACCTACATCATGCTGCCCTTCGTCATCCTGCCGCTGCGCGGCGTCATCAAGGCGATCGATCCCGCCATCCCGCAGGCCGCGTCGGTCTGCGGCGCCACGCGCTGGCAGTGCCTCACCCGCATCCTCATTCCGCTGGCGCTGCCCGGTGTCGCGGCCGGCGCGCTGATGGTGTTCGTGATGTCGCTCGGCTACTTCGTCACGCCGGCGCTGCTCGGCGGCACCTCCAACATGATGCTGGCCGAGATGATCGCACAGTTCGTCCAGTCGCTGGTCAACTGGGGCATGGGTGGCGCCGCGGCCTTCGTCCTGCTCGTGGTGACGCTCGCCATCTACGCGCTGCAGCTTCGGCTGTTCGGCGTCGGGCGGCTGGGGCAGCAGGGGAATTGACCATGCTGCTCGATTTCGACCGTCTGGGCTGGTGGAAATGGATGCTGGTGTCGATCACCGCGCTGGTGACGCTGTTCCTGCTGCTGCCCATCATCTTCATCGCGGCGCTCTCCTTCGGCTCGTCGCAATGGCTGATCTTCCCGCCGCCGGGCTGGACCCTGCGCTGGTATGAGGATCTGTTCGCCGACCCCCGCTGGCTGCAGTCGGCCTGGGTAAGCGCCAAGGTGGCGGGCGCCGTCACCATCCTGTCGGTCGTGCTCGGCCTGCTCGCCTCGCTCTCGCTGACGAGAGGCCGCTTCCGGGGCCGCGAGGCGCTGCGCGCGCTCTTCATCACGCCGATGATCCTGCCCGTGGTGGTGCTGGCGGTGGCGCTCTACGCCTTTTTCCTGCGCATCGGTCTGAGCGGCACCTTCGTCGGCTTCGTGCTGGCGCATCTGGTGCTCGCATTGCCGTTTTCGATCATCTCGATCAGCAACGCGCTCGAAGGCTTCGACAAGTCGATTGAGGACGCGGCGATCCTGTGCGGAGCGAGCCCCTGGGAAGCGAGGCTGCGCGTCACGCTTCCGGCGATCAGCCACGGGCTCTTCGCCGCCGCGGTCTTCTCGTTCCTCGTCTCATGGGACGAGGTGGTGGTGGCGATCTTCATGGCGAGCCCGACATTGCAGACGCTGCCGGTCAAGATCTGGACGACGCTGCGCCAGGATCTGACGCCGGTGATCGCGGCCGCATCCACGCTGCTCGTGCTGCTAACCGTTGGACTGATGCTGCTCAGTCTGCTTGTGCGAAAAGCGTTGAAGCGATGACCGCGCCGTTCCTCCAGATACGCAACATCCGCAAACAGTATGGCGACGTCGTCGCCGTGCGCGACGTCGAGCTCGACATTGCCAAGGGCGAGTTCATGACCTTTCTCGGACCCTCGGGATCGGGCAAGAGCACGACGCTCTACATTCTGGCCGGCCTCCAGGAACCGACCTCGGGCGACATCCTGCTCGAAGGCCGGACACTGCTCGATACGCCCTCGCACAAGCGCAACATCGGCATGGTGTTCCAGCGCTACACGCTGTTCCCGCATCTCTCGGTCGGCGAAAACGTCGCCTTTCCGCTGAGAGTCCGCCGCAAGCCCAAGGCCGAGATCGACGCGACCGTCAGCCGCGCGCTCAAACTGGTGCGGCTCGAGGGCTTTGCCGACCGCATGCCGGCAAAGATGTCGGGCGGACAGCAGCAGCGCGTGGCGCTTGCGCGGGCGCTCGCCTACGACCCGCCGGTCCTGCTCATGGACGAGCCGCTGTCGGCGCTCGACAAGAAGCTGCGCGAGGAGATCCAGTTCGAGATCAAGCGCATTCACCAGGAGACCGGCGTGACCATCCTCTACGTCACTCACGATCAGGAGGAGGCGCTGAGGCTTTCCGATCGCATTGCGGTGTTCAGCCAGGGCGAGATCGACCAGGTCGGCACCGGGACGGAGCTTTACGCCGAGCCGCGCACCCGCTTCGTCGCCGAGTTCATCGGCGACAGCGACTTCCTCAAGGGCCGCGTCGAACGCGCCGGCGACGGCCGGGCCGACATCCGGCTCGGCAACGGCTTCATGGTTTCCGCCGTGCCCACGCATGGTGATGCGGGGCCCGGCCGGGATGTGGCGTTGATGCTGCGGCCCGAGCGCATCTCGCTCTTCCGCGCCGAGAAGCCGAGATCGCTGGCGGCGACCGTCAGGGACGTGACGTTCCTCGGCAACAACACGCATGTCCAGGCCGAGACGGAAACCCGCGAGCAGGTGGCGATCCGGCTCCCCTTTGGCCACGAGTCGGCGGCGGGACTGCAAAGCGGCAATGCGGTCTGGCTGGGTTTCGACCCGTCGTCTGCCCGGGCATTTTGCTGACCGGCCTTTTCCAGCCGGCACAGCCGCGGAACGCGGTCAGCCGCTTGTTCAGTCGGGCGCGGGGCGCTCGGCGCCGGGTGCCGGCATACGCCGCGCTTCAGCGGGCCGGTGCCGGTGCGGTGCTTCCTCTGACGATCAGCCGGATCGCCAGTTCCCTCTGTCGCAGGTGCCGCCGTTGCAGCGGCGAGGCGAGGATGTAGTCGGCGGCAAGCCGGCCCATGTCGCGCGCCGGCACCTCCAGCGTCGTCAGCTCGGGCGAGGTGAGCTCGGCGATCTCCAGATTGTCGAATCCCATGACGGAAACGTCCCTCGGCACGGCGATGCCATTGTCGTGGCAATGCTTGATCGCACCCGCCGCCAGGATGTCGCTGCCGCAGAACACGGCAGTGGGGCGCTGCGGCCTCGACATCAGCTCGCCCATGCGCGAACGGCCGTCGTCCAGCCGGTAGGCGGCTTCGAGCACCGGCACCTTCGCGCGGTCGATGCCGACGGCGGCAAGCTCCTTGAGAAAGCCGTCGAGGCGCCCCTTGGCGCGGTCGTTGTCCTGAGTGATGCCGGCGATCATGCCGAGACGGGTGTGGCCGAGGTCGAGCAGATAGCGGGCGGCCGTTCGCCCGGCCTTTTCGTTGTCGAAGCCGACCGCCGCGCCGGGCTCGGCGGCGTCCGACGTATAGGTGAAGACGTACCCCACCCGCTTCTGCTCCAGCAAGGCAAGCGTCTCCGGCCGGTGCAGCGAGCCGACGAGCACGATCGACTCGACGCCGCGCTCGACCAGCAGCCGCGCCTGCTCATATTCGAGGTCGATGTCGTAGGTCGACGTATTGATGATCAGCGAGACGTCCTTCTCGGCGAGCCTGGCCTGCAGCCCGTCGACCATGGTCGCGTAGATGGCGTGGGCAAGGGTCGGGATGATCGCGCCAACCAGCCGGGTCCGCGTCGAGCGCAGCGCGCGGGCAGAACCGTTCGGCACATAGCCCAGCTCGCGCGCCGCCCGCAGCACCCGCTCGCGCACCTCCTCGTTCACGGTGGGGTTGCCGTTCAGCACGCGCGAAACCGTGGCCGGGGAGCAGCTCGCCCGCTTGGCCACGTCGATCAGCTTGGCACCTCCGGCCTCGCTATCCATGAAGATCTCCAGGCGCCGACTCGTGAGAAAGCGTTTTCTCATTCTGCATAACGGATATTCCCGAATGTCGCATTAATTTTAGCCCGAAAGCCTCATTTTCCAGCTTGACAGCCCACAAGAAAAGCAAGAAAACGTTTTCACAAAGTTCGACCGCCGAAATCATGGGGAGGAGCACGTTGCTCAGCGGGATCAAGATCGTCAGCTTCTGCCATTTCCTGCAGGGCCCCGCCGGCGCGCAGTACCTTGCCGATATGGGCGCCGACGTCATCAAGGTCGAGCCGGTCGATGGCGCGCATGAGCGGCGCTGGTCGGGTGCCGACGTCTATGTCGAGGGCATCAGCGGCTTCTATCTCTGCGCCAACCGCAACAAGCGGTCGATCGGCATCGACCTGAAGAGCGAGGCCGGCAAGGAAGTGGCGCGCCGGCTCATCGCCGGGGCCGATGTCGTGATGGAGAACTTTCGTCCCGGCGTGTTCGCCAAGCTGGGCTTCGATGAGGCCGCGCTCGCCGCGCTCAATCCAAATCTCATCTTCGCCTCGGCCAGCGGTTTCGGCTCGACCGGACCGATGGCGCAAAAGCCGGGGCAGGACCTGCTTGCCCAGGCGCGTTCCGGGCTGATGAGCGTCACCGGCACGCCCGATGGCGGGCCGACGCCGGTCGGTGCGGCGATCGTCGATCAGCATGGCGGCGCGCTGCTCGCCATGGGCATTCTCGGCGCGCTGGTGCGCCGGCTGCGCGACGGCAAGGGCACCCGCGTCGAGGCGAGCCTGATCAACTCCGCGATCGACCTGCAGGGCGAACCGCTGGTGAACTATTTCGCCGGCGGCATGACGCGCGACGTGCTGAAGCGCCAGAAGAACCTGGCCACCTGGTTCCATTCGGCTCCCTATGGCGTCTATCCCGCCAGCGACGGCCATGTGGTGGTCTCGCTCTGCGACGCCGGGACGCTTGCCGAAGCACTCGAAAGCCCGGAGCTGGATGAGGTCGCCGGCGTCGACCGCTATGTGGAGCGCGACGACTATGCCCGCCGTCTGGCGGGCGCCACCGCGAGATACCGTGTCGCTGACCTGGCGGAGCGCTTCGACCGCCACGGCATATGGTGGGCGCCGATCAGCTACTACGACGATCTGCTCGCCGATCCGCAGCTCGTCCATGCGCAGGTCTTTCGGAAGATCACACTGCGCGGCCGCACGATCCACCTCGTCAATCATCCCAACCGCTACGACGGAGAAGTGCCTGAGCTTCGCGTGCTGGCGCTCGAGATCGGCGAGCATACGCGCGCGATTCTCGGCGAGCTCGGATATGCCGAGAGCGAAGCGCAGGCCTTGCTGAGCAGCGGCGCGGTGGTCGCCTCCCGAGACGATCAGGCGCTCGAGAAGAAGGCGTCCTGACGATGCTTGTCGATTCCGCTAGGAGCGCGCCGGGCGAGGAGCGCGGCGTGCCCGAAGGCCGGCCCGAACGTGGGTTGGCGATCGTCACCGGCGGCCGCCGTGGCATCGGGCGTGCCATCTGCGGCGAACTTGCCGCGGCCGGCTTCGATGTCGCGGTCGTCGATCTCGTCGACGACGCGAATGCGCGCGCGACGCTCGATGCGGTGCGTTCGTCCGGGCGGCGCGCTGGCTTCTATCAGCGCGATATCGCAGAGACCGCCGGGAACGCGGACTTCATTGCCCGCATCGAAGGCGATCTCGGCCAGGTGGCCTGCCTCGTCAACAACGCCGGTGTCCAGGTCTCCGTGCGCGGGGATCTGCTGGAGGTGACCGAGCAGGCGTTCGACCGGCTGATCGGCATCAATCTGCGCGGCACCTTCTTCCTGACCCAGGCGGTGGCGCGTGCCATGCTGTCCAGGCCGCAAGGAGGCCTCGAGCGCTCGATCGTCACCATCACCTCGGCCAATGCCGGGCTGGTCTCGCCGGAAAAGGGGCCGTACTGCATCTCCAAGGCGGGGCTCTCGATGGCCTCGCAGCAATTCGCGATCCGGCTTGCCGAGGCCGGCATCCATGTCCACGAGATCCGGCCCGGGCTGATCCAGACCGACATGACGGCCGACGTCTACGAGAAATACTCCGTCCAGGTCGACGCCGGCCAGCTCTCTGCCATTCGCCGCTGGGGGCAGCCCGAGGACATCGGCCGCGCCGTGGCGACGCTGGCGACCGGCAGCATGCCGTTCAGCACGGGCGACATCTACCACATAGGCGGCGGCATGCAGCTACACCGGCTATGAGCTTTTTTGATACTGCTGAGAAAACGATTTCTCGGAAGATGGGCCAATGAACCAGACGATCCTGGAGATGCGCGGCATCCACAAGCGGTTCCCCGGCGTGCACGCGCTGAACGATGTGAGCTTCGCCGTGCGCAAGGGGAGCGTGCATGGCTTCATCGGCGAGAACGGGGCCGGCAAGTCGACGCTGATGCGCGTGCTGGCCGGCGCCTTTCACGCCGACGAGGGCGAGGTGGTCATCGCCGGCGCGCGCGTTCCCGCGCCGACGCCGGACCGCATGCTGGAGCTCGGCATCGCGGTCATCTACCAGGAGCTGGCGCAGGCGCCGCACCTGACCGTCGCCGAGAACATCTTCCTCGGCCGCCTGCCGCGCACGCGCCTCGGACTGATCGACTGGCGCCGGGCCAGGGCCGAGGCGGCAAGAGTGCTCGATCGGCTGGGTTTCCGCGTCGATCCGGCGGCCCGCATCGATTCGATCAGCGTGGCGCAGCGCCAGATGGTGGAGATCGCCAAGGCGATCGCGCGCGACGCGCGCATCGTCGTTCTCGACGAGCCGTCGGCGGTGCTGGGCGATGCCGAGCTGGAACACCTGTTCGCGACCATCCGGCGGCTCAGCCGGGAGAGCGGCGTCTCCTTCATCTACATCACGCATCGCCTGAAGGAGCTCTACGAGATCTGCGACGAGGTGACGGTGCTGCGCGACGGGCAGGTGGTCGCCTCGATGCCGATCGCCGAGACCAGCACGGCCGATCTCGTCCGGCACATGGTCGGGCGCGAGATCAGGGACATCTTTCCGCCACGCGCCGAGGCCGGACAGGAGATACGGCTCGATGTCCGCAATCTGTCCCGCAGGGGCGTGCTGAAGGATATCTCCTTCGACGTCAGGCGCGGCGAGATCGTCGGGATCTGCGGCCTTGCCGGCTCGGGGCGAACCGAAGTCCTGCGCGCCATCGCCGGCGCCGACCGGATCGACGGCGGCGAGATCCGCATCGACGGCCGGCCGGTGTCGATCGACGGACCGCGCCACGGGCTTGCCCACGGCATCGGCTTGCTGCCGGAGGACCGCAAGACCGAGGGCCTGTTCCTCGATCAGTCGGTCGCCTTCAACGTCACCGTCTGTGCGCTCGGCGAGCTGACCGGCGGCGGGCTGATCAGCGGACGCCGCGAGGACGAGGCGGTGTCGCGGTTCGTCCGGCAGATGCGCATCAAGACGCCGAGCGTGCATACCAAGGTACGCACGCTGTCGGGCGGCAACCAGCAGAAATGCGGCATCGCCAGGCAACTGCATGCCGGCACCGACATCCTGCTCGTCGATGAGCCGACGCGCGGCGTCGATGTCGCCGCCAAGCGCGACATCTACGACCTGCTGGTCGAGCTGACCGCCGGCCGCGGCGCCAGCGTCGTCATGGTGTCGTCCGAGCTGCCCGAGGTTCTCGGGCTGTGCCACCGCATCGTCGTCATGCGCGAGGGAACGGTCGCCGCCGTGCTCGATGGAAGCGGCGCGACCGAGGAGACGATCATGGCGCATGCGGTCTGGCAGTAGGGGGCGGGGATGAGCACACGAAGCTACCATCACTTCATCGGCGGAGAGGTCGTCGATGGTGCCGGGCGCGGCGCGATCGAGCGCCGTTCGCCCGCCGGCGGCCGTCTGGTCGCCCGCTATGCCGAAGGGACGCCCGACGACATCGATCTGGCGGTCGAGGCGGCACGTGCGGCCTTCGAGCAGGGACCGTGGCCGCGCATGAGCGGCCTGCAACGGGCGGAGGTCCTCAACCGGCTGGCCGACCTCATCCGCGACAACCGCGAGCGGCTGGCCCGCATCGAGGTCGAGGAGGTCGGCAAGCCGATCCGCTTCGCGCGCGGCGACATCGACGGCGCGGTCGGCCTGACGCGCTATGCGGCCTCGCTTGCCATGCAGATGGCGGGCTCCGTCTATACCAATATAGGCGCCGGCAAGACGGCGCTGCTGACCCGCGAAGCGGTAGGTGTCGTCGCGCTGGTGACGCCGTGGAATTTTCCGGCGCTGATCCTGTCGCAGAAGGTGCCGTTCGCGCTGGCGGCGGGCTGCGCGGTGGTGCTCAAGCCGTCGGAATTCACCTCGGGCTCGGCCTTCGAGATTGCCGCACTCGCGGCGGAAGCCGGCCTGCCGGCAGGCGTCTTCAACGTGGTCAGCGGATACGGCGCGACGGTCGGCGACCATCTCACCGCGCATCCGGGCATCGACTTCGTGTCCTTCACCGGCTCGACGCGCACCGGCAGCCGGGTCGTCGCCAACACCTCGCGCCATCTGGTCAAGTCGTCGGTGGAGCTGGGCGGCAAGTCGGCCAACATCGTCTTCGCCGACGCCGATCTCGAAGCCGCCGTGGACGGCGCGCTGATGGGCGTCTTCTTCAACAATGGCGAGTGCTGCGTCTCCGGCTCGCGCCTGTTCGTGCAGTCCTCCATTGCCGACGACTTCATCGCCAAGGTGGTGGAGCGCTCCCGCAGGCTGAAGGTCGGCGATCCGTTCGACGAAGACACCGACATCGGCGCGCTGATCGACGAACAGCATCTCGCCAAAGTGGCCGGGCTGGTCAGGACCGGCATCGAGGAAGGCGCCGAGCTCGCTCTCGGCGGCAAAGTCGCGGGGGGCAGCGCCGGTCATTTCCACGAAGCCACGATCTTCGACCGGGTCGAGCCGGGCATGACGATCTTCCGCGAGGAGATTTTCGGACCGGTGCTCAGCGTGACGCGTTTCGAAACGGTGGAGGATGCCGTGCGGCTCGCCAACGACACGGCCTATGGCCTCTCCAACTACGTCTGGTCGAAGAATATCGACACGGTGCTCACCGTTGCGAAGCGCCTGAAGAGCGGCTGGGTGCAGGCGAACACCGTGATCGACGGCGCGCCGCAACTGCCGCTCACCGGCGTCAAGGGTTCCGGCTTCGGCTACGAGATGGGCCAGGCCGGGTTCGAAGAGTTCACGCAGCTAAAGACGCTGCTCATCCATACCGGGCCGCGGGCTCCGGTCTTTCCGGTCTGAGGCGCGCCATGGCCGTTCCGCGCCTTCTCGTCAGCGATGTCGACCGCACTTTGCTGACGCATGACTACAGGCTGCCGCAGCGCGTCGCCGACGCGTTGGCCGCGGCACGCGAGGCGGGCATCCAGCTCGTGCTCGCGACGGCGCGCTCGCCGCGCGGCGTGCGGCCTTATGCAGAGCGTCTCGGCGTTGCCGACCTCGTCATCTGCTTCAACGGTGGCTGGAGCGGCAATGTGTCGTCCGGCGTCCAGCGCTCCAGCCAGCCCATCGCACGCGGCGACGCGCTGATCGCGATGGCCGCCGCGCATGACGCCGGCCTTCGTCCGATGTGGTTCACGAGCCTGGGCATTCATGCGCTCGGCGACGACGAACTGGTCGCGCGCGAGGCGGCGGCGACGGGCGAAACGCTGTCGGTGGCCGAGACGATCGACAAGCTGCCCGGCGCGCCGGGCAAGATCATGTGCGTTTCGGCCGATCCGTCGGCGCAGGAGCGTTTTGCGGCGCTGCGCAGCCAGCTCGAAGACCGCCTGACGGTCTCCGCCTCGCATCCGCGGCTTCTGGAGATCGGACCGCTCGGCGTCTCGAAGCGGGGCGCCGCCGCGGCGGTCGCCGCCGGCCTCGGCCTCGACGCGCAGGCCTGCGCGGCGGCCGGGGACGCCGAGAACGATCTCGAAATGCTCGCCTGGGCGGGGACGGCCGTCACCGTCGGCAACGCGTCCGCGGCGGTGAAGCAACTCGCACGTTTTGTCGCACCGAGCTGCGACGAGGGCGGTCTCGCCGATGCGGTGGCCTGGCTGATGCGCGGCGCCGCCGCGCCGGCTGCGGCGCAATGAACGGGAGGAAGGAATGACGGAGATGACGGCAAGGGAGACCTCGCTCGCCGCGCCGGGCGCGTTCGCCCGCTTGCGCAGCCTCGCCCAGAGCCTCGGCCTGCTGTGGGTGCTGATCCTGCTCTGCGCCTTCGCCGTCTACCTGTCGCCGAGCTTCATCCAGACCGGCAACCTGCTCAATGTGGGCCGCCAGGTCGCGTTGTTCGGCATCGTGTCGGTCGGCATGACCTTCGTCATCCTGACGCGCGGCATCGATCTCTCGGTCGGTTCGATCGTCGGCGTGGTCGCGGTGACCTCGGCGCTGATGCTGGCTTCGGGCGTGCCGATCCCGCTGACCATGCTCGCCGCGCTGGCGATCGGCGCGGCGTTCGGCGCCGTCAACGGCGCCGGCGTCGTCTTCTTCGGCATGCCGCCATTCATCATGACGCTCGGCACACTGGTCATGGGACGCGGCATCGCCATGACGATCGCCAATGGCGAGCCCAAGACGCTGGGGGAAGCCGCCGACGCGTTCTACTTCCTCGGCGGAGGCTTCCTGCTCGGCATTCCGGTTCCGATCTGGATCTTCGCGGCCATCGCCGCCGGTGCCTTCGTGGTGCTGCGCTACACGCCGTTCGGACGCCAGGTCTATGCCGTCGGCTCCAACACCGAGGCGGCGCGGCTCGCCGGCATCCCGGTGCGGCGCGTGCTGATGTCGGTCTACATCATCTCGGGCGTGCTTTCGGCATTGACGGCCCTGATCTTCGTATCTCGGTTGACCGTCGGCGAGCCGACGGCCGGCACCAATCTGGAGCTCGAGGCGATCTCGATCGTCGTCATCGGCGGCACCAGCCTGTTCGGCGGCGAGGGCGGCGTGATCGGCACCGTGATTGGTGCGGCGATCATCGCCGTCATGGCCAACATCCTGAATTTGCTCGGCATCTCGCCCTTCACACAGCAGATCGTGAAGGGCGCGATCATCATCGCGGCGGTGATGTTCGAGGTCTATCGCCATCGCCGGCGGTCATGACCGACGCGGCGGCCGGCGCATGCCGTCCGCCAGTGCAACGCCTGAACCACACTCAACGGAGGAGAATGAAATGAGCAATCGCAGACAGTTTCTCAAGGCCACCGCCCTCGGTGCCACGCTGGCTTTCGCCGGGGTCTTCCAGGGCCCAGCTCTCGCGCAGGAGAAGATCAAGATCGGCTTCAGCCAGGCGACGATGAACCATCCCTGGCGTGTCGCCATGGTCGAGGGCAACAAGAAGTACGCCGCCGAGCACTATCCCGACGTCGAGCTGATCGTCACCGACGGCAACAACGACGCCGCCAAGCAGGTGACCGATGTCGAAAGCCTGATGGCCCAGGGCATCCAGGTGCTGATGATCTCGCCGCTCACCGAGCAGGCGCTGACGCCCGTGGTGCGCGACGCGATGGAACGCGGCATCAAGGTCGTCACCCTCGACCGCAAGGTCAACACGCCCGTCACCGTCCATGTCGGCGGCGAGAACCTGCCGCTCGGCGTCGGCGCGGGCGAGTTCCTGGCAAGCAAGCTCGACGGCAAGGGCGCCATCATCGAACTGCAGGGCACGGCCGGCGCCTCCGCCACCATCGACCGCAACAAGGGTTTCGCCGAGGCGATCGCCAAGCACCCCGACATGAAGGTCGTCGCCTCGCAGAATTGCGACTACACCCGCGACAAGGCGGTGAAGTTCATGGAGGACATGGTTCAGCGCTTCGGGCCGGGCGAGATCCAGGCCGTCTATGCCCACAATGACGAGATGGCGCTCGGCGCGATCCAGGTGCTGGAAGCCGCGGGGCGGCTGAAGGATGTGGCCGTCGTCGGCATCGACGGACAGGAGACGGCCTTCCAGGCCATCGACCAGGGCAAGCTCGCGGCGACCTTCGTCTATCCCTATGTGGCGCCCGAAGGCATCGAGATCGCCTACAAGGTGGCCAAGGGCGAAGAGGTCCCGGAGAACATCGTGCTGCCGACCGTGTCGGTGACGCCCGAGAACATCAAGGACATGCTCGGCAAGGGCTTCTGAGGCATCCTCCCCGCGGCCGCCGCGCCTGCCGGCGTGGCGGCCGCCTTTTCAGCAAAGGACTCGCGACCATGAAAAGACCGTTCAAGCCGAAGGGCGTCATCCCCGCCTGCCTGATGCCATTCGACACGGATCTGGCGGTCGACGAGAAAGCCTATCGCCGTCACCTCGCCGACATCGCCTCGGTCGAGGGCATTTCCGGCATTACCATCAACGGCCATGCCGCCGAAGTACACGCGCTCACCATCGAAGAGCAGTATCGGGCGATCGTCGTGACGAAGGAGGCTCTCGAGGATCGCGTGCCGTTGATCGTCGGCGTCTACACCAACTCCAGCCTGGAAGCGGCGCGCATTGCGGCCTATGCCGAGCGGGAAGGCGCCGACGCGCTGCTGGTCTTCCCGCCGGACTTCATGACCCTCGGCGGACATCTGCGGCCCGAGATGATCTTCGAGCATCTGCGCCGCATCACGGATGCCTCCCGCCTGCCGATCATCCTGTTCCAGTATCCGCTCGCCTCGAACCTCGCCTACCCGCTGCCGACGCTGCTGGAGCTGTGCCGGCGCTTCCCTTCCATCCGGGCGATCAAGGACCAGTGCGGCGACGGCAATCTGCACGAGCGCCAGATCCGGGAGTTGAAGGCGCTGGACCAGCCGGTCAACACGCTGACCACGCACAGCGCCTGGCTGCTTGGTTCACTGGCGCTCGGCTGCGACGGGCTGCTGTCGGGCGCCGGCAGCGTCATCGCCAATCTGCAGGTGGCGCTGTTCCGCGCCGTCCAGGCCGGCGACCTCAAGGCCGCCCAGGCGATCAACGACCGCATCTATCCGACCGTCAGAGCCTTTTACGATGCGCCGCTCCTCGATATGCACAACCGCATGAAGGAAGCGCTTGTCCTGCTTGGGCGGCTGGATCAGGCCCATGTCCGGCCGCCGCTGATGCAGCCGACGCCCGCCGAGATCGACAAGATCCGCGGCCTGTTGGCACAGGCGGGGCTGACGCCCGAAACGCTCTATCGCAAGGTCGCCTGAAAAATGCCCGATGCTCTCGTGCTTGCCGAACGGCCCGCGCCGGGCGTTCTGCTTCTGACGATGACCCGCCCCGACAAGCTCAATGCGCTGTCGAAGGCGTTGCTCGAAGAGCTCCGCGACCGGCTGGCGGAAGCGAACGCCGACGGCACGGTGCGGTGCGTCGTGCTGACAGGGGCCGGTCGCGCCTTCTCGGTCGGCGCCGACATCGCCGACATGCTGGAGCGCGGGGTGGCCTCCTATGCGGATCCGGAACGTCTCGCCCGCTGGCGCGCGATCCAGGAGTTTCCGAAGCCGCTCATCGCCGCGATCAACGGCTTCGCGCTCGGCGGCGGGCTGGAACTGGCGCTTCTGTGCGACATCGTCATCGCCGCCGAGGGCGCCAAGTTTGCCACGCCGGAGATCAGGATCGGCTCGTTTCCGGGCGACGGCGGGACGCAGCGCCTGCCGCGCCTGGTCGGCAAGTCGTTCGCCATGCAGATGGTGCTGACGGGCGAGATGGTCGACGCGCATCTTGCCGAGCGCAAGGGACTGGTCAGCGAGGTCGTGGCGGCGGAGCGGCTTCTGCCGCGGGCGCTGGAGATTGCCGGCACGATCGCCGGCCAGTCGGTGGCGATCACGCCCTATGCCAAGAAGGCGGTGCTTGCCGCGTTCGACAACGGCCTCGAGGACGGGCTGCGGATCGAGCACCGGCTGACCGTCGAGGCCTTTGCCACGGAAGACCGGATGGAAGGCCTGCGTGCGTTCGCCGAAAAGCGGCCGCCGGTGTTCAAGGGAAAATGAAGCCGACGGTGGGGCAGGGGGCTCCCTGCATCCCGGAGCGGAGGAAGACATGTGGGACTACATCATCGTCGGCGCGGGTTCGGCCGGCTGCGTTCTGGCAAACCGGCTCTCCGAGGATCCGGACGTGAAGGTGCTGCTGCTGGAGGCCGGCAGCCGCGACTGGAATCCGATGATTCATATCCCCGGCGGCATCGGCAAGCTGTTCGGACCCGGCGTCAACTGGCGCTTCTTCACCGTGCCGCAGAAGCACCTCGACAACCGCGAGATATGGTATCCGCAGGGCAAGACGCTCGGCGGCTCCAGCTCGATCAATGCGATGATCTACATTCGCTGCCAGAAGGAGGACTACGACAACTGGGCGGCGCTGGGAAACGAGGGCTGGGCCTATGAGGACATCCTGCCCTATTTCCGCAAGTCCGAGGACAATGACCGGCTGGTCGGCCGCTATCACGGCGTCGGCGGGCCGCTCTGGGTGTCCGACCAGGTCGGGCCGCACCAGCTCACCCGGGCGTTCGTCCGCGCCGTCCAGCAATACGGCCTGCCCTTCAACCCCGACTTCAACGGCGAGACGATGTACGGCGCCGGCTTCTACCAGGTGACCTGCCGCGACGGCCGGCGTCGCTCGGCCGCCGTCTCCTACCTGCACCCGGTACGCCGGCGGCCGAACCTGACGGTGAAGACGCATGCGCGGGTTCGGCGCGTCGTGGTGGAGAACGGCCGCGCCGTCGGCGTGGAGGTGGCTGAGGGCCGCGACCGGGAGATTTTGCGGGCTTCCCGCGAGGTCATCGTCTCGGCCGGCGCGATCAACTCGCCGCGGCTGCTGATGCTCTCGGGCATCGGCCCGGCGGACGAGCTGAAGGCGCTCGGCATCGCGCCGGTCGCCGACCTGAAGGGCGTCGGCAGGAACCTGCAGGACCATTTGTGCAGCAACGTGCATGTCACGCTGAAGGACCCGATCAGTTATGACGGGCAGGACCGCTATCCGAAAGCGCTGCTGCACGGCCTGCGCTGGCTGCTCTACCGCAACGGCCCGGCGGCCTCGGTGATCGTCGAGGGCGGCGGCTTCTTCCAGACCGAAGGTGCGAGCAGGCCCGACCTGCAGATCCATATCGCACCGGCCATGGTGGTGCGCGGCGGCCAGACGAGGCTCGATGGCCACGGCTTCACCGTCAATTCGACCTTCCTCAGGCCACGAAGCATCGGCTCGGTGAAGCTGAGATCGTCCGACCCGGCCGACGCGCCGCTGGTCGACCCCAACTATCTCGCCGATCCCTATGATCGCTCGATGGCGCTGAAATCGGTGAGGATCATCCGCGAGGTGCTGGCGCAGAGCGAGATCGCCAAATTCGTCGACACCGAACGTCTGCCCGGCCCTGCCGCCCGAACCGACGACGAGATCATGGCCTATATCCGCCAATATGCGTGCTGCGACTACCATCCGGTCGGCACCTGCAAGATGGGCATCGACGAGATGGCGGTGGTCGACCCCGAGCTGAAAGTGCGCGGCATCGAAGCCATGCGCGTCATCGACTCGTCGATCATGCCCGTGCTGATCAGCGGCAACACCAACGGCCCGACCATGATGATCGGCGAAAAGGGCGCCGACCTGGTCAAGGGCGTGCGATCCGCGGAGACCCGACCGGCGATCGCCGCCGTCGCCTGACGGAGCCGAAGCGGGTCGATCGAATACACTTCCCCGTCGTGTCGCGACGCCGCGCGGGTCGATTCGGCGATGCCGATTTCGCGCCGGATGAGGGCGCACAGGCGCGCCATCGCCCTTCCGGCCGTCCACGTCTCCGCCGGTCCGTTCGAGCGCTGTCGGAGTCCGCAGCGGTCCGATAAGCGAGGAGCGGCGCGGCGGCGCCCGCCTGGCCATGTGATCCCGAACCGCCCGGCGCGCCCGTCCGCGGGCGGCGCCGCCGGCTTGCGTGATTTACAAACGTGTTATTTGTTATTGACAGATTTGTAATTCCTGTTAGGTATCTGCCATTGCTGATGCGGCGCTTGGCGACGCACGCAAAGGGGTGGAGATAGGCGTGAGATTCCAAGGCAAGGTGGCGTTCATCACGGGCGCCGGTTCGGGCATCGGCCGCGCGACGGCGGTTCGGTTGGCGGCCGAGGGCGCCAGGGTTGCGGTGCATGACCGCTCGGAGACGGCGGCCCGCGAAACGTGCGATGCCATCCGGGCGGCCGGCGGCCAGGCGGATGTCTTCGTCAGCGACGTTTCGGATGTCGCGGCGACCCGGGCTGCCATTGCCGCGGCGGAGGGCCGGCTCGGTCCGATTGACATACTTGTAAACAATGCCGGCATCACCAGCGACTTCTGCTCGCTCGATGAGGTGACCGAGGACATGTTCGAGAAGTCGATCTCGACCCACGCCAAGGGCACGCTGTTCGCGACCCAGGCGGTGGTGCGCGGCATGAAGACCCGCGGCGGCGGCAAGATCGTCAACGTCTCCTCGATTTCCGGCACGGTCGGCAATCCGATGGCGACCACCTACAATGCCGCGAAGGGCGCCATCGCGGCCATGACGAAGGGCTGGGCCAAGGAATTGGCGAAGCACGGCATCCTCGTCAATGCGATCGCGCCCGGCCCCACCATCACCCCGATGACGACCAACCGGCTGGCGCCGGAATATTTCACCGAGCGCGCCAAGGATATCCCGCTGGCCCGCTGGGGCACGGCGGAGGACATGGCCGGCGTCATCGTTTTCCTTGCTTCGCCGGATTCCGACTACATGACCGGGCAGATCGTCAGCCCCAATGGCGGCCTCGCCATCACCTGAGGAGGACGGGATGCCTGTCTACCGCTGCGAGGATGCTGCGCCCGAATGGTGCGAACTGCGCGAATTCGAGGTCATCGAGTTGGGGGCCGGCGAGCGGGTGCCGGTCGCACGGCGCCATGAGCGCGAGATCGTCGTGTCGATCTACGGCACGGGACAGGTGGCGAGCGCTGCCGGTTCGATGGCGCTGGCCGAGGGGCAGTTCCTGATCATGCCTGCGGACGTCGAAAGCTACGAGCTGAAGAGCCACGGCCGGCCGGCGAGCTTCATGCGCCTCGGCGGCACATGGGGGGCTGATATCGGCGGCTGCGGCGTTTTCCGCGTCAATCCGGGCGACGGCCCGAAGAACGTCGGCGACCCGGTTTCCTATCCGAAACTGACGGGGATCGATTCGCACTACCACGACTATGACGAATACTGGATCGTTCTCGACGGGTCCGGCGTGGTGCGCATCGGAGAGCGGGAATTCGTCGTTCGCCGCGGCGATTGCGTCGCCACCGGCAGGGGCCATCATCACGATATTCCGATCGTCCATGCGCCATTCCGGGCGGTCTATCTGGAGACCACGGTCACGGGCGAGAAGCGCATCGGACATCTGTGGAACCACAAGCACGGCCCGGCCGTGCCGGATCCGGCGCGGGTCTGAGGGACGATTCAGGCATCGGCGGTCTTTGGCCTGCGGCCCGGCGAAACGGGGCGCGGCGAGGGAAACTTTTGATCACTGGGAGGAACAGAGCATGAAACTTTCAAGACGTTCATTCATGGCGGCCGGAACGTCGGCCACCATCGCATCGCTGGCCACGCCGGCGCTGTGGCGCACGGCGAAGGCCGCCGCCCCCATCCAGCTCGTCAGCCACCGCTATCCGGCGCTCGAATATTATGCCAACGAGTTCTCGGCGGCGGCGCCCGACGGCAACGTCAATCAGCAGTTGATGCCCTTCGACAAGGCGTTCGAGCTGATGAACATCGCGCTGTCCTCGAAGTCGAACAGCATCGACGTCATGTATGTCAACGAGAGCATGACCGGCTTCATGCGCAGCGGCTGGCTGCGGCCGCTGAACGATCTCTGGGAAAAATATTCCGACGAGTTCAACCTCAAGGATATCAATCCCGACGTCCTCAAGCATTTCACCTACGAGGGCAAGATCTACGGCATGCCGCTGACCTCGATCTCGCATCTCTTCTTCTATCGCAAGGACGTGCTGGACGAAGCCGGCAAGCAGCCGCCGAAGACCATCGACGACTACATCACGCTGGCCGGCGAGCTCAATTCGCCGATGCGGGCGGGCACGATCAGTTGTCTGCGCGGCGATTCGGCGCTCGGCGAATCGCACTGGTACATGAATGCCCTGGCCGACGGCTGGTTCGACGAGAACTGGGAGCCGATCTTCAACAGCGAGAAGGGCATCCATGCGATCGGCCGCCTGAAGGATGCGACGCAATATGCCCAGCAGGGCTTCATGAACGCCCACAACGACGAGTGCACCATCGCGATGCAGCAGAACATCGCCACGATGGGCCTGTCCTGGACGACGCGGGCGACCGCCATGGACAACCCGGAAAAATCGGCCGTCGTCGGCAAGGTGGACTTCGTCGCGCCGCCGCAGGGCCATGGCCGCCTCGCGCTCGACGGCTACGCGATCTCGGCCTTCTCGACGCAGGATCCCGATACGCTCTTCCGCATGGTCTGCGCCGCGGCGAGCGAGAAGAGCATGCGCGGTGCGACCGGCTTCACCATGGTGCCGCGCGTCTCCGTTCTCGCCGATCCCGAGGTCCAGGCAAAATACCGCCATTACCCGGCCGGCATGGAGGCGATCAGCACCGCCGTTCCCTTCCCGAAGATTCCGGAATTCTTCGCCGTCGGCGAGTTCATCCGCCGGCGCATCCTCCAGGCGGTCGCCGGGGAGATGGAGGTCGCGGCTGCGCTCAACACCGCGGCGGAAGAGACGCGCAACCACCTGGCCCAGGCCGGTTACTACAAATGACGCTTGCGGCGGCGGGCGGGCGGCCGGCGCGTTGCCTGCCGCCTCCCGCTTCCAGCGAACGAAGGCCGGGCGCACAGGTTGGCAGGTCATGAACATGACGCGGAACATGGACAGGCGGGCTGGCTTGCCGGCTGCCGGAAAGCCGGCGAAGGCAAGGCGGCGCAGGCGGCGCGCCGACGAGCAGGCGCTCTGGCTCTTCCTCGTGCCGAGCCTTCTGGTCATTTCCTGCGTCCTGCTGGTGCCGCTCGGATATGCCGTCTATTTGAGCTTCACCAACTACAACCTGACGGCGACGTCCACGGACTTCGTGGGCCTCGCCAACTACCAGGTTCTCTTCGGCGAGGAGCGCTTCTGGTCTTCGCTGATCCGCACCGTGCTGATCGTCAGCGCGGCGGTCGGCCTCGAATTCTGTCTTGGCCTGGCGATCGCCTTCGGGCTCTACAAGCTGACCTTCGGGGCGAAGTCGCTGCTGATGCTCGTCTTCATCCCCTACGTCATCACCCCGACCGTCGCGGCGCTGTTCCTGCGCTGGATGCTGATGGGGCGGTTCGGCCTGATCAGCGGCACGCTCATCGGCATGGGCTTCTATCCGCCCGACTTCCTCGGCAGCGCGGGATGGGCGCAATTCAGCGTGATCCTGGCCGATGCCTGGCAGTTCACGCCCTTCATGATCCTGACGCTCTACGCCGGCCTCAACACCGTCGACACGAGCATGATCGAGGCGGCGAAGATAGACGGGGCCGGCCCTCTGACGATCCTCTTCCGGATCATGCTGCCGTCGCTGCGCTTCCTGATCGTCTTCGTTCTGGCGATCCGCTTCATGGATGCGTTCCGCTTCTTCGACACGATCTACGTGCTGACGGCCGGCGGACCGGGCACCGCCACCGAGACGCTGACCATGTACACCTACGCGCTCGCCTTCCGCTTCTTCGACATCGGCAAGGCGTCCGCGCTCGGCGTCATCACGCTCGTCTTCGTCGCGACCGTTACGGCCGGCATGCTCTGGGTCGTGTTCCGCCGCAAGGGAGAGCTGCAATGAGGCCGTCGCTCATGAAGCAGGTGCCCCTGTTCATCGTGCTTCTCCTGTTCTGCGTGATGAACCTGACGCCTGTCGCCTGGGGCTTCCTCACTTCGATCCGGCAGCCGGTCGATGCCTTTGCGGTGCCGCCAAAATTGATCTTCGAGCCGACCTTTCGGTTCCACTGGGAGATCTGGGTCGACAAGGGCTTCTGGCGCTTCCTGATCAACACGGCGATCGTCTCGATCTTCGCGGTGACGATCTCCGTCTCGATCGGCTCCATGGCGGCCTATGCCCTGTCGCGGCTTCGATCGCGCGCCGCATCCGGCCTGCTGTTCAGCCTGCTCGCGATGCGCATGTTCCCGCACATCCTGCTGGCCATTCCGTTCTTCGTCATCGCCCAGGCGGTCAACCTGATCGACAGCTATCCGGCGATGATCATCGCGATCGTGGCGCTGAACCAGCCCTTCACGATCTGGCTGATGCGCAGCTTCCTGGCCGAGGTGCCGAGCGAACTCTACGACTCCGCCGTCATGGACGGCTGCACGCCCTGGCAGACGTTCCGCCGCGTGGCGCTGCCGATCGTCAAGCCGGGGCTCTGGGTCACCGTGCTGTTTTCGCTGCTGCTCGCCTACAACGAGTTCCTGCTGGCGCTGGTGCTGACGCGGACCAACACCAAGACGCTGCCGGTCGCGATCGCCGAATACGGCGCCGAGGACATCACCTATTGGTCGCTTTCGGCCGCAGCCGCCATCGGGATCATGCTGCCGATTCTCATCTTCATGTTGTTCATGCAGCGCCATCTGGTGCGCGGCATGGCGGCCGGCGCCGTCAAGGGCTGAGGCCGCCGGTCTCTCTGCAAGGATATCCCCATGGCCTCGGTCACCATCCGCGACGTCGAGAAGAGCTACAGCGAACATGCCGTCATGCACGGCGTGAACATTGATATCGAGGACGGTGAATTCGTCATTCTCGTCGGCCCGTCCGGCTGCGGAAAGTCGACGCTGCTGCGCATGATCGCCGGGCTCGAGGACATCACCGGCGGCGATATCCTGATCGGCGACACGGTCGTCAACGACATCGAGCCGAAGGCGCGCAACATCGCCATGGTGTTCCAGAACTATGCGCTCTACCCGCACATGACGGTGCGCGAGAACATGGCTTTCGCGCTGACGCTCAACCGGACCGACAAGGCGGAAATAGCCCGGCGCGTGGCGCGGGCCGCGGAAATCCTCAGCCTCGGCGCCTTTCTCGACCGCTACCCCAAGCAGTTGTCCGGCGGCCAGCGCCAGCGGGTCGCCATGGGCCGCGCCATCGTCCGCGACCCGCAGGTCTTCCTGTTCGACGAGCCGCTCTCCAATCTGGACGCCAAGCTGCGCGTGCAGATGCGCACCGAGATCAAGGAACTGCACCAGCGGCTGAAGACCACCACGATCTACGTGACGCATGACCAGATCGAGGCGATGACGATGGCGGACCGCATCGTCGTCATGAACGACGGGCGGATCGAGCAGATCGGCACGCCGCTCCAACTCTACGATACGCCTGCCAATCTCTTCGTCGCGGGCTTCATCGGCTCCCCCGGCATGAACTTCATCGAAGGCGAGATCGAGAATGGTTGGTTCCTGACCGCGGACGGCATCGCCCTTCCGACCCCGCCGGGCGCGGCGGCGGGAAAGGTCGTCTACGGCATCCGGCCCGAACATCTCGTTCCGGATCCGGCGGGCGTGCCGGTCGATGTCACCGTGGTCGAGCCCACTGGTCCCGAGACGGACGTCTTTGGCAAGCTGGGCCGCCAGCCGATCGTCGCTGCCATGCGGGAGGGGCCGCCGGTCGCTGCCGGTGAAAAGCTGCGGCTGACGGCGCGCGTCGAACGCGTGCATCTGTTCGACGCCGCGACCGGCCGCCGCTTGCCGACAGGCATTCCTGGACAGGCAGCATGAGGGCAGGCCCATGGAAGCGCGTGTCGGTCGTGAGAAGATGTAAAAATAAATTTACAGATTTGCAAATCATGTTACCCTGCGAGCCATTCTCCAGCACAGCAGGCACCGGGAGTCTCCTTTGAGTTACGGCGATCCGACACGTGCATCCCTGGCGGATGCCGGCCTTGGCATTTCGCGCCGCAGCGGTGCCGGGTTCACGGCGCTGAAGCCGGGCGTGGTCATCGCCGCGACGATCGACACGAAGGGCGAGCAGGTCGAATATCTGCGCACGCAACTCGAGACGCGCGGCGTCGGCGTGATCGTCGTGGATTGCGGCATTCGTCCGCCCGGCGCCCGCCGGATCGACGTTCCGGCGGAGGTCGTCGCCGAATGTGCCGGAACCGACATTGATACCGTGCGGAACTGGCCGGAGCGTGCGCCTGCGCTGGCGCAGATGCTGAGCGGACTCGAACGATGTGTCGCCGAATTGAACGAGCAGGGCCTCGTGCGCGGCTTCATCGGTCTTGGTGGCGGGACCAACGCCGCGCTGGCCGGCCGGGCCTTCCGCGCCTTGCCCTACGGCACGCCCAAGATCCTGGTTTCCACCGCGGCCTCCGGCGATACCAAGCCCTTCGTTGAAGGCAGCGACGTGGTGCTCATCCACACGGTGGTCGATTTCATCGGTCTCGACGCGCCGTTGCGGGCAAGCCTGGCGCGGGCGGCGGCGGCGATGGAATCGATGTTGCCCATCCCGTTCTGGAAGGACGACGAAGGCCGCCGCATCGTCGGCATGACGGCGGTCGGCGCCACCACCGCGGCGGCCGAATGGGCCTACGGCTATTTCAAGGAGCGGGGTTTCGGCACCTATGTCTTCCATGCGCGCGGTCCGGGTGGCATCGCGCTCGAGGATCTCATCGTGCAGCGGCGCCTGGCGGCGTCCTTCGATCTTGCGACCACCGAAGTGTCGGACGAGGTGCTCGGCGGCCTGCGCAGCGCCGGGCCGGGCAGGCTGGATGCGGCGGCCGGGAGCGGCATCCCGCAGGTGGTCGTGCCGGGAGCCGTTGATCTCGTCAATTTCGGTGGCCTGGAGACCGTACCGGAGCGCTACCGCCACCGGCAGCTCATCACGCACACGCCTGCCAGCACGCTGCTGCGCATCAACGCGGACGAGGCGCGCCGCGTCGGAAACTGGATCGGCCGCAAGCTGGTGCATGCCCGTGGTCCGACCTCCGTCTTCATCCCGATGGCGGGGTTTTCCTCCTACGACCGACCGGGCTCGGTGTTTCACGACCCCAAGGCGAGCGACGCCTTTGCAACGGGCCTCGCCGAGGCGCTGGCGACCCGCCCGGACATCGACGTCGTTCAACTCGACCTTCACATCAACGATCCGCGTTTCGTGCGTCAGGCCTGCGAGCGGATGCAAGCTTACCTGCAGGACCTGAAGTAGAGAGGATACCAGGAATGGCTGCGCAATATTCGAGGGGCCAGGTCATTGCCCGCATCCAGGGGCAGATCGACGCCAAGCGCTTCGTCCTCATGCAGGGGGCAGGCATCGGGCTCATCGCGCGCCTGGTCGAGAAGGCCGGCGTCGACCTCATCGCGGTCTACAATACCGGCTACTACCGCATGAATGGCTGGGCGAGCATCTATGGCACGCTACCGGTCGGCAATGCCAACGATACGGTGCTCGACCTCGCCCGCCAGATCGCGCCGGTCGTCAGGGAGGTCCCGCTGATCGGCGGCATCTACGCGCACGATCCGACCCGCGACCACCGGACGTCGATCGAACAGGTCAAGGCGGCGGGCTGCTCGGGCATCATCAACGTGCCGACCATCGGGCGGATCGACGGCACCTATCGCCGCGACCTCGAATCCGTCGGCATCACCTTCCAGCGGGAAGTCGATCTCATGTCGCAGGCTATCCAGAACGACCTCTATACGGTCGCCTACGTCTACACCCCGCACGAGGCTGCGATGATGGCGCAGGCGGGTGTCGACATGATCGCCGGCCATGTCGGCCTGACGGCGGGTGGCGATGTCGGCGCCACCCAGGCGATCGGCCTCGACAAGGCGGCGGAGGACCTCCAGGCGATGTTCGAGGCGATCCGCGCGGTCAACGACAGGACGGTCCTGCTCTCCCACGGCGGGCCGATCATCACGCCGGAGGACGCGATGACCATCGCGCAGCGGACCGGCGCCGTCGGCTTCGTCGGTGCGTCGAGCATCGAGCGCATTCCGGTCGAGCCTGCCGTCAGGGATATTACAGAGCGCTTCAAGCAGATCGTTCTCCCCTAGGGCCCGTGTACAGCTATGGATCGGAGCGCGGTATGAGGCGAAATCGTCCGGTTCCAGGAGCGGAGCCGAAGGCGGGCCTGGCCCCCATCGAGGGTTCGCGACACAGAACCGGGCGATTTCGGCCATACCCCTTCGGGGCGCGCCGGATTTCGCGCCCGGGTTCGTTGGACCTCCCTCATGGTGGTCGACACCATCTCGGTCGGTCCGCCTGCCCGGACACGAAATCCGACACGCGCCGCGCCCGATCCATAACTGTCCACAGGCCCTAGGCCTCCCAAGGCCGACCTGCCGCGCCCCGGGGAGGGGCGCGGCGCCCTCCCTTCTGCGAGGCCCGATACATGCGTCCCGCCAATAGCCGTGACCTGGATGAAGGCGGCGTCGCGGCCGGCCTTCGGCCCGCATTGCTCGCAAAGCTTCGCGACAGGCTTGGCGCTTGCGGCTTCCGGGGCAATGTGGCGGCGGATGCGGCGTCCCGGGCCGCAGCCTCTACCGACAACAGCGTTTATCAGTTCGTACCGGACGTGGTGATCGCGCCGAGCGATGCAGGCGACGTCCGGCTGCTGCTTTCGGTGCTCGACGAACCTCCGTTCCGCTCCTTGCCGATCACGGCGCGCGGCGGGGGAACCGGCACCAACGGCCAGTCGCTGAACCGGGGCGTCGTCGTCGATTTTCGCCGGCACATGCACCGCATCCTCCACATCGACACCGATGCAGGGATGGTCGAGGTGGAGCCCGGGATCGTGCTGGACGACCTCAACCGGCAACTGTCGTCGGCCGGCCTGTTCTTCGCGCCCAACACCTCGACGGCGAACCGCTGCACGATCGGCGGCATGGTCGGCACCGACGCATCCGGCAAGGGCTCGCGCATCTATGGCAAGACGGGCGACAATGTGCTCGGTCTCGAACTGATGCTCGCCGGCGGCCGGGTGCTCGACAGCAGTGAAGCGCCGCCGCCATGGGCCGGATCGCTTCTGGCCGAGGTCGCCGCCGCCTGCGATGCCGGCCGCCAGCCGCTTCTCGATCGTGTGCCGCGGATATCGCGCCGGTTCTCGGGCCTGGATCTGGAGCGGGCGCGCCCGGCGCCGAACCGGCTGGAGTGGTGGCGGCTGCCGATCGGCGCGGAAGGCATCCTCGGTCTGGTCACCCGCATTCGTCTGCGTCTCGTTCCTCTGCCGAAGCGAAGCGTGCTCGTCGTCCTCGGCTTCGACAGCTTCGCCCGGGTGCTGGACGCCACGCAGGCGCTGCTTGCCACCGCGCCGCTCGCGATCGAGGTGATGGACGAGTGGGTGCAGGGGCTGGCCGAGCAGGCCGGCCTGCTCGACGGGTTGCCGGCCGCGCTGCGCGGCGGCAAGGGCGCGCGGCCGGTCTACGCCTTCGTCGAGTTTTCCGGCGACGACCCGGCCGAACTGGATGGAAAGGCGGAGCGGTGCGTTTCGATTGCGGGCAAAATTGCCGGCTTCCGCGGTGCAGCCAAGGCAACGGAGCCTGCCGAGATCGCCCAACTCTGGTCGGTGCGGGCCGCGAGTGTCGGCCTTCTGGGCGCCAGTGCCGGCGACAGGAAGCCGATCTCCTTCGTGGAGGACTGCGTCGTGCCTCCGCAGAATCTGTCGGCATTCGTCGGTGAATTCTCGTCCATCCTTCAAGGCTACGGCCTGAAATACGGCATTTACGGCCACGCCGATGTCGGCTGCCTGCACACGAGGCCAGCGCTCGACATCGCCGATGCGCAGGATCGCCGTCTCTACAAGAAGGTGTCAGACGACGTTTTCGATGCGGCGACCCGTCACGGCGGCATATTCTGGGGCGAACACGGCAAGGGCATTCGCGGAGCCTACCTCGAACGGTTCGTCGGGCCGCAGGCCTTCGACGCGTTCCAGCGGATCAAGCGCGCTTTCGACCCGGAGGGGCGCTTCAATCCCGGCAAGCTCGTGTCGCCGGGGACGCCGCTCTACGGAATCGACACCTCGCCCTTCCGGCGGACGAGGACGGCCGGCGAGGGGACGTTTCACGATGCCTATGCCTGCAACGGCAATGCGCTGTGCCTCAACTATGCGCAGAAGACCCCGATGTGCCCGTCCTTCAAGGTCAGCGCCGAGCTGCGCCATTCGCCGAAGGGGCGCGCGGAGGCCCTGCGCGCCTGGCACCAGGCGAAGGAGGACGGCCTCCGCCGGCCGGACATGGAGGCGGATGTCTTCGCTGCGCTCGACGGCTGCCTGGGCTGCAAGTCCTGCGCCGGCGCCTGTCCGACCCATGTCGACATTCCCGAGATGAAGTCGCGCTTTCTGGCGGACTATCATCGACGCCATCGGCGCCGGTTTTCGGATCACGCGGCGATCTGGCTGGAGGCGCTGTCGCCACATCTGCTGCGGCTGGCGCCGCTCGCCGCCCGCATGCCATTCTATGCCTCGGTGACGCGCGCGCTGGGAATCGTCGATGCACCGCTTCCCAGCGGCCGGAGCCTGGGCTCGCTCGGTATCGAGGTCGTCGATCCGTCGCGGGCGGCCGGTGCCGGGGCCGACCTTTTCCTGCTGCTCGATCCCTTCACCACCCTGTTCGATGCGGGCGCGCTTGGCGACATCGCCTCGGGGCTGCGCGCCATGGGTTTTCGCCCGGCGGCGTTGCCGCTGACGCCGCCCGGAAAGGCCGCCCATGTCAAGGGCGACCGCCAACGCTTCGAACGCCAGGCCCGCACCGTCGCCGGCCTCGTCCGGCGGGCAGCGGAAGCCGGGCGCCCGATCGTCGGCACCGACCCGGCGCTCGTCTACATGTTCCGCAGCGAACTGCCGAAGCTCGGGCTCACCGACCTGCCGGCGGTTCTTGCCCTCGAGGAGTTCCTGCTGAAGGCCGTTCCGTCCTCCGCGACGGGCGGACTGCTGGGCGGGGGCGCCCCGGCGACGCTCTTCCTCCACTGCACGGAGAAGTCGATGCGGCCCCCCGTGTCGAAGGACTGGATCGAGGTCATGGCGCGGTTCGGCATCGCCGCCAGCGTGGCGGAGACGGGATGCTGCGGCATGTCCGGCATGTTCGGGCACGAGGCCCGCCATCAGGACTGGTCCCGCGCCCTCTACGACCTCTCCTGGAAGACGCCGGCCGACGCGCAAGAAACCATCTATGCGACAGGATTTTCCTGCCGCTGCCAGGTCGGGAGGCTTGCCGGCAAGGCGGCTCGCCATCCCATCGCCCTGATCACCGAAACCCTCGAGAAGGCGGCCGCGGCCGCCCGTTCGCCGCGCTCTCCGGCTCAGAATTACCGGACGATGCTCTAGCTGCGCCCGGCGACACCGGCCTTGGTCCTTGCCGCATCGATAGGGCGCCCGCGCTTGCGGGCGTCTTCATGCTTGCGAGGACGGCCTGTCATCGTGCCACGCCGCGCGGATGCGGTCGGGGATGTCGACCGGAAGCACGCGCTCCTCGATCATGCTGTGGATCATCGTCTCGATGGTGATGACGTTGACCACCGAATGCGACAGGGCGGGCATGGGCTTCGCCTTGCCGTTCAGCACCTCGATGAAGCTCTCCATCTGGGCCTGGTAGCAATAGAAGGCCGGCAGATCGTCCTGAAGCGGCAGCGGACTTGGCACGCCATGTTCCTTGACGTGGATATGCGAGGGCTTCAGCGTCGTCAGCTCGCGGACCACCGAGTCGCCGGGCGGGGTGAAGACCGTTTCGAGATGCAGCGTCCGCTTGGTGGCGTGGATTTCCAGTGCCTGGTTGAAGGTCGCCGCGGCGCTGCTTTCGATGATGCCCGTGCGTCCGCCCGCAAAGGCGATGGTTCCGAAGATCCGGTTGATCGTACCGTAGTTCGGGCTGAATGAACCCGTGGCCGAGACCTTGACCGGCAATTGGTCGGCATAGGTCGCCACCGCGTTCACCGTATAGCAGGCAAGGTCCCACGGCACGCCGCCGCCGGTTTCCTTCTTGAAGCGCCAGCTTCGGGAAGTGTCGTCGCCCGCCGCCACTTCGGGGAAATAATAGGACGAGCTGCTGCGAATCCAGTCGATCTCGCCGATCTCTCCGTTTGCCACCAGGTCGTTCAGCTTGGCGATCATCGGATGGTGCAGGTACATGAAGCCTTCGACGATCGTCGCGCCGTGTTCCTTTGCCAGGTCCCACATCTTGACCGCATCCTCGCCGCTGGTCGCGAGCGCCTTTTCGCAGAGAATGAACCTGTGGCCGGCCTTCAGGCACATCTCGATCTGTTCGAGATGCTGCGACGGCCAGGTGGCGAGCACTACCGCGTCGAGCCTTTCCTTCGCCAGCATTTCCGCGGCGTCGCCATAGGCCGTGTCGCAGCCGTAGGCCCTTGCGAAAGCGTCCGCCGCCTCCTGCCGCACGTCGCTGCAGGCGACGAAACGGACCTTTTCCGGCCCGATGCGGCCGGCCGCGATGCCGTGGGCATGGGAAATGCGGCCGCAGCCGATGAGACCCAGTCGAACAGTCATGATCTTCTCCAATCGCAGAGTCTGGCGTGTCGCGGCTAGGTCGGTGACCGCAGACTGAAACTGTGGCCGGACCGGCCGGCGAGATCGTGGGCGCGGACAAAATTCCGGGCATAGTCGCCCTCAGTGGCGAAATGCTCGCAGAAGCAGGTCATGTCCGGATCGAGCCTCGCGACGTGGCGGAAGTAGGCGTCGAAATCCATCATGCCTTCGCCGAGGTCGACCTCTTCCCATTTGAGACCGAGCGGCGAAACCGGCCAGGAAAGATCCTTGAGGTGGACGCTGACGACATGGGGCTTCAGGAGCGCGAAGGTCCTGTCGATCAGCTCTCCGGTCTCGAAGAAGTCGGCCGGAGCCACCATGTTGGCCTGATCGAGATGCACGCCGAAGCGCGGATGACCGACCTCATCGATGAAATCGCGCACCGCCTCCGGCCCGTAGAAAAAGCTGTGGGCATAGGGCTCCATCCCAAGCCGCGTCTGCGTGCATGCAAGGCCGTCGAGGACGGTCAGAACGACGTCGCGCAGCTCGCGCCTGCAGGCCTCGGTGAACATATAGGGATGGGCGGCAAAGGGTTTGTCGGAGGGGTGGCGCGTGCCGGCAAGGATCGCCACCGAGCGGCAGCCCATGGCGTCGGCGTTGATCATCACTTGCCGCAGCCGTGACCGCCTGTCCTGCCGGAGCGCGGCGTCCAGGGTGATCAGGTTTTCCCAGAACCCGGTCTCGCCAATGATCAGTCCGGCGGCGCGGGCGGTCTCGCCGAAGCGCTGCGCCTCATCCGTGGTCATTGTGGCGATCGCCTTCGGCGCGACGATCGCCGATATGCCGTAGCGGTCGGCCTTTTCGCAAAACGGGCCGATCTCGGCCAGATTCTGCGGCCCGACCGCCACGCCTCCAAGCCGCATCTCCGCGCTGCTCCTCACCGATGAAAGATCGGGCACCACTAGGTTTCTTTACAGGAAAGGTCAAGATGTAATTTTTGTTGGCATTTCCGGGTCCTGGCGTGGCAAGGCGGCCGGAAATCCCACGGAAGAGGGGGCGCGGGAACTCTGAAAACGCTGCGTTTTCAACACTTGGAGGTGCCGTCGCCGCGGAGCGGACAGTTTTGGGGGCGGCCTTTTCGAAAGGCATGCGCCCTGACCGTTCCGAGCAGCTCCGAGATTTACATATTGACAGATATGTCATGAATAGCCATGGTCGCAGCCGGCGCTGCGGGAGGACTTGCGCAGCCAGTCTGTTTGCATCGGAGGAGATCATCATGTCGGGGCTGTTCGGTATCATCGGCAGGCTTGCCGCAACTTCGGCGCTGGCCGCCTCGTCCACGGTCATGTCCCACCAGCTCGCGGCGGCCTGCGACGCACCGGCCCACACCTTCTCGCTCGGGCTGGTCCAGGCGCCCGATGTCGGACATCCGTCCTATGCGGCGGCGTTGCGCTTCAAGGAACAGGTGGAAGCCAACTCGGAATGCGCGGTTCAGATCGATCTCTTCCCGGGTGGCCAGCTTGGCGGCGACCGCGAAATGTTCGAGGCGATCGTCATCGGTACGCAGCATATCGGCTTCATTTCCCCGGCGCCGATGTCCGCCTTCACCAGTGCGCTGGACGGTCTGTCCCTTCCGTGGTTGTTCGATGGCGACCTGACCCTGATGCATGCCGCCCTTCAGGGCAAGCCGGGCGAGACGATCCGCGACGCCGTCGACGCCGACACCAACACGAAGTCGCTGAGCTTCATCTACTCGCCGTTCCGCGACTTCGTCACCACCAAGCCCATCACCGGCAATGACGTGCTCAAGGGGCTGAAGCTGCGCACCATGCAGAGCGCGCTCAACGTGGCGACCTTCGCCGCCATCGGCACCAACCCGACGCCGATCCCCTTCCCGGAAGTCTATGGCGCGCTGCAGACCGGTGTCGTCGACGGCTTCGAGACCGACGTGGTCGGCATGTATTCCGGCAAGTTCCACGAGGTGGCCAAGCATGTGACGACGTCGGGGCACTTCAACAACGTGCCGCTGATCGTCATGAACCAGGCGGCATGGGACGGGCTCGAGCCGCAGTACCAGGCAGTCGTCCAGAAGGCGGCGGACGATGCCGGCGCGTTGAGCTACGAGCGCAGCCTGGCGCAGGTCGAGGAATACACCCAGAAGCTGAAGGATGCCGGCGTGACGTTCCACACGGTCGACATCGACGCTTTGCGCAAGGAGACGCTGCCCGTCTATACCCAGTTCGAGGAAAAGTCGGACGTCACGCGCGCCTTTGTCGAGCAGGTCTATGCCATGAAGGCGGCGGCGAAGAACTGATGTCGTCCGCCGAAAGGCGCGGGAGCAGGGCAGTGGACAGGATCAGCGGTGCGGTCGATTCGGTTGTGCGCAACCTCCTGTTCGTGTTCGCGGCCGTCGAGACCGTGGTGATCATCGTGGCGGTCGTCGCCCGTTACGTGTTCAACAACTCCTTCCCGTGGTCGGAGGAACTGGCCCGGGCGATCCTGACCTGGATGGTATTCCTGGGCGCCTCCAGCGCGCTCAGGGCCAACGATCTGGTGGCGATGGAATCGGTTCGGGACGGCTTGTCGGATCGCAAGGTCCTCGTCGCGCGGATCGCCACGGACATGCTCGTTCTCGTGTTCCTCGTCGTCTTGACCTATGCGAGCTGGCGGCTGATCTCGCTGACCTCGCGCCAGATCTTCCCGGTCACGGGCTATCCGCTCTGGATCGCCTATTCCGCCATTCCGGTCTCCTGCGCCATCATGATCCTCCATCTCGTGGTCAGGATCCGCGGCCTTGTCGCTGGGCGCGTGCCTCTCCGCCAGGAATTCCATGTCGACGAGATCGCCTGAGGCGCTTCCGCGGCTTCTCCGGCATCAGACAGGTACCGATCGATGATTGCCCTTGCCGTCAGCTTCACCGTCTTCATGCTCATGGGGATGCCGATCGCCTTCGTGCTCGGCGCAAGCTCGTTCGTCTACATCCTGTCGACGGGCAACCTGAACATGCTCATGGTGATGCCGCAGAAGCTCTACCAGGGCACGGACAACTTCATCCTGCTCGCCATCCCGTTCTATCTGCTCGCCGGCGAGCTCATGAACACCACCGGCATCACGCAGCGCATGATCGGCTTCTTCGTCATCCTGATGGGCCATGTCCGCGGCGCCCTCGCGCAGGTGAACGTCATCGCCGGCATGTTCTTCTCCGCCATTTCCGGCACGGCGACATCCGATGCGGCCGCCGTCGGCGGCGTCATGATCCCCGCCATGAAACGGGAGGGCTACAGGCCCGAATTCGCGGCGGCGCTGCAGGCGGCGTCCGCGACCATCGCCCCGATCATTCCGCCGAGCATGGTGATGATCCTCTACGCGGTGTTCGCCAACGTCTCGGTGGCTGCGATCTTCGCGGCCGGCATCCTGCCGGGCCTTCTGCTTGGCCTCGCGCAGATGGGGCTCGTCTACTACTACGCCCGCACCGGCCAATTGCCGGCGCCGAGGGCCAGATCCAGCTTCCAGGACGTGCGGGCCGGCTTCAAGGATGCGCTTCTCGCCTTCATGATGCCCGTCATCATCCTGGGCGGCATCTTCGGCGGCATCTTCACCACCACCGAGGCGGCCGGCGCGGCGGTGCTCTACGCGATCGTCGTCGGTGCCTTCATCTACCGCACGCTGACGCTGGGGCAGATGCGCGAGGCTCTGATCAGGACTGCGGTCAGCACGGGCGGGCTGCTGCTGATCGCCGCCACCGGCTTTCTCTTCGGATGGATCCTGGCGGCGGAGCAGATGCCTGCGAAAGCGGCCCAGCTCATCCTGGCGATCAGCGAAAATCCCCTGATCTTCCTCCTGCTGGTCAACATCCTGCTGCTGGTGCTCGGCACCTTCATGGACACGCTGCCGGCTCTCATCATCTGCGTGCCTGTGCTGTTTCCCGTCTCGCAGACGCTCGGCGTCGATCCCGTCCATTTCGGCGTCGTCGTCTGCTTCAACATCATCCAGGGCATGCTGACGCCGCCCCTCGGGCTCCTGTTGTTCATCACCGCACAGATCGCGAAAGTGCGTTTCGAGGCGGTGACGCGGGCGGTCCTCCCCTTTCTCGCCATCAACATCGTGGTCCTCATGGTCATTACCTTCGTCCCCGGCTTCGTTCTCTTCCTCCCCCGCCTGATGGGGCTGATGGAATGACGGACATTGCGATCGACAACACCTTCGACCACACCGGCTTCGTGACCCGCGACATCGACAGCACCGTCGCCTTCTGGACCGGGGTGGTGGGCTTGCAGGCAGGGGCGGTGGTCGAACGCGAGGGAGACTGGATCGCTGCGTTTACCGGCATACCGGGGGCTGCGCTGAAGATCGTCCATCTGTTCGGTCCGGGAGTGCATCTCGAATTCCTTCAGTTCACGCGCGGCGGCAGGCAGACGGACCTGCCGGCGGAGGCGAATGCCAACGCCACGGGGCATGTCTGTCTGCGCGTCGACGATCCAGAGGGGGCGCTCGAACGATGCCTTGCCGCCGGCGGCACGCCGGTCGGCCGGATTGCCGCGATCACCGAGGGACCGGCGTCCGGATTGACGGGCGTGTATCTGCGCGATCCAAACGGCGTGCTCGTCGAGCTGCTGCAACGCCCCCAGCCGGCCGCAGACGGCCGGGAGGCCTGAGTTGGCAGGTTGTTGAAGTTGTCTTAGAAGTTGAACTTGTCTTAGAAGTTGTCTTGGCAGACTGGTTTCGACACCGAGAACGGGAGATGGTCCAGCAGTGGCGAAGGCGGGTCAACGTCCACGATTGAGCGATGTCCTCTATGTGGACCTGCTGCAGGAGATCAATTCCGGCAAGTATGGAGCCGGAACGCGGCTCCCGTCCGAGGCGGAGTTCAGCTCCCAGTTCGGCGTCTCGCGACCGATCGTGCGCGAAGCGCTGGGGCGTCTGCGGGATGAAGGCGTGATCCGCTCGAAGAAGGGCTCCGGCAGCTACGTCGCCGCCGTCGAGCGCCCGGATGCCGCGCCGAACGGCGCGCCGGCCTATACGGTGTCGAGCATTTCCGACGTGCAGAAGCTTTACCAGTTCCGCATCTCGCTGGAAGGCGAGACCGCCTTTCTCGCCGCCCAGAATCGCACGGACGAACAGTTGGAGGCGATCGCAAGGGCGGCGGATGACCTGGAGCGTACCATGCACAGCTCTTCGGACGGCACGACCGAAGACATCGTCTTTCACCGGGCCATCGCCATCGCCACCGGCAACACCTTTTTCGTGGATGTGCTGGACCGCATCGCTCCGGACATGCGGTTCATCGTGCAACTGGCGCGGACCCTGCTGCGCGGCCGTCCGGTAAAGAACATCGAGGCAGTCCAGAAGGAGCACAGCCTCGTGCTGGAAGCAATTCATCGCCGCGACGCCGGCGCCGCCCGCGAACGCATGCAGTTCCATATCCGGACGGCCCAGGCCAGGCTCTTCTTTGGGGAGACGCCGGAAGGCAGCGCGCTCTGGCAGCAATCCCCGCCGGTCTGAACCGGCCTGAGATGAAGGCCTCCCGCGGCGAGCGTCGGCGGATTCCCTGAGAATCCGGGACGGTGCGATCTCACGCGCCGGCCGGTTCGGATGGCGGCCGGACTGGCCGAGCATCCGAGAGGCGAACGCGCCGTTCGACCGGCGCCAGCCGCCGAGGCCTTCGCACGCCACATCGTCAGGAGCTTCGAGACGCTTGCGCTGCTCATCAAGCGGCACGAGCAGGCCGTGGTGTGTGGGATGGAGCAAGGGTTCGCCAGCTCGGCAGATAGCATGTTGACATAAAGATATGTTTATGTGACAAATTTTCTGTCGATTTCAGGACAGACGGTGTCGCAAATGCCTGCTGTGGACGATCTCTTCGGGCCGAAGGCTGCACAACGCGACGGAGCCGAAATCCTCGCCGCGCTCAGGGACGCCGCGCGCCAGCGCATTCTGATCCTCGACGGCGCGATGGGGACGCAGATCCAGGGGCTCGGCTTCGACGAAGACCATTTCCGTGGCGAGAAATTCGCCGGCTGCGCCTGCCACCAGCAGGGCAACAACGATCTGCTGATATTGTCGCAGCCGAAGGCGGTCGAGGACATCCACTACGCCTACGCCAAGGCCGGCGCCGACATCATCGAGACCAACACATTCTCGTCCACGACCATCGCCCAGGCCGATTACGGCATGGAGGACATGGTCTACGAACTGAACCGCGACGGCGCCCGCCTGGTTCGCCGCGCGGCGATCCGGGCGAGCCAGGAGGACGGCAGGCGGCGCTTCGTCGCCGGGGCTCTCGGCCCGACCAACCGCACGGCCTCCATCTCGCCCGACGTCAACAATCCGGGCTACCGGGCCGTCACCTTCGACGATCTGCACATCGCCTATGGCGAGCAGTTGCGCGGCCTGATCGACGGCGGTTCCGACATCATCCTCATCGAGACGATCTTCGACACGCTGAATGCCAAGGCGGCGATCTTCGCCTGCGAGGAGATTTTCGCCGAAAAGCAGCTTTGGCTGCCGGTCATGATCTCCGGCACGATCACCGATCTGTCCGGCCGGACGCTGTCGGGCCAGACGCCGACGGCGTTCTGGAACTCCGTGCGCCATGCCAGGCCCTTCACGGTTGGCTTGAACTGCGCGCTGGGCGCGGCGGCCATGCGCCCGCATCTGGCAGAGCTTTCCGGTGTCGCCGATACCTTCGTCTGCGCCTATCCCAATGCGGGCCTGCCGAACGCCTTCGGCCAGTATGACGAGAGCCCGGAATTCATGGCCGCCCAGGTCGAGGATTTTGCGCGCGACGGGCTGGTCAACGTGGTCGGAGGCTGTTGCGGCTCGACGCCGGAGCACATCCGCGCCATTGCCGAGGCCGTCGGCAGGCATCAGCCGCGCCGGCCGGCAGAGCACAGGTCGATCATGATGCTCTCCGGCCTGGAGCCGTTCGCGCTGACAAAGGACATCCCCTTCGTCAATGTCGGCGAGCGCACCAACGTCACCGGATCGGCCAAGTTCAGGAAGCTGATCACGGCAGGCGACTATGCCTCGGCGCTCGTCGTGGCGCGCGATCAGGTGGAGAACGGCGCGCAGATCATCGACGTCAACATGGATGAAGGCCTGATCGACTCGACGAAGGCGATGGTCGAGTATCTGAACCTGATCGCCGGCGAGCCGGACATAGCGCGCGTCCCGGTGATGATCGACAGCTCCAAATGGGAGGTGATCGAGGCCGGGCTGAAATGCGTGCAGGGCAAGCCGATCGTCAACTCGATCTCGATGAAGGAAGGCGAGGCAGCCTTCCTGCATCATGCGAAGCTCTGCCGCATGTATGGCGCGGCGGTCGTGGTGATGGCGTTCGACGAGCAGGGCCAGGCCGACACCAAGGCGCGAAAGGTCGAGATCTGCACCCGCGCCTACAGGCTTCTGACCGAGCAGGCCGGCTTCGCGCCGGAAGACATCATCTTCGACCCTAACGTCTTTGCCGTCGCAACCGGCATCGAGGAGCACGACAATTACGGCGTCGACTTCATCGAAGCGGCCGGCGAGATCACCACGACCCTGCCGCATGTCCACATCTCCGGCGGCGTCTCGAACCTGTCCTTCTCGTTCCGCGGCAACGAGCCGGTGCGCGAGGCCATGCACGCGGTGTTCCTGTACCACGCCATCCAGCGCGGCATGGATATGGGCATCGTCAATGCCGGTCAGCTCGCCGTCTACGACACGATCGATGCGGATCTGCGCGAGGCCTGCGAGGATGTGGTGCTCAATCGCACCCCGAAAGGCGAGGGCACGGCGACGGAGCGGCTGCTGGCGATCGCCGAGCGCTTCAAGGGCACCGCCGGCAAGGAGACCAGCGAGCGCGATCTGGCGTGGCGCGACTGGCCGGTCGCGCAGCGGATCAGCCACGCGCTGGTCAACGGCATCACCGAGTTCATCGATGCCGACACCGACGAAGCCCGGCGCGCCGCGGAGCGTCCGCTCCACGTCATCGAAGGGCCGCTGATGGCGGGCATGAACGTGGTCGGCGACCTGTTCGGCGCGGGAAAAATGTTCCTGCCGCAGGTGGTCAAGTCGGCTCGCGTCATGAAGCAGGCGGTTGCCGGCCTGCTGCCGCATATGGAAGCCGAGAAGCTCGCCAATGCCGCCCTCGGCGTCGACGCCGGCGACCGCAAGACCGCCGGCAGGATCCTGATGGCGACCGTCAAGGGCGACGTGCACGACATCGGCAAGAACATCGTCGGCGTCGTCCTGGCCTGCAACAATTACGAGATCATCGATCTCGGCGTCATGGTGCCGGCCACCAAGATCCTGCAGACCGCCAAGGAGAGACAGGTCGACATCATCGGCCTCTCCGGCCTGATCACGCCGTCTCTCGACGAGATGGCCCACGTCGCCTCGGAGATGGAGCGCGAGGGCTTCGATATCCCCCTGCTGATCGGCGGGGCGACCACCAGCCGCGTCCACACGGCGGTGAAGATCCATCCGCGCTACGCGAAGGGCCAGGCGGTCTACGTCACCGACGCCAGCCGCGCCGTCGGCGTGGTCTCCAGCCTCCTGTCGACGGAGGCGAAGGCGTCCTATGTCGATACGGTGCGCAGCGAGTACCGCAAGGTCGCCGACGCGCATCATCGCTCGGAGGCCGACAAGCAGCGCCTGCCGCTCGCCAAGGCGCGGGCCAACGCGCACCGGATCGACTGGTCGGCCTACGCGCCGCCGAAGCCGTCCTTTCTCGGGACCAGGGCGTTTCAGACCTGGGATCTCGGCGAGCTGGCGCGTTACATCGACTGGACGCCGTTCTTCCAGACCTGGGAGCTGAAGGGGCGCTATCCGAAGATCCTCGAGGACGAGGCGCAGGGGCCGGCGGCCAGGCAACTGTTCGAGGACGCCCAGACGATGCTGCGCAGGATCGTCGCGGAAAAATGGTTCGTGCCGAAGGGCGTCATCGGCTTCTGGCCGGCCAACGCGGTCGGCGACGACATAAGGCTCTACACCGACGAAAGCCGGCAGCGGGAGATCGCGACCTTCTTCACGCTGCGCCAGCAATTGGCCAGGCGCGACGGCAAGCCGAATGTCGCGCTGGCCGATTTCGTCGCGCCGAGGGAAAGCGGCAAGCCGGACTATCTGGGCGGCTTCGTCGTTACCGCCGGCATCGAGGAGGTGGCGATCGCCGAGCGCTTCGAGCGCGCCAATGACGACTACAGCTCGATCCTCGTCAAGGCGTTGGCCGATCGCTTCGCCGAAGCCTTCGCCGAACGGATGCACGAGAAGGTGCGCCGGGAGTTCTGGGGCTATGGCGCTGCCGAATCCTTCGCGCCGGACGAACTGATCGGCGAGCCCTACCAGGGCATCCGGCCGGCGCCCGGCTATCCGGCGCAGCCCGACCACACCGAAAAGGTGACGTTGTTCGAGCTGCTCGATGCCGAGGCGAAAGCCGGCGTCAGCCTGACCGAGAGCATGGCGATGTGGCCGGGTTCATCGGTGTCCGGCATCTATCTATCACATCCCGAAAGCTACTATTTCGGCGTCGCCAAGGTCGAGCGCGACCAGGTGGAGGACTATGCGGCGCGAAAGGGCATGGATGCCGCCGAGGTCGAACGCTGGCTCGGGCCCGTTCTGAACTACGTGCCGGCACCGCTCGCCGCGGCGGCCGAGTAGCCGCCGGTGCCCGCTCGGCCCCTCAGGCGCCTGCAACGATCTCCTTGAGCGCGGCGCCGAAGCGCGCCACTTCCGCCAGCGTGTTGTAATGGACGAGCGAGGCGCGCACCGCCCCGCTGTCCATCGACAGGTTGAGGCGGGCCATCAGGCGCGGCGCGTACATGTGGCCGTCGCGGATGCCGATGCCGCGCGCGTTCATCTCCTCGACGATCAGCCGCGGCGACAGCGCGCCGACATTGAAGCAGAAGGTCGGGACGCGCTCGTCGATGCGCGCCTCCTCGGCCACGCCGTAGATCGTCGCGCCGACCGCCTTGAGGGCGCGCAGCATGGCAAGCGCCAGGTCGCGTTCATGGGCGCGGATGGCGCCCATGCCGGCGACGATGTTGTCGCGGCGGCTGCGGTTGTTGGAGGACGCCAGGTTGCGGCCGATGGATTCCAGGTAGCGGACCGCCGCGTCCATGCCCGACACGTTCTCGTAGATGAACGTGCCTGCCTCGACCTTGTGGGGCGGCTCGTCCGGGATGAAGTCCTCGCGGAAGGTCGGCAGACGCTTGAGGGCGTCGAAGCGGCCCCACAGGAAGCCCATATGCGGCGAGAAATTCTTGTAGCCGGAGCAGACGAGGTAGTCGCAATCCCAGGCCTGCACGTCGATCAGCCCGTGCGGGCCGTAATGGACGCAGTCGAGGAACACCTCGGCGCCGGCGGCGTGGGCGATGCGGCCGACCGCTGCCACGTCGACGATGGAGCCGATCGCATGGGCGGTGACGGTGCAGGCGACCAGCCGCGTCCGCTCCGACACCAGCGGTGCGAGATCCTCGACATGCAGATTGCCGTCGTCGCGCATCCGCCACCATGTGAAGGTCGCGCCGAGCGGCGCCAGCGCCAGCCATGTGGCGATGTTGGCGTCGTGGTCCATGTCGGTGATGATGATCTCCGATCGCTCACCGAGCATCTGGCCGATGCCGAGGCTGACCAGCCGGATGAACGAGGTGGCGTTCATGCCGAAGCAGATCTCGGCCGGGCTGGACGCGTTGATCAGGATGGCGACGCTCTCGCGGGCGTCGGCCACCGCCTGGTCCACCTCGACGCTGCGGCCGTAGCGGCCGCCGCGCTGGACGTTGAAGTCGACGAGATGCCGGGTCACCGCGTCGAGCACGCTCTGCGGGATCTGGGCGCCCGCGGCGTTGTCCATGAACACGAAGTCTCCGGCCTTCTGCAGGGCGGGGAACTGGGCGCGGATGGCATCGACGGGGAAACCGCCCGCTGCGGTGTGGGTCTGGTGGTGGGGCACGCTGAAGTCCTCGGATTTTCGGTCATGGGCGGGAAGAAGCGGTCGGCTCAATGCGCTTTCTCGGTCTTGAACTTGCGCTCGAGCAGGCCGACGAGGCGTACCATCGGCCACAGGAACAGGAGGTAGAGCAGGGCGGCGGCGATCAGCGGCGAGGGGTTCGCGTAGAGCGCCTGGGCGTTGTTCGCCTCCTTCAGCAGTTCCGGCAGCGCCACCACGGAGGCCAGCGACGTGTCCTTGAACATCGACACGCAATTGCTCGTCGTCGGCGGGATGACGAGGCGGACCGACTGCGGCAGGATCACCTTGCGCAGCGTCAGCAGGAAGGGCAGGCCGAGCGCGTGGGCCGCCTCGAACTGGCCCTTGGGGATGCTCTCGATGCCGGAGCGGAACACTTCCGCCGAATAGGCCGACATGACGAACATGAAGGCCAGCGTCGCCGACACCCAGGACGACAGGCGGATGCCGACGAAGGGCAGGGCGTAGTAGATCAGGATCAGCACGACCAGGACCGGCATCGCCCGGAACACGTCGATGTAGATCACCGACAGGATGCGAAACGGCTTCGGCGCATAGAGGCGCACCAGCGCGATGAAGAGGCCGACCGGAATGCCGAGCCCGATGGCGAAGATCCCGAGCAGCAGCGTGTTGAGCAGGCCGCGCATCAGGATCGGAAACGCCGAGACCATGACCTGGGCGTTGAAGAACGTGTCGAACAGGGTCATGGGCGTCTCCGGCCGCAAACGACCGTGCCGGCGCTCGTGCCGGCACGACTGCCGCTACGATGCCGCAGGGATCAGGCCTTCGGCAATGGCGCCTCGGCCACCGTCGAGGAGTCCGCCGGGGCCTCCGTGCCGAACCACTTCTTGTGGATCGCCTGCAGCGCGCCGTCCTTCTTCATCGAGGTGATGGCGTCGTTGATCTTGCCGAGCAGCGGGTGATCCTTGGTCATCATCAGCCCGTACTGTTCGCCGGTCTTGATGCGCTCGACGACGGCCAGCCCCTGCATCTTGGTGAAGGCGTATTCCATGCCGGGCACGTCGCTGACCACCCCGTCGACGCGGCCGGCCGAGAGGTCGAGCAGAACTTCCTGCTGGGTGTTGTAGCCCTTGACCTCGGCGAAGCCCTGCGCGTCCTTGTTGTCGTTGGCCCATTTCTCGCCGGTCGAGCCGGAGAGCACGCCGACGATCCTGCCCTTGAGGTCGGCGAGACCCTTGACGCCGCCGGCCGTCGTCGCCGCGACGCCCATGTCGGAATCGTAGTAGGGCTGGGTGAAGGACTGCGAGCCGAGCCGCTCCTTGGTGATGGTGATCGACGAGATCGCCACGTCGATGCGGCCGGAACTCGTCGCCGCAAACAGCGGCTGGAAGTCGTAGCCTTCGATATTGACGGTCAGTCCGGCACGCTTGGCCGCTTCGGTGACGATGTCGACCTCGAAACCTTCGAAGTTTCCGCTTTCCCCCTTGAATTCGAAGGGCGGATTGTTCGGGTAGGACCCGACATTCAGCGCATCGGCGGCATAGGAGGTGACCGGGCCGGCGGCGATGCCGAGAGCGGCTGCGAAAGCGAGGACGTGGCGGCGGGTGAGGTTCATCTTGGTTCCCTTGGTTCTTTGTGTTGACCGGTACGGGATGCCCACCCATGCGCTGCCGATCCCGGCCGGCCATGGCGCGGCCGCGGCCAAACCCGCCAGGCGCCGCGGGGGCCGCGCATGCAGGAGGCAGTCGCTCGCTTGGCAGACTGGATTGGCACGGGCTCCCCTTGGCGTAGCCCCGCCGCGCGCTGCGGCAAGTTTCTCCCATTGGGCTGCGCCAGCGGAATTCTTATCCCATGCGGACCGCTTTTCAAGGAGAGAGTTTTAAGCTTAAAAAGTCTGCGGGCCGGCGCGATGGCGTGGGGCGGGAGGATTACGGCGATGATCAGGGCGCATCCGCTGAAAGGCCCCAACCGGCTGAAGCTCGGCATCTTCTCGGCCAATGCGGATGGCGGTCTGGCGATCACCGACGTGCCCGAGCGCTGGAAAGCCGGCTGGCGCGACAATCTCAGCGCGGCCCAGATCGCCGACCGGGCGGGCCTGGAGTTCTTGCTGCCGATCGCGCGCTGGCGCGGCTTCGGCGGAAAGAACAGGGTGCGAGAATGGTCGTTCGAGACCTTCACCTGGGCGGCGGGGCTGGCCGCGGCGACGCAGCGGATCGGCCTGTTCATGACCGTCCACGTGCCGCTGGTTCATCCGCTCTACGCCGCCAAGGCGATGGCGACGGTCGACCACATCAGCGACGGCCGGGCCGGGCTGAACATCGTCTGCGGCTGGAACCCGAAGGAATTCGGCATGTTCGGCACGCCGCTCGTCGAGAAGGGCTACGATCAGGCGGCCGAGTGGATCGATATCGTCGAACGCCTCTACGCCAGCGAGAGCCCGATCGACCACGACGGCGCCTACTATCGCCTGAACCAGGCCGTCAGCCGCCCCGCCAGTCTCCAGAGCCCGCGGCCTGTGACGATGAACGCAGCGTTCGGCGGGCCGGGGCGTGACTTCGCCGCGGCCCATTGCGACTACCTGTTTACGACCTTCTCGGAACTCGCCGACGCGGCGACGCATGTCGCCGACATCCGCGAGCGCTCGGCGCGGATCGGCCGCGATGTCGGTGCCTACACGGTGGCCCATGTCGTGTGCCGCGAGACGGAAGCGGAAGCCCGCGCCTATTATGATCGGTACGCCGTCGAACTGGCGGACCACGCCGCGGTCGACGACCATATGGCCGGCAAGAAGGAATTTTCGCAGTCGCACGATACGCACGCCTATGACCGCTACCGCCAGCGCTTCGCGGGCGGCGCCGGCACCTATCCGCTGGTCGGATCGCCGCGCAGCATCGCCGACGAGATGATCGCCGTCGCCGAAAAGGGCTACGAGGGGATCGCGCTTTCCTTCGTCAACTACACGCAGGAACTGCCGTTCTTCTGCGATCGCGTCCTGCCGCTGCTGGAGCGGGCCGGCTATCGCAGTGCCGGGTGAGCACAGGCATCAGCCGAGGTCCAGCCCAGCCGCCTTGGCGCACCGCCGCACATGCGGCAGGCCGATCTCGACGAGATCGTCGAAGCGGCCGGCCACGGGTTTCCAGATGGCGGCCGACGCGGCGGCGGGACCTTCGATCCGCACCGGACATTCCACGGTGACCGGGCCGCGATAGCCGGCGGCTTCGATGCCCTTCATGCAGGCCGCCCAGTCCAGCGTGCCGCGGCCGGGCAGGCCGCGGTTGGATTCCGACACCTGCACATAGCCCAGGAACGGCTCGGCTTCGGAAAAAGCCGGCTCGAAGCCCTCTTCCTCCTGGTGCATGTGGTAGCTGTCGAGGTGGATGAAGAGGTTTTCCGCGCCGATCCGCTCGATGATCCGGGCCGCGTCGCGCGCCGTGTTGATCAGGTGCGTCTCGTAGCGGTTGCACGGTTCTATGCCGATCTTGACGCCATAACTGCGCGCGGTCCTGGCGACCCGGTCGAGGAAACGGCAGACGCCGTCGATCTCGCGACCGGTTGCCGGCCGGCCGGTCACCGCGCCGGGTGCGGCATAGGTCATTCCGCCAAGCCCGAAGCTGCCGACCTCGGCGGCGAGCTGCAGCGCGGGCTCGAGAAAGGCGAGGCCGTCGGAAGGCGCCTCGATGATGTTGATCCCAGCGGGCAGGGCGGTCGACACGAACAGCTCGACGCCCCAGTGCGAGGCGAAGCTGCGCGCCCGCGCCGCTTCGATGGCGCCGGGCCTGACGAAAGGCACTTCCAGCAGCCGGATACCACCTTCCAGCAGCCTCTCCAACTCCGGCTCGATGCGGGCGATGTCCCACGACGGAGCCAGCGCGAAGGTGTGGAGTCCGAGGATGGTCATGCGCCCTGGTCTCGCGGCGGGGGAAGGTGACAAGTGCTGTCCTCGCCGATACACAGTCGCGGTCGTCATTGCAAAGGCCGGGCAGGGCCGCGCAACGAGGGAGGGACACCATGCCGACCGACAGCCTGCCGCTGGTCATCAGCGCACCGGAGCCGCGCACGCTCGATCTGATCTTCACGCCGCCGCAGCTCGCCGCGTTCCGTTCGCGCTACCGGGTGGTGGAAACGACGGCGGACGCAGTGTCGGCATTGCCGGACGACGTGCTGGCGCAGGCCCGCTACATCGTCGGCCAGCCGCCGATCGACGACGCCACGCTGGCGAAGCTGAAGTCTCTGCGCTGCGTGTTCAACGTCGAGAGCAATCTGATCAACAACATGCCCTACGAGACGCTGTTCCAGCGCGGCATCCATGTGGTGACCACGGGGCAGGTGTTTGCCGAGCCGGTGGCCGAGCTTGGGCTTGCCATGGCGCTGAACATCGCGCGCGGCATCGTCGATGCCGACCTCGCCTTCCGCAGCGGCGAGGAGCTGTGGGGCGGCGACGGCAACGCCTCGGCGCGACTGCTTTCCGGCTCGGAGATCGGCATCGTCGGCTTTGGCGATCTCGGCAAAGCGCTCAACCGCGTGCTCGGCGGCTTCCGCGCCACAATCCGCGTCTACGACCCCTGGCTGCCGCCGTCGATCCTGCGCGACAACGGCGTCGAGCCGGCGTCGCTCGAAACGGTCCTGACCCGCAGCGATTTCGTTTTCGTCGTCGCCGCGGTCACCAGCGACAACCAGGGCTTCCTCGGTGCCGAAGCTTTCGCGACGATGCGCAAGGGCGCGGCCTTCATCCTCTTGTCGCGCGCCGGCGTCGTCGACTTCGACGCCCTGATGGAGGCGGTGCGGCGCGGCCATATCGTGGCCGCCAGCGACGTCTATCCGGAGGAGCCCCTGCCGAAGGACCATCCGGTGCGCAAGCTGCCGGGTTTCCTGCGCTCCGCGCACCGTGCCGGCGCCCTCGACATCGCCTTCAAGCGGATGGGCGACATGGTCCTGGAGGATCTCGACCTCATCGACCGCGGTCTGCCGCCGATGCGCTGCAAGCGCGCCGAGCGCGAGACGGTGGCCCGCATGCGTTCCAAGCCCGTCAGCGTGAATTGAAGCCGGGCCGGCTGCCGGCAGGATGACGGCAAGGGACGGCCCGTCGCGCCGCCTCGCCGGCGATGGGATGGCGACGTCGATCGCTGCGCCGCAGCTCGACGACGCGGGTGCCCGCCGGTTGCGATGCGGACCTCCGGGCTGGATCACAAGACTCCCGGGCAAACCGTCCGCGGCGGGTCGACCGGGCAGGGCAATGTCTGGCTATAATGGCGCCGTGGCAGGCGATTGGAGATTCGCCATCCGGGAGGCGCCCATGGGTCGACCGGCCCGATGAAGGAAAAGAAGATCAAGGCGAGGGCGCGCAAGGGCAAGCAGATCGTTCAGGTCGCGGCCCTTCCCTTCAGGCGGTCCGGTGCCGACCGGGTCGAGTTCATGCTGCTCACGTCGCGTGGAACCCGTCGTTTCGTCCTTCCCAAGGGCTGGCCGATGAAAGGCATGTCGGAGGCCGAATCGGCGGCGATCGAAGCGGAGGAGGAGGCTGGCATCCAGGGACAGGTGGCGAAAAGGCCGATCGGCCGCTACCGCTACTGGAAGCGGCTGCGCACGGTCTTTGCCCCGATCACGGTGGCGGTCTTCCCGCTGCTGGTCGAGAAGGAGCGCGACAAATGGAACGAGATGCGCTCGCGCAACCGCGCGTGGCTGTCTGCGCAGGACGCTGCCCTGCTCGTCGACGAACCGGATTTGATCCAACTGTTCCGCGAGATGGCGGATTTCGAGCCGGACATCCTGGCCGCCGCATTGGAGGCCGCCGTGGCCTGATGCCGTCAACCCGGGGACCTGCCGGGCTTTAGGTTACAGCCGCCGCGGTCCCGTCGTATGAGCAGCGGCGCGATCCGCGCGGCCAATTCATCGGAGCAAAGCCCTTGGCGACCACACTCTACGGCATCAAGACCTGTGACACGGTTCGCAAGGCCAGGGCCTATCTGGACGATCGAAAGATTGCCTACCGCTTCCACGATTTTCGTGTCGACGGGCTCGATGCCTCGATTGTCGACCGTTGGATCGGTGAACTCGGCTGGGAGCGGCTCGTCAACAAATCCAGCACGACCTTCCGTGACCTTCCCGCCGCGCAGAAGGACGGGCTCGACGCAGCGGCGGCGCGCCGGCTGATGCTCGAACATCCGACGCTGATCAAGCGGCCGGTGCTGGAGGCGACGGTGCTGGAGGTTGGGTTCAGACCGGCTCGCTACGATGAGATTTTCGGCGGCTGAGATCGCTTGGTGCGAATGCGCCTGGCTGCGCGCTTCGGCCTTGGAACGGCGCCGATGCGAGACCGGTCAATCCCAGCACCAGGCCGGCGAAGACGCAGGCGAGAGCGACGAGGCTGAGGTCCGTTCCGGCCCGATCCATGGCAGGTTCTCCCGCCGTGGAAACGCGGATGGCGCAGGCAGGTTCCGGCGAATCGGGCCGCTCAGGCGATGACGAAGTCCCCGGCGTTCATGGTCGGCAGACCTGCCATCACT
>JAHBYY010000119.1 GCA_019635715.1 Rhizobiaceae bacterium | reverse complement strand
GTCGTGTTTTTCCCTGGCGTCAGAAATTGGGTATGTTTTGGTGCGGGCCGATTAGCGGCAAAGGTCGTGGAAGGCAAGGGGCTTTCGCCCAGGCTCCAGCCTGCGAGCGGCGGCGCACCGGCGGCACGGTCGGACTTAGATAGGCGGGGCGAAACAGGTTGCAAGGGCGGTCCGCATGCGGCGTAAGGCCCGCCGATCGGCAGGAACCGGCGGCGGCGCGTCGCCGTTTTCCGGACGCCGGGCCGCACAGGTCCGGCGCAGCCCGGCGCCCCCGCAGCCCGAGCGCCAGCCCGACCGGCCCGACGACTGCATCGCATCGCCGGCCGGACAGGCCCGCCGGCACGAATTCCTGGAGATCATCATGAAATCTCGTATCGTCCTTACAATCGGATTGGCTCTCGCCGCGGCAACGGCGGGCCCGGCGAACGCGGCGCAGGGCCCGGTCGTCGGCAGCCAGGAGACCGACGCGAAGGTCGGCGCCTGCTTTGCCCCCCAGGAGGATTGCGCGAGCCGGATCGTGGCGGCGATCGACGGAGCCAAGACCTCGGTCCATACGATGGAACTGTTCCTGCTGCAGAAGGACATCATCGACGCGCTGATCGCCGCGCACAAGCGCGGCGTCGACGTGCAGGTCATCGCCGACTACAAGACGGACGAGGAAGAGGAAGCCAAGGCCTGCGCGGCGAACACGCATCCGTTCATCGGCGCCGAGCGGCTCCTCGCCGCCCAGGTTCCGATCATGCTCGACAATTCGGTCAAGACGGCACACAACAAGATCAGCGTGATCGACGGAAATCTGGTGATCGGCGGCTCGTTCAACTACACCGAGGAAGCCGACAAGCTGAATGCGGAGAATGCGACCTTCATCACATCGCCGACCGTGGCGAAATGGTACGAGGAGGATTTCGCCTACCGCAAGACGCTGGCCCAGCCCTATGCGCCGCGCGCCTGCGGCAGCGAATAGGCATCGTCGCTACTGGTGGGCGCTCCTGTCCTGCCAGGGAATCAAGTAGGAGGCCTTGACCCAGCCGATCTGGTCGGCAGGGGTGTGCACCTTGAGCCACCCCTTGGCTTCGTCCTGGCTATACTGCAGAAACACCAGCGGCGTCTGCGCGGCGAGTTCGCCCACCACCGGGCCGCCCGGCTGGCTGCGCAGGTTGAGCCGGCTCCTGGTCTCGGCAAGTCCCATCGTCCAGTTCGACCACATGAAATCGCCGCGGCCGCAGCCGAAACCCGGCCAGTAGGCGGTCTCGACGCCGGGGAAGACGGACTGGTTCTGGATGCACGAGACGGTCATGCCGCGGACCGCGCCGAACGCCGCCTGGAAATCGACCATCGGCCGGCCGTCCTCGATGCCGGCGACGACAAGACCCACCGTTCCGACCTCCTGGCCTTCGCGCTGGAGACTTCCGAACAGCGTCTTCGCCTCGGCATTGGCGAGCGGCGAGCCGTCCGCCAGCTTGCGGGTGGCGATCGCCAGGCGCGAGCGGGCGTCGCCGCCATCCGCGCCCTTCTGGTAGTAGGATAGCGCCAGGTCGACCGCCGGCTGACCGCGCAGTGCCGTGTAGAGACCCGCCGCCTCGCCCTCCGAGATGGCGTCGCCGCGCGTCGGCGGCGCCAGCAGACTGTCGCCCGCCTCGCCGTAGCAGCTCGCCCAGCCGAGCTCGCCGCAGGCGGCGAAATACTCCCACGGCGGATGAATCGTCAGCCCATGGTCCGGCGGCAGATAAAGCGTCCCGTTGGTCACCAGGAAGGCCAGCCACCGCTTCGCCTCCGGCGTCGCCTTCTCCATCATGCGCCTGATCACCGGCAAGGCGGCCTGGCGGTCCGGCTCTCCATAGATGTCGGTCGTATAGAGCCGGATCAGCAGGTCGAACGCCGCGACGATTCCCTCGGAATCCGGGCGTGCCAGCAGCGCCGGCACCTCGACGCGGGCATCCTGCCCGGTGGTGACGGCACCGTCGAGGATCAGGGCGGCCTTGCCGACCATGGACCAGGAATCGCCGCGGCCGATGCCCTCCTCGAAGGCCGCCAAGGCGCGCCCGCACATGTCGCCCTGCGCCTGGTCCTTGAGAGCCGTGGCCTGGTCGCGCAGCATGTTGCCGAGCTGGTACCAGGCCCACAGCGACCCCATCGCGCCGGCCTTGCGGAAATGGGCCTCGGCAAGCACCGGATCGGCCGGCGCGCCGTAGCCGTAGCGCGTCGCATAGGCCTTGAGCTCGATCGCGAACCGATCCTCGCCGTTGAGAGCGAGGGCCTTGTCGACCAGGCCCGCAGCCTCGCTCAGCACCTGCGGCGTCCGCTCGAAGCCGTCGCCGTCGAACTTCATATCGGCAAGTTCGGTACATCCCGAGACATAGCTGCGTCGGCAGGCATCGTCGAACAGGGAAGCGGCGATGGCGAAATCCTTCGGGACGCCCTCCCCGAGCCGCCGCATCGAGCCCAGATTGACCGCAGCCTGCAGATAGCCGAGTTTCTGGCTGCTCTCGAAATAGACCGCCGCCTTGGCATCGTCCCGCTCGACGCCGCGGCCCGACCTGTAGAGCCAGCCATAATAGTTTAGTGCCCAGGGGTTCTGTGCGTCGGCGGCCAGCGCCTGCTCCACCAGCCGGCGCGTCCGCTCGTCCCGTTCCGCCGGCTCGACGGGTACCTGGCCGTCGAAATAGAGGTTGGCGGCGTAAAGATAGGAGTCGACGCTGCCGCCTTGCGCCGCCTTCAGGAACGCCGCGAGGGCATCGGCGAACCGGCCCTGCGATCGATACTCCAGGGCCAGGTTCTGTGCCGCGACGGCGTATCCGGCAGCGGCGGCCTCCTCCAGATAGGCAATGCCCCTGTCGGGCTGCCGTTCCATGCCGCGCGCATTGAGGGCGGCCAGGCCCAGCACGTTCGCCGCCTGGCCGCGGTCGCCGCCCGCATAGGCACGTCGCGCCAGTTCGAGCATCCGCCGGTCGTTTTCGTCACCGCGCGGATAGCCGGTCCCGTTGTAGATGAGGGCTGCGATGCGGGCCCAGCCCGGGGGCCCGGATGCGTCCAGCTCCTTCTCGGCCGCCGCGTAGCGCTGCCCGGCCTGATCCTGCGGGGCGCGGCGCGCCCGTTCCAGCAGGATCTCCGCGCGGCTCATGCGCAGGGCCGCGTTCCGAGGGTCGGAGAGGATCGTCACCTCGCAGATCGCGTCGCGGCGGATCAGATCCTCGTCCGACAGCGCGTCGATGCGCTGCTCCCTGCCGCCGGAGCAGAAGTCGGTGAAGGAATTGCGCTGCGTCTGCTCGGAGGACGAACCCGTCGATTCGGCCTGGCTGCGGGCCGGCGCGGCCTGTCGGCTTGCCGCTGCGCTGTCGCGTGCCTCGACGGCGCTTTCGAACAGCTCGAGCAGCAGCGGATTCGCAGGCACCAGGAACGACGACTGCCGCCTTCCGAGGAAGAGTTCGAGCTGCGGCTCCGGAATGGCGTCGACCTGCGGCTGCGAGACCGGCGCCTGTTTCTGCAGCCGCAGGTTCTGGAATTCCGACATCTGATCGACCATCGAGGTCTGGAAGAGATCGCCGCGCCAGACCATGTCGGGCGATCCGGAACGCATCAGATGCAGGAAGCTCCGGGTGAAATCGCCCCCCGAAACATTCTCGTAGGCCGGATCCTCCTGGTTCGCCGCGGTGATGACCATCCGGTACTGCTCGGACAGGCCCTTGAGGTCGCGCATCAACTGGTCGTAGCCTGCCGAACGGTCGGGTACCTTGATCGACACGGCACCGCGCTCCGACGCGCCGCCCCTGGTCAGGGTGGCATAGCCCGAGACGCAGGAATCGATCAGGAACACCGCCTGGCGAAATCCGGCGAAATAGCCCGCGGCCCAGGTGGCGATCTTGCGCATGTCGAGCGCGGTGGTCTCGTTGAGATCGTCGCGCGACACCCCGTAATAGGGCAGATAGCCGACACGGCCGCCGCCCTCGATCACGTCGACGCCATGACCGGACCAGTAGAACAGGAGCCTGTCCGGGTTGACCTCATCGGGCCGGGACATCCTGCCGAGCGCGCGCACCACGCAGAACACGTTCGCCTGCGTCACCTGCCGGTCGCGCAGCACGACGACGGCGTCATATCCCTGGCCGCCGTCGGCATCCGAGATCAGAAAGTCCGCCATGGCGCTGACATCGGCCTTCACGCCGGGCAGCGGCTTCAGCCTGGTCAGCCCGTAGTCGTATTCGGAAACACCGATCACCACCCCGATGCCGCGCGAATAGAGCTGCCGGGGGGGTTCGAGACCGTCGAAGACCGCGCCGAAGAATCGCCCCATCCGCGACGGCGCAGTCCGCAGATGGACCTCCGCGTCGCACCGCGCCAGATCGGCGGCGATCGGCTCCGGCAGCGCTTCGTAGGGCGCCGCGGCGCCCGCCGCGGTCAGCAGCGCCCCCGAAACCGCCAATGCGTACAGACATATCCGAAACATCGCCCGGCCCGCCGGTCAGCCAAAAGAGCTTAGCGGCATTCCCTTTTGCCGACAATCACGGACGAAGAAATGGCGGATTGTGCGCTTTTCGGTGAAATTTTCGCGCCCGCGATCCTACCCGGTGGCGGCGCGCGGGCCGGACCGCGCAAGCGGCACGGCAAAGCCGGCGGGCCATGCGGCAGGTGCCGCCCGATCGCAGAACAAAAGAGATCTCGACAGGTTCGCTGGAGCGGGTGAAGGGAATCGAACCCTCGTATTCAGCTTGGAAGGCTGCTGCTCTACCATTGAGCTACACCCGCGCTCGCGGCGTCATCGCATGACACGGCCGGAAAAGCGAGACGCGCGATTCCGGGACTGTGCGCGAGGCAGTGGTGGAAGGGGTTGGATTCGAACCAACGTAGGCTGAGCCAACGGATTTACAGTCCGTCCCCTTTAACCACTCGGGCACCCTTCCGACCGTCCGGAGCCTTGCTTGAAGGCCTCGCGCCGCGCCGCGAACCGAAGTCCCGACGACAGCGATGCGCCTTATGGAGGCGGCCCCAAATCCTGTCAACCGCAGCCTTGGCGATAAGATGCGATTTTCCTTCGCGGCGGTCTGTGCAGTGCGCCGTCTCCCGGAGTAGAAGCGGGCATGAACGACGACAGCAAGCGCGGCACCCCCAAGGACACCCACTACGCCCGGCTGCGGCGCACCCATCGCGACGCCAAGGCGGGCGGGCCGCCGGCCGGCCGGGCTCGTCCTGGCGTTCCGGCGTCGGAGGGTCCCGCCGACGGGCTGGTGCGCCTCTACGGCCTGCACACCGTGCGCGCCGCGCTCGACAATCCGCGCCGCAGGATCCGCCGGATGATGGCGACGCGCAACGCGCTCGAACGCCTCGAGATCGCCGATGCGGCCACCCTGCCCTTCGCCTTCCAACTCGTCGAACCCCGCGACATCGACCGCCTCACCGGCAGCGATGCCGTTCATCAGGGGGTTGTGATCGAGGCCGAGCCGCTGCGCCCCAAAGCGCTGTCTGCGCTGGGCGACACGCCGCTCGTGGTGGTGCTCGACCAGGTGACGGACCCGCACAATGTCGGCGCCGTGCTCCGCTCGGCGGTCGCCTTCGGCGCGGGAGCGCTGATCACCACCAGCCGGCACAGTCCGACCGAGGGCGGAGTGCTTGCCAAGTCGGCCTCCGGCGCCCTCGAACACATCGACCTGATCGAGGTGCGCAATCTCGCCGACGCTCTCGCAACCCTGCACAAGGCGGGATTCCGGACCATCGGCCTGGATTCCGAGGGACCCGCGGATTTGGAGCGGTCGTTCGCCGGAGGGCGGATCGCCCTGGTGCTCGGAGCCGAGGGCAAGGGGTTGCGCCAGAAGACCCGCGAGTCCGTGTCGGCGCTGGCGCGTCTCGACATGCCGGGCGCCATCCGATCGCTGAACGTCTCGAACGCCGCGGCCATCGCGCTTTATGCGGCGCACCGCCATCTCGCCGCGCCAGAAGCCGCGGCGCGCGGCGCATAGCAGCGGCGCACCGCGTTTTGCTGCCGAAAATTCTCAATCTGATCAATCTCGACCTATCGCCCTGCCTCGGCGGCACATAGGGTTCGTCCTGAGATGCTTCGGGAGCCGTCGCGAGGCGATCCCAGGACCGCAGACGCCTGCCGTGCGACGCAAGGGCAGGTCGTCGACAACAAGCCGGCCTGGTATCCCTGCTCGCGGCGAGCGTCTACACTTGCTTTGGGAGGAGCGAGCGTGTCGACACCATCAGTCCGCCTTGGCAGCGAACCGTCCCCGCGCGGCTTGACGCGCGGCCTCGGCACAGGAGCGCGCGTCGCGGCCCGCGGTCCGGCGACGGAACAGTTTTCGGTCAGGCCGCGGCGGCCCGCGTCCGCGCTGCCGGTCACGCCGTCGCGACGCCCGACGGGAGAAACCCTGCCATGAACCAGCCGTCTGCGACCCCGATCCTGCAGGCTCGGGGGATCTCCAAATATTTCGGCGCGGTCACCGCGCTCGAGGGCGTCGACCTGTCGCTCGCCCCCGGCGAGGTGCTCGGCGTCGTGGGCGACAACGGCGCCGGCAAATCGACGCTGATGAAGATCCTTTCGGGACTGTTCAGGCCGAGCGACGGCGAGATCCTGGTCAATGGACGGCCGGTGCATTTCCATTCGCCGCGCGACGCCCACCGCAACGGCATCGAGATGGTCTACCAGGATTTGGCCCTGGCCGGGAACATGCGCATCTTCGAGAACATCTTCCTCGGCCGCGAGCCGGGCAGGACATTTGGCGGCCTGACCCTGATCGATCAAGCCGGCTCCCGCCGTCTCGCCGCCGAGCATCTGGAGCGGCTGCAGATCCATGTGAAGTCGGTCGACCAGAATGTCGAGGAACTGTCCGGAGGCCAGCAGCAGGCGGTTGCCATCGCCCGCGCCACCGCCTTCGCCGCCAAGGTGGTGATCATGGACGAGCCGACGGCGGCGCTGGCGATCAAGGAGGTCGGCAAGGTGCTCGACCTGATCCGCCGCCTCAAGGATCACGGCGTCGGCGTCATCCTGATCAGCCATCGCATGGACGACGTTTTCTATGTCTGCGACCGCGTCATGGCGCTGTTCCACGGCCGCAACTTCGCAGAGGCTCGTCTGGCAGACACCAGCCGCAACGAGGTGATCGGCTGGATCATGGGAACCAAGGGACATTCCACCGCCCTTGCGCACGACAAGGTGATCTGACGATGACGGACGCGGTTTCCAGAAACCCGACCACCGGCTGGCGCGACCTGCGGGGGCGCCTGCTGGAGGACTACGGGATCCTTCTCGTCGTGCTGGCGATGATCCTGCTGCTGTGGGCGCTGCAGCCCGACTATTTCATGACGGCACAGAACATCACCAACATCATCCGGCAGATCGGCATGAACGCCCTGCTGGCGCTCGGCATGTATCTGGTCATCGTCACGGCCGGCATCGACCTGTCGGTCGGCTCCGTCATGGCCCTGGCGATCATGCTGCTGGCGATCGCCGACACATCCGGGGTGCCCTGGCCGCTGGTGCTGCTGATCGGGCCGCTGGTCGGCGCGCTGATCGGCATCATCAACGGACTGGGCCTGACGCTGCTCAAGCTGCCGCATCCATTCATCATGACGCTCGGCACGCTGAACGCCGTGCGCGGCCTGTGCAACCTCGTGACCGACGGCCGCCCGGTGTCCGGCATCTCCGACGAGGTGCGCTATCTCGGCACCGGCGACATTCCCCTGCCCTTCGGCGGCGAGTTCGCGGTGATCCCGGTCAGCGCGATCCTGCTGCTCGTCTGCTACTGCGGGGTCGCCTGGTTCATGAGGAAGGTGTCGCTCGGGCGGCACATCTTCGCGGTCGGCGGCAATCCGCAGGCGGCGCGGGTCAGCGGCATCAACGTCAACGGCGTGCTGGTGTTCGTCTATGCGGCGTCCGGCTTCTTCGCCGGCCTGGCGGCATTGCTGATGGCCGGACGGACCGGTTCGGGCTACCCCAATCTCGGCATCGGCGCCGAGCTCGACGCGATCGCCGCTGTGATCATCGGCGGCGCCAGCTTCTTCGGCGGGCGGGGCACCGTGCTCGGCGTGTTCGCCGGCGTGCTGGTCATGGGTCTGCTGCGCAACGGCCTCAATCTCATGAACATCAGCGCGTTCTGGCAGCAAACCCTCATCGGCATCATCATCATCCTCGCCGTCTGGATCGACGTGCTGCGCCGCCGCGCCAGGGCGAGGCGGTAGGAATACCCCGGCGCACGCTCCGGCGCCGGCACATCTCTGTCGCGGAGCCAATGGGAGGAAACATGAAACTGAAACAGATTCTGCTGGCATCGGCCGTGGTGCTCGCATCCACCGCCGGCGCCTTCGCCGCGGACAAGTTCGCCGTCATCATGGGCAACATTCCGTCGGCCAACCAGTTCTGGGCCAAGGTCGAGCAGGGTGCGCTCGAGAAGGGCAAGGAAATGGGCATCGAGGTCACGGTGCTCGGATCGCCGGGCGGCGAATCCGACGTCGCCGGGCAGATCGCCCTGGTCGAGGATCAGTTGACCAAGGGCATCACCGGCCTCGCCCTGGCTCCCGCCGACCCCGCCGCGCTCAATCCGACGGTGGAGAAGGCCCTGAAGCAGGGCGTGAAGGTCGTCTATATCGACCGTCCGGGCGGTGTCGCCGGCATCACCTATGTGGGCACGGACAACGAACCGGCCGCCGCGCTCGGCGGCAAGTACATCTGCGATCACATCGAGAAAGGCAGCGACGTCGCCATCCTGCAGGGCGTCATGGCAATTGTGAACGGTTCGGCCCGCGCCAAGGGCAGCCGCGACGCGCTGACCGCCTGCGGCATGAACATCGTCGCCGAGCAGACGGCGGAATGGGACAATGCCAAGGGCCAGATGGTCACCGAGAACATCATCACGGCAAACCCGAACCTGAAGGCCCTGTTCGCCTCCAACGACAATATGGGCATGGGTGCGATCGAGGCGCTGAAGGGCGCCAAGATGCTCGACAAGGTGATGGTGGTCGGCTTCGACGGCAACCCGGAGGCCGCCGCGGCGATCCTCAAGGGCGAGATGGCGATCTCGATCGCGCAGCGGCCGGTGCATATGGGGGCCATCGGCGTCGAGTCGCTCGCCAAGCTCATCAAGGGCGAGACCTTGCCGCCGGTCGTCGACACCGGTGCGGAGATCGTCGACAAGAGCAACGCCGAGAGCTACAAGTGATCGCCTGATCGGTTGCGGCGACATCGGACGGCGGCGACCTGGTCGCCGCCGTTTTTTGTTGCTCGACCGGCCGGCAACAGCGACACACCGCGTCGGCCGGCAACGGCCGTCCGCGCCGCGTTCAGCCCATGCCGGTGGCGTGGCGCAGATAGAAGGCCAGCGCCACGAAGCCGCACGCCAGGGCGACCCCGCGCCAGTCGATGGCCGATCCGCGCAATTCCCGGGCAATCCTGAGCAGCAGCAGCGTCAGCAGCGCCAGTCCGATGGCGATCGCAACGAACCTGATCATCCCGAACCTCCCGTCACCAGGCGACCCTCCTTAATTGGGAACGAAGTTCGGCGATTTTAAGCAGCACGCGCGACCGAAGCCGCCATGCCGCGAGTTCCACGGAGTTTTGACTTTACTGGCGGACCGGATGTGATAACCGGAACGCCTTGCCCTTGTAGCTCAGCTGGTAGAGCAGCGGTTTTGTAAACCGAAG
>JAHBYY010000118.1 GCA_019635715.1 Rhizobiaceae bacterium | reverse complement strand
CGCGGAAAGAATCCTCGTCTTTCACAAACTCCGCGCGATCAGCATCTTCATGATCTCGTTGGTGCCGCCATAGATGCGCTGGACGCGGGCGTCGCGGTACATCCTAGCGATCGGATATTCATTCATATAGCCATAGCCGCCGAAGAGCTGCAGACATTCGTCGACGACCTTGCATTGAAGGTCGGAGAGCCAGTATTTCGCCATCGAGGCGGTGGCCGGGTCGAGCCCTCCCGCCACATGGCGCGCCACGCAGTCGTTGTAGAAGACGCGTCCGACCGACGCCTCGGTCTTCAGCTCGGCCAGCCTGAACTGGGTGTTCTGGAAATCGATGATCGCCTTGCCGAACGCCTTGCGCTCCTTGACGTAGGCGATCGTCTCGGTCAGCGCGCGCTCGATCATGGCGATCGCCTGGCCGCCGATCAGCAGGCGCTCCTGCGGCAATTGCTGCATGAGCTGGACGAAGCCCTGCCCTTCCTCGCCGCCGAGCAGGTTGGCGGTCGGCACCTTCACCTCGTTGAAGAACAGCTCGGAGGTGTCGTTGGCCTTCATGCCGATCTTGTCGAGGTTGCGGCCGCGCTCGAAGCCGTCCGCTCCGTCGGTCTCGACGACGATCAGCGAGGTGCCCCTGGCGCCCTGCGCCGGATCGGTCTTGGTGACGACGACGATCAGGTTGGCGTGCTGGCCGTTGGTGATGAAGGTTTTCGAGCCGTTGATGCGATATTGGTTGCCGTCCTTCTCGGCGCGCGTCTTGACGCCCTGCAGGTCGGAGCCGGCGCCCGGCTCGGTCATGGCGATGGCGCCGATCAGTTCGCCGGTGGCGAGCCTCGGCAGCCATTTTTCCTTCTGCTCTTCCGACCCGTAGTGCAGGATGTAGGGGGCGACGATGGCGTTGTGCAGGACAATGCCGAAACCGTCGACGCCGGCATGGCCGATCGCCTCGATGATGGCGCTCTCATGGGCGTAGGTGCCGCCCGCGCCGCCATATTGCTCCGGCATCGAGGCGCAGAGCAGGCCCGCCGCGCCGGCCTTCTCCCAGGCGGAGCGGTCGACCATCTCCTGGCTCTCGTAGCGCTCGTAGTTCGGCGCGATCTCGGTCTCCATGAAGCGCCGCGCCATGTCGTAGAGCATGGCGACGTCGTCGCTCGCCCAGGCGGGCTTGGGCAGGCCGAGGATGGTGGCGGGATCGGTCATGATAGGCTGTGCGCCCCCTCCACCACGCTTCGCGTGGTCCCCCTCCCCCGTGAACGGGGGAGGATTGAGGTCGCGGACGGCCGCAACGTCGGATCCTCCCCTGCGAAGCGGGGGAGGGGGACCGCCGAAGGCGGTGGAGGGGGCGTCCGCCGCGAAGTCATCAAAACGCCTCCGCCGGCAGCGCCATCATCGTGTCCGCGCCCGTCGAGATGCGGGCGAGGTGCGCCGCCGTCTCCGGCATGATGCGCTCCATGAAGTAGCGGCCGGTGACCAGCTTGGCCTCGTAGAAGGCCGCGTCGCCGGCTTCGCCCGAAGCGAGTTTTTCCTGCGCGCTCTTGACCATCTGGCCCCACATGTAGCCGAGCGCCACGAGGCCGAAGAGCTGCATGTAGTCGGTCGAGGCAGCCCCTGCATTGTCCGGCTTGGCAACCGCGTTCTGCATCAGCCACATGGTCGCCGCCTGCAGGTCGTTCAAGCCCTTCTTCAGCCCCTTGGTGTAGGGCGCCAGCTTCTCGTCGGCACGGCCGGCCTCGCAGAACGCGCCGACTTCCTTGAAGAAGGCCTGGACGGCGCGGCCGCCATTGGCCGCCAGCTTGCGGCCGACGAGGTCGAGCGCCTGGATGCCGTTGGCGCCCTCGTAGATCATGGCGATGCGGGCGTCGCGCACGAACTGGCTCATGCCGTGCTCTTCGATATAGCCGTGGCCGCCATAGATCTGCTGGGCCATCACCGCGTGCTCGAACCCCTTGTCGGTGAGCACGCCCTTGACGATCGGCGTCAGCAGGCCGATCGCGTCGTCCGCCGCCTGGCGGTCGGCCTCGTCGCCGGAGCGGTGCGCCACGTCGGAGCGGATGGCCGTCCACAGCACCAGCGCGCGGCCCGCCTCGTTGAAGGCCCGCATGGTCATCAGCGCGCGGCGCACGTCCGGATGGACGATGATCGGGTCGGCAGGCTTGTCCTTCGCCTTCGGCCCGGACAGCGCACGGCCCTGCAGGCGCTCCTTCGCATAGGCCACCGCGTTCTGGTAGGCGATCTCGGAGATCGACAGCCCCTGCAGGCCGACACCGAGGCGCGCCTCGTTCATCATCACGAACATCGCCTTCAGGCCGGCATTTTCCGCGCCGATCAGCCAGCCCGTCGCCTCGTCGTAGTTCATGACGCAGGTGGCGTTGCCGTGGATACCCATCTTCTCCTCGATCGAGCCGCAGGAGACGCCGTTGCGCGTGCCCGGATTGCCGTCGGCGTCGGGGATGAATTTCGGCACGATGAACAGCGAGATGCCCTTGACGCCCTGCGGCGCGCCCTCGATGCGGGCCAGCACCAGGTGGATGATGTTGTCCGCCATGTCGTGCTCGCCGGCGGAAATGAAGATCTTCTGGCCGGAGATCCTGTACGAGCCGTCCGCCTGAGGTACGGCGCGGGTGCGCAGCAGGCCGAGATCGGTGCCGCAATGCGGCTCGGTGAGGTTCATCGTGCCGGTCCAGGCGCCCTCGACCATTTTCGGCAGGAAGCGCTGCTTCTGCTCCTGCGTGCCATGCACGAGGATCGCCGCGATGGCGCCCTGGGTCAGGCCGGGATACATCATCAGCGCCATGTTGCCGGAGACGAGATACTCGCCGACCGCCGAGTGCAGACAGTAGGGCAGCCCCTGCCCGCCATATTCGGCGGGCACGGCAAGCCCCATCCAGCCGCCGTCGCGATACTGGTCGTAGGCCTCCTTGAAGCCTTTCGGCGTCGTCACCGAACCGTCCTCGGCGCGCTTGCAGCCCTGCATGTCGCCGGCGCGGTTGGTCGGCAGCATGACCGTCTCGGCGAGTTTCGCGCCCTCGCCGAGGATCGCCTCCAGAACGTCGCCGGAAGCGTCTGCGAAGCCCGGAAGGTTGGCGTGGCGCTCATAGCCGAGCACATCGTTGAGAACGAACAGCGTGTCGCGCACCGGCGCGGCGTAAATCGGCATTCCTGGCTCCTCCGCCGGGGCGGGCAGCCGCACCAAGACGCGCCGCCCGGATCCAATCTGACATGAAAATTCTAATTGACGTTTACGCAAACGTCAATTCTGGAGCCGATCTTTTTTGATCCGTTGGCGCGCGGCGATCGGGCGACCGCAGGCGAGCCGTTCAAGCGCTTGCCGTGCAGTCGCAAGGATCTCCAGCGGCCGCCGGGCCCTTGAGAGATCTTCTCCAGCCCCCCGGCGGGCGGAAAGCCAGGTCAATCCCGCTTGAAAATGATGCGGCCCAGCCAGCCGGTGACGATCGCCAGGACGACGGCGCATATGCCGAAGAAGAAGCCATGGTCGGTCGACAAGCGGTACAGCGTCTGCTCGAAGCCGGATTTGACGATCGCCAGTTGCGCCGACGTTTCCTTGACGAAGAGGCCGTTCTTGAACAGGAAGGCGCGCGCCTTGTGGGTGCCGATCGGCACGTTCGGCGCCAGGCTGAGCGTCGCGCGGAACAGGCTCGTCGAGAGAAACTGCACGCCGCCGATGCGCTCGCTGTAGAGGCCGCTGGCGCGCTTGCGCTCGCGCAGCGCCGCGGTGAATTCCGCCAACGTCTCCGGCCTCTCCCGGTCGACGGGCTGGACATGCAGATAGTCGATGCCGAGCGCCAGTTGCCGGTAGCTGTTCGGGTCGGTGATGTCCTGCGGCATGCGGGTCGTGGCGATCGAGTAGGATTCCGGCACGCCGACGAACCCTTCCTGCAGCGTGTTGATCCAGATGCCGAGGATGCGGTCCTTGCGCCGCACCGTCACCGGGCGCGCCGGCCCCTCCAGCACCACCACGACGTCGTAGCGGCTCTGGCGCGCCGTCAGCACGTCCGGGTTCTCCAGCGACCCGAAGATCGTCAGATCCTCGCCGGCAAAATCGGTGGTGATGCGGATGACGTCGGTCGACAGGCCGATCTGGATGCCTTCGGGATTGGCGGACTGCGCCATGGCCCCCGCCGCCAGCCAGGCCATGGCGGCGATCGACAGCAGGGTGCGGCGCAGCACCGTCACAGGCCCGGCACCAGCGAATAGACGTTCGGCGGCGGCAGGAAGAGGTCGAAGGCAAGGCGGACGGCGACCGCCAGGACCAGCAGGCCGAGCAGCGCCCGCAATTGCTCGCCCTTCAGCCTCTGGCCGACCTTGGCGCCGTACTGCGCGCCGGCCACTCCGCCGATCATCAGAATGAACGCCAGAACGATGTCGACCGTCTGGTTGGTCGTGGCGTGAACGATGGTGGTGTAGGCGGCCACGAAGATGATCTGGAACAGCGAGGTGCCGACCACGACGTTGGTCGGCACCTTGAGCAGGTAGATCAACGCAGGCACCATGATGAAGCCGCCGCCGACACCCATGATCGACGACAGCAGGCCGATGCCGGCGCCCAGGCCGAGGACCGGGATGACGCTGACGAACAGCTTCGACGCGCGGAACCGCATCTTGAGCGGCATGCGGTGGATCCAGTTGTGATGGCCGGCCTTCTTCAGCGCCGGCGGCGCTCCGCCGCGGCTGCGACGGATGGCGTTGACGCTCTCGACCAGCATCAGGCCGCCGACGGTGCCGAGGAAGACGACGTAGGTCAGCGAGATGATCAGGTCGAGCTGGCCGAGGCTGCGCAACCAGGAGAAGACGAGGATGCCGAGCGTCGAGCCGGCCACGCCGCCCAGCAGCAGCACCGTGCCCAGCTTGAAGTCGAGCGTTCCGCGCTTGATGTGGGCGAGCGCACCCGAGAACGACGAGGCGATCACCTGGTTGGCACCGGTGGCGACGGCGATCGCCGGGGGAATGTTGTAGAAGATCAGCAGCGGGGTGATCAGAAAGCCGCCGCCCACGCCGAACATGCCCGAAAGAAATCCCACCGCGCCGCCCATGGCGAGCAGAACCAGGATGTTGACGGACATTTCAGCGATCGGGAGATAGATGCCCACCCGTCGAACTCTGCTGCGAATCCGGTCTATGGGACGGGACGACATTCCCGCCTTGCCCATAGCGGTGATGCGCCCAGAATGGGCCTAAAGTCAAACACCGCGCGACGCAGGAAAACAAATAATATTTCAACGGGATAGATTCGCGCGACGGCGCGCGGCCTTTCGGTCCGCGCGCCGCGAAGAAGTCCAGAATGACTATTTGCGGGCGATCAGCGCCTTGACCAGTTGCTCGTCGACCTCGCCGGTCGGCTCCATCTTGTTGTCCTTCTGGAACGCCATGATGGCGCTCTTGGTCCTGCCGCCCATCACCCCATCGGCGCCGCCGGCATCGTAGCCGTTCTTGTTCAGGATGCGCTGGATGTTGCCGATCGCCTTCTTCATGTCGATGCCGGCCGTCGTGGCGGGCCCTTCCTGCCAGGATTCGGGGATCTCGACGCTGTTGGCTTCCGGATCGAGCGGCTGCGCCTTCCACATGTCGACGGCGGCGCGCGCCTTGGTGAGCTGTTCGGGACGCAGCGAATTGGCCACCTCGTCGCGCTTGGCGGCGGCGTCGCGGTCGCCCGACTTGGCGACGACGCCGAACCATTTGTAGGATTCTTCCAGGCTCTGCGGCATGCCGACGCCCTTGGCTGCCAGAATGCCGAGATTGAACTGGCTGTCCTTGACGCCGAAGTCGGCGGCCATCTTGAACCACCGTGCCGCCGACTCGTTGTCGGTCGTGCCGTCGGCGCCCATCGCATAGAGCACCGCCAGATTGTGCATGGCGCTCGCATTGCCCTGCTCGGCCGACAGTTGATACCAGGTCTTGGCCTTGGCGATGTCGCGCTCGACGCCCGTCGCCTTCTCGTAGAAGGAGGCGACACGGTACTGCGCCGGCGCGAAGCCGAGTTCCGCCGACTTCTCGTACCACTTGGCCGCCTCGGTGAGGTCGGCCTTGACGCCGCGGCCTTCCGAATAGCGCGATCCGAGCTCGAACAGCGCCTTCGCGTCGCCGGCTTCCGCCGCCTCGCGCAGCGCCAGCGGGCCGGCGTTTTCCGGAACCTTCTCGACCTCGGCGACCGCGGATCCAGGAAGCGGCGTGTCGGGGCCTTCCTCGTCGGCTCCGAGGGCCGCCGTGGTCGGGCCGTCGGCCGGAGCGGCATCGGCGGTCACCGGAAGCGCCGGCGACGGCGCGGCTACGGCCGGCATGGCGATGTCTGCCGGCATACCGGCTTCGGCCGGCATCGCGGAGTCGGGACCGGCGGTCACGGCTGCCGTCCCGGCCGGATCCGGATCCGGCATCGGCTCGGCGGCAATCTCGACCGGTGCCGCCGCTTCGGCGGTCACGGAGGCGGGCGCGTCGTCGGTCGCGTTTTCCGGCATGGCACCGGCACCGACGGCGGGCGGCACACCGGCCGTCTCGGTCATCGCGACGGCCTCGGCCGGCGCATCGCCGCCGCCGAAATAGGCCCTGCCGAGCTGGGCGGCGGCCAGAACGACCAGCAGGCCCGTGGCTGCGAGCAGCACCGGCCGGCGGCGCAGCTTCAGCATGCCGCCAAGCTTCGACGTCGCACTGACGCCGGTGGCCGTCACCGACTTCTTCTTCAGAAGCTCGGCCTCCGCCGCGGCAGCCTGGGCGGCGCGACGCGCCGCCGCGATGAAATCCGACTTCGCCGCGTCGGGGCCGGCAGCGCTTGCCTGCGGCGTCTGGCCCCGCTCTTCGCGGACCCTGCGCATGATGGCGTTGAGGTCCGGCGCACCCGAACCGGGCTCCAGGGGCCGATTGGCGATCTTGGGATCGAGCGGCGCATCCAGCGACGGCTCGACGGGAGCCGGCGCCGGTGCCCGCTGCTCCGGCTCGACGCGTTCGGCCGGCTGTTCCTTGTCCTTCTTCAGGGCGCGCACCAGGCCCCCGAGCAGGGAGGCGTGACGCTTCGGCGGCTCGCCGGGAAGTTCCTCCAGCGGCTCCTCGACGGCGGCGACCGCCGCTTCGGCCGCGGCTTCCGCCGGCGTGCGCGTCGGAGCGTGGGGCGGACGGGACGGCTGAACCGTCTGGGCCGGCTGCGGCACCGGCATGGGCTCTTCCATGGCGAGCGGCGGCGTGTCGGTGAGCGCCCGCTTGCGCATCGGATGGCGCGGCTGGTCGGCGAGCTGGCGCGCCGCGGCGGCGTTGTCGTCCAGCGTGCCGAGCCGGTCGACGATCTTGATCAGCGTGTCGTGGATCGCCTCGAACGTCTTGGCGTTGCGGTCGTCCGAGCGGCGCGCGATCTGCTCGAGCGCCTTCAGATCCTGAGCAAGGCCTTCGACGGCGGCGGTGTGCGATTGCGTCCCGTCGAGGCTGCGCACGGCGTTCTCGGCTGCCTGGCGGGCCGCCTCGACGATCGAGTCGCGGCTGCCGGCGACGGCCTTTTCCAGTTCCTCCAGCCGCGGGCTGATGTCCTCCAGTTCCGGCAGCGGACCCATCGGCCGGTTGAGATGGCCGGAGAGGGCCACGACCTGGCTCTCCAGGCTGCGGATCAGCTCCGGGTCGATGCCGGCGAAGCGCTTCGCCGAGGCGTCGATGCGGTGGGAGATTTCGTTGAGGCGGCCCTCGAGGCCGCGGATCGCCTCCTGGGTCGAACCGTCCGCGCGCTGCGCCGCGATGTCCTCGGCGAGCGCGGCGAAGCGGTGATCGATGGCGCGCATGCTGCGGGCGTGGTCGAGCGTCTCGGCGCCGCGCTGGTCGATCCGCTCCGCCACCTGATCGAGCCGGCGCTCGAGGTCGCGGAACATATTGGTGGCGTGATCCATCGAATCGTGGTGGCGCCGGTCAAACATGCTGGTGAGTTCACCGAACCGGCTCTCGAACCCCTGCAGGATCTGATCGGCATCCGGCGGAAGCGGCGTGCTGTCGATCTTCTCGGCAATGGCGAGGATCTGCTTGCCGAGACGTTCCACGGCCTGTGCCGGAATGGCGCCGCGCGCCGCCAGATCGTCGACGCGCTTCGACAGCTCGCCGAGCCGGTCGATCACCTCGGCGCCGGGCCGGTCCTCGACCACCTCCTCGATCTGACGCGCCAGCCCGCTGACGCGCGCCTCGATGCGCTCCAGCAGGGCGGGATCGATGGACGGCGCCTGGGCCGCCGCGGCGGCGGACGCGACGATGGCGCGCGAGATCTCGTCCAGCCGCTCGTCGAGCAGGCGCATGGTCTCCGGAGCCTGGTGCTCCTGCTGCCGGACGAACTGCTCGACGGCCCCGGCGAGACCGCGCACCTTGTCCTCGAGCGAGCGCAGCGAAAGCGATTCGGGGAGATTGCTCACCGCATCGCCGATCGACTGCAGGCGCTGGGCGAGCCCGGCGATCTCGGGATCGTGTTGCGGCCTGGCCGAGACCTTTTTCTCGAAGCTCGAGAAGCGGCGATCGAAATCGTCCCAGCGGCTGTCGACGCCGCGCAGGGTCTCCTCGCGCGCCAACTGTTCGAGCGCACCCTTCACCTGCTCGATGTCGGAACGCAGAAGGTTCAGCCCGCGATCGTCGGTGCGCGCCGAAAGATCGCGCATGCCCTGCGAGATGCGTTCGATCTCGGCGCCGAGATCGGCGCCGATGTCGGATTTCTGCTCGGAGGCAAGCGTGCGGCCGATCTCGCTGCGCAGCGCCTCGAACTCGCGCTGGATATTGCCCGTCACCTGCTGGCGCAGATCGTCGCGAAGACCCCGCAATTCCCCGGCGATGTGGCTGGCGGAAGCCAGTCCGGCCTCCTGCTCGCGGACACGGTCGATCTCGCGGGCGAGCGAGCGATGGGCGGGCTCGGCTGCGGCGCGGTGCGCCGGCTCATGCCATGTCCTGTCGCGCGGCTGCATGCGCGGCTCCTGGCCGCGCGGCCGGCCGTAGCCGGCGAGCGCCTCGCGTGAATCCTCCAGCCTGCTCTCGAGGTTCTGGAGCGACTGGGTGATGTCGTCCAGGGTGGTCCCAGGGCGGCGATGCCGTCCGGCATTCAGGGTGTCGAGATACGATCGCCTGCTGTTCATCGAAACGCCTATCCGCCCTTGTGTCGGCCCTGTGCGGGCGCGGTACGGACCCCTGATTGCGATCTCGTCCGACACTTCACGGCGGAACCGTGACGGGGCGGTTCGATCGTCCGTGAAAAAAGAGCTACCGGATATTCACGAAGGCCCGACACAGGCACATTTCCCCGAACGTGGTAAACAAGGCGTTAACCTCCATTAACTTTGCCGAAAGAACTGCAAGGAGCCGTTTCGGCGCAAGCGGCCGTTGCACGGGAATGCAACCCACGGGCGGTTGAAACCGTAAAGGCAGGTTCGTATATGACCAACTTACGTAAACGTAAGGTGGCCCTACCAGATTGGCGCCTGCGTTTGATCTCAACTGGTGCGCGAAGACCGAGACCCCGAACATCGTCATCCAAGCACGTCGGACCTGACGCGGCGCACAACCCGGGGAAAGCTGAAGGAAATGATGAAATTGGCTGTCGCCAGCAATCAGGCTGGCATTGATTCCGGCGTTTCTGAAAATTTCGCGGACGACGGACAGGACTATCTGAAGATCGGCGAGATGGCCTCGCTGTTCGACGTCACCCTGCGCACGCTGCGCTTCTACGAGGACAAGGGCCTGCTGCATCCGCGCCGCGACGGCAATATGCGGCTCTATGCGCGGCGCGACCGCGCCCGCCTCAAGCTGATCCTGCTCGGCCGCAAGATCGGCTTCTCGCTGCGCGACGTGAAGCAGATGATCGATCTCTACGACCCGACCGGCTCCAACACCAAGCAGCTCCGACTGACGCTCGACAAGTCGGAGAAGCAGCTCGGACGCCTGCAGAAGCAGCGCGCCGCCATCGACGAGGCGATCGGCGAGGTGACGCAGTTGACCAGCACGGTGCGCCGCATGCTGTCGGAACGCGGCGTCACCGCGCTGCATACGACCCAGCGCTGAGAGCCCGCTTGGAAATTGCGTGAGGGTGGGCTGCAAACGGCGATTTCTGCGCTTCCGGTGCTCACGTACCGAATGTACGCTGCGCTCCGGGTCTCGAAATCACCCTTT
>JAHBYY010000117.1 GCA_019635715.1 Rhizobiaceae bacterium | reverse complement strand
AACCCACAAAAACCCCCAAAACCAACAGGGCCGACGAGCCCCAGTCGCGTCGCTTTGGAGGTCGGACGCGCCGCCCTTCGCAAGCCGGCCGGAGCTCGCGCGCGGCCAGGTCCGGGGGACGGTCGCAATTGGCCTTGCCGTGGCCTATTGGCGGCACGGCCGATCCGGCGGTAAAGCCGATCGGGAAGCACAGGGCCTCTCGCCGTCGCTTCGTCATCAACTCCGAGCGGATGGCCCGATGCCGATGATCCGACGCTTCTTTGCCTACTACGCCCCCTGGAAGGGCCTGTTCCTGCTGGATTTCTGCTGCGCGGTCCTGTCCGGCCTGCTGGAACTGGCGTTCCCGGTCGCCGTCAAGCTGTTCGTCGACCAGCTTCTGCCGACCCAGCAATGGGGCATGATCGTGCTCGCCGCGCTCGGCCTGCTGGCGCTCTACATCTGCAACACCGGGCTGATGGCCGTCGTCGTCTACTGGGGCCACATGCTCGGCATCAACATCGAGACCGAGATGCGCCGCAGGAGCTTCGACCACCTGCAGAAGCTCTCCTTCTCCTTCTACGACAACCACAAGACCGGCCATCTGCTGGCCCGCGTCACCAAGGATCTGGAAGAGATCGGCGAAGTCGCCCATCACGGCCCCGAAGACCTGTTCATCGCCATCATGACCTTCATCGGAGCCTTCGCGCTGATGGTCTGGGTGCATCCGCAGCTCGCGCTGATCACAGCGGCGATCGTGCCGCTGGTCGCCTGGGTGACCGGACGCTACGGCGGCCGCATGACCGGCAACTGGCAGGCCCTCTACAGCCGGGTCGGCGACTTCAACGTGCGGCTCGAGGAGAACATCGGCGGCATGCGGGTCGTGCAGGCCTTCGGCAACGAGGACCACGAGCGCACATTGTTCGCCAGGGACAATGCCAGCTATCGCACCACCAAGCTCGCCGCCTACAGGATCATGGCCGCCAGCACCTCGCTCAGCTACATGAGCATGCGCCTCATCCAGCTCGTGGTGATGATCGCCGGCAGCTATTACGTGCTGACCGGCCAGCTCACCAATGGCGGCTTCGTCGGCTTCCTGCTGCTGGTCAACGTGTTCTTCCGGCCGATCGACAAGATCAACTCGGTGATCGAGACCTATCCCAAGGGCATCGCCGGCTTTCAACGCTACCTGTCCCTGCTCGACACCGAGCCGGACATCGCCGACCGCCCGGATGCGCGCTCCGTCGACAAACTGTCGGGCCGTATCGCCTTCCGCGATGTCAGCTTCGGCTATGGCGAGGGACGCAGCGTGCTCAACCATGTCGACCTCGATATCGCTCCGGGCGAGACGGTGGCCTTCGTCGGCCCCTCCGGCGCCGGCAAGACCACGCTCTGCTCGCTGCTGCCGCGATTCTACGAGGTCCGGACCGGCGCCATCAGCATCGACGGCATCGACATCAGGGACATGAAGCTGGCCGCGCTGCGCAGCCAGATCGGCATCGTCCAGCAGGATGTCTTCCTGTTCGGCGGCACGATCCGCGACAACATCGCCTATGGCCGGCTCGACGCCGGCGAGGAGGAGATCCGCGCCGCGGCACGGCGTGCCCATCTCGAAGGGCTGATCGCATCGCTGCCGGACGGCATGGAAACGGTCATCGGCGAGCGCGGTGTGAAGCTTTCGGGCGGGCAGAAGCAGCGCCTGGCGATCGCCCGCATGTTCCTCAAGAATCCGCCCATCCTCATTCTCGACGAGGCGACCTCATCGCTCGACACCGAGACCGAACGCGAGATCCAGCGTTCGCTTCAGGAGCTGTCGCAGGGGCGAACGACGCTGGTGATCGCGCATCGCCTGGCAACCATCGAGCATGCCGACCGCATCGTCGTGGTCGATGCCTCGGGCGTGGCCGAGCAGGGATCGCATGACGAGCTGATCGCCGGCGGCGGCCTCTACAGCCGTCTCCACGCGGCGCAGCGCATCCGCGCCGGCCGGCGGTGATGCGCCGCAGCAGGACGCCAGGAGCTCGACCTTCGTTGCGCACCGGCGGCGAGCCCCTTGTGCGGCGGACTCGCGCATCGGCGTTTTGCTCCTTACGATGCCGCCCGGATGCGGGCGGCCAAGGCTGACCGCCGCACGAACCTCGGGAGGATGTTGATGGATTTTGCGGGTAAGAAGGTGATCGTCACGGGCGCCGGCAAGGGGATCGGCCGGGTCATCGTGTCGATGCTCACCGCGCGCGGCGCAACCGTCGTGGCGATGACCCGGTCGGCGGAGGACCTGGACAGTCTCGTAGCGGAAACCGGCTGCATTCCGGTCGTCGTCGACCTCGCCGATCTTGAGGCGGCCCGCGCTGCGATCCGGGCGGCGCTGCCGGCCGACTATCTCGTCAACAATGCCGGAACGACGTCGCTCGAGCCCTTCGTCGACACAAGCATGGAGACGATCGACCATCTGATGAACGTCAACCTCAAGGCGCCGATCGTGCTTGCGCAGGAATATGCGCGCGACCGGATCGCCCGCGGCGAGAAGGGGGCGATCGTCAACATCTCCAGCATGGCCGCCTTCCTCGGCGTGCCGGACCACACCGCCTATTGCGCAACCAAGGGCGCGCTCGACGCGGCGACGCGCGTCATGGCCGTGGAACTCGGGCCGCACGGCATCCGCGCCAATTGCGTCAACCCGGTCGTCACCATGACGCCGATGGGCATCAAGGCGTGGAGCGACCCGGTCAAGGCCAATGCGGTGAAGACCCGCATTCCGGTCGGCCGCTTTGCCGAATCGGAAGACCACGCCGAGGCGACGCTCTTCCTGCTGTCGGATGCGGCCTCGATGATCAACGGCGTCTCGCTGAAGGTCGATGGCGGCTTCAGCATCCAGAACTGAAGCACGGCCGGACAGCCTTCCCGCTACGTCGAGGTCGAATGCCGGCGCTCGAAGACGAGCCGCTCGCCCTCGAAGGCCGTCACATGGCAATCGACCGCGTAGCCCGCGCCCTGCCGGCGCATGGTGGAGCGCGTTTCCGTCCTGATACCCCAGTCGCCGCGCCGCAGCGTCATCGTCCAGTCGGCCTCGATGCGCGGCGACTGCGGATCGCCGGGACGGGCGAAGTAGCGTTCGACGCACCGCCGGCCGATCTCCAGGCCGTGCGCGTCGATGCGCTGCACCCCGTCGTCGACGACGACCTCCTGCATCTCCTCGCCGCCGATGAAGTCGCGATGCAGACGCCGCTGCATCTCGCCTTGCCGCAGAGTGGTGCGCGGCGCCGGGCGCGACGCCTCCGCCGGCGCGAAGACGACAGGTCGGGTCGAGACAGCCGCACGATCGAGCAGCGGCAGTTCGAGGACGCTGCCCTCGGTATGCAGCGTCAGGGCCACCGGCTCGCCCTCCGGCCAGACCGTCGGCCAGTAGGTGTTTGAGATGGCGACCCTGATACGGGCGCCCGGCCGAAAACGGTAGGCGATGTCGCAGAGTCGCACCGACACCTCGACGGGTTCACCGGGACGAAGCGGGACGGCGGTCTCGAATCCGTCGCGATGGCGCAGGTCGAGCACGCCGTAGGTGATCCGAGCCGAACGGCCCGCCTCATCGACCTCGTTGAGGCGGACAATTACGGTGCCGCGGTCGCTTGACGAGGAAAGCCTCAGCCGCACGACGGGCGCGCCCAGGATTTCGACGGGCTCGCCCAGCGGAGCCATGTCGAAGCAGACCGACTGCCCGTCCTCGACGGCCTGATCGGCCGGCTGGTCGGCGCAGGCGCCGTAGGCGCACCATTCGCCGGCGGTCCAGCCGAGCGTCTGCGGGGTCGCGACAAGCCGGCTGGATGCGGATTGGGGTTTGGACGTTAACCCGGCATCACCCAGGTGCCAGACCCCAGGTGCATGTGGCCCGAGATCGTCGACGCCGATCCACTCGCCGTCGCGGTGCGCATGGTCTGGGGCGGTGGACAGGTCGCGCTGCAGATGGACACGCAGCAGCGGCTCCTGCATCGCATCCGTCTGCTTTCCCTTGAGCCAGTGTTCCCACCAGCGCAGGCATTCCTGCAGGAAACCGATCGCCGGCCCTGGTATAGCCGTGTGCGGATAGTCATGCCCCCATGGCCCGATGATGCCGCGTCGCGGGGCAGCGAGGTTGCGCAGCAGTCGTGGCACCGCGTTCGTATAAGAATCGGCCCAGCCGCCTACGGCGAGCACGGCGCACTCTATGCGGCCGTAGTCTTCGCAGACCGAGCCATGCTTCCAGTAGGAGTCGCGCGTCGGATGGGCCAGCCAGCGCTCGATGAAGAAGGTCTGGTTCTCCAGGCGCTCCATCCACATCTTGCGCCAGCGTTCGCCGACGATGGCCGGGTCCGGCGGGCGCGTGAGATCGGAGAAGAACGTCTGCGCCCAGGTGAAATTGGCGCTGAGCTGCGCCCCACCCATGGTGTGGACGTCGTCGGCATAGCGGTCGTCGGTCGATCCGACCGTGACGATCGCCTTCAGCGCCGGCGGGCGGCGGGCGGCGATCTGCAACGCGTTGAACCCGCCCCACGAGATGCCGATCATGCCGAGCGCGCCGCTGCACCAGGGCTGGCGGCTGATCCAGTCGATGACGGCGAGGCCGTCCTCCTGCTCCTGCGGGCAATATTCGTCGTCGAGCACGCCTTCCGAATCACCCGCGCCGCGCAGATCGACCCGGATCGCGGCATAGCCATGCCCCGCGAACCATGGATGCATCATCTCGTCGCGACGCGCCATGCCGTCGCGCTTGCGGTAGGGGATGAACTCCAGCACGGCCGGGACAGGCACCGTATCGGCATCCGAGGGCAGCCAGATGCGCGCCGCCAGCCGGATGCCGTCGGGCATTGGGATCCAGGTGTTCTCGATCTCGCGCACCGCATGCGGAAACACGTCGCGAAACTGGGTCATGCGTTTCAGCCGAGCCTTTCGGGTCTGGGATAAAGGTCGTCGCGCAGCTTGCCGGCGTAGCGATGCGCGCGCCGGTAGCCGGCAAAGGCGTCCTGGTCGATGTCGGCGAAGATCATCTCGCCGGGGCCGCGGCCGGCCCGCGCCAGCACCGATCCGTCCGGAGCGCAGATGCCGCTCAAGCCGACGAAATCGAAGCCGTTCTGCGATCCCGCCTGATTGCAGAAGGCAAGGAACACCGCGTTCTCATAGGCACGCACTGGGGCCTGGGCGATCGGCACGATATCGTAGGGCACTGACGTGGCGCTGAGCACCAGGATGAGGTCCGCGCCGCGTGCTGCAAGGTCCTGCGCGGTCACCGGGTGGTCGAGATCGAAGCAGATCAAAAGCCCTGCCTTCAGCCCTTCGATCTCGGCAAGATCGCCCGGCGCACCGGGCTCAAACGCCTGCTCCTCGTATTCGCCCCAGAGATGCATCTTGCGATAGTTGAGGAGACGCTGACCCTCGGCGCTTACCAGCAGGGCTGCGTTCGAGAAGCCGGTCGCGGTGCGCTCGCTGTAGCCGGCGGCGATCGCCAGACCGCTCTGCCGGGCGATCGCACCGATCTCGCTCGTTGCCTGTTGCGAGTTCACGGCCATCCGCCGGGTCGTCTCGGCATCGCCATAGCCCGAGATCGCCAGTTCCGACGTCAACAGCAGGCGCGCCCCGCCTTCGGCGGCCCGCCGCGCATCGGCAGCCAGTTGCGACATTGATGCGGCGACCGAGAGCGGCTGCCCGCTGCCCTGGACGAGGGCGATCCGCACCGGAGCGCTCAACGGTGCGCCGATTGGAGACGGAACAGCCCGTCCCGTGCCAGCATCGCAACGGCTTTGCCGTCCTCGTCGGTCACCGTCAGGCCCGGCGCCCCGCTCGAAAGAAACACGCCGAGCGCTTCGTGCAGCGTCGCGTCGCGCCCGATCCCGGGGGCTCCGTCCGTCATCTCGCCTCCCGCCTGCATCAGGCTCGCGACCTTCATGGTCTGCAGCAGCTTGATCGCCCGGTCCTCGCCGAGCAGGCTGGCGATGAAGGGTGTGGCCGGCTTGAGCAGCAGATCGGCCGGCGTTCCCGCCTGGGCGATGCGGCCCTGTTCCATCACGACGATGCGGTCGCCGAGCCGGATGGCCTCTTCCATGTCGTGCGTGACGATCACGATCGCCTTCCTGAGCTTGCGCTGGATGTCCAGCACCTCGTTCTGCAGGCTGGCCCGCGTGATCGGGTCGAGCGCCCCGAAAGGTTCGTCCATCAGCAGGATCGGCGGATCGGCAGCCAGCGCGCGCGCGACCCCGACACGCTGCTGCTGCCCCCCGGACAGCTCCGCCGGCCGCCGGCCGCGGTACTGTTCCGGCGGCAGGTGTACGAGTGCGAGCAGTTCGTCGACGCGCGCCGCGATGCGCTTCCTGTCCCAGCCGAGCAGTTGCGGCACGACGGCGATGTTGGCCGCCACCGTCATGTGCGGAAACAGACCCACCTGCTGGATGACGTAGCCGAGCGAGCGGCGCAGCTCCAGGATCGGCACGCTGCGGACGTCCCTGCCCGCGACCATGATCGCGCCGTCGGTCGGATCGATCAGCCGGTTGATCATCTTGAGCGTCGTCGTCTTGCCGCAGCCGGAAGCGCCGATCAGCGCGACGGTCTCGCCCTGGTGCACGTCCAGGTCGAGACGGTCGACCGCCGGCAGCTCCGTACCGTCGAAGCGCTTGGTGACGGACCTGAATTTGATCGCAGTCTCGCTCATCGGCTTCTCCCGGCAAGACGCATTGCGGTCTTCTCCAGCAGGATCATGATCTGGTTGACGATGATGGCGAGCCCGGCCGACAGGCCCGAGCCGACCAGCAGCGCATTCGCGTCCATGCGCGCGATCCCCTGCAGGATCAGCGTGCCGAGGCTCTCGACGCCGATATAGGCCGTCAGCGTGATCACCGACACGAGCATGATCGCCGAGACCCGGATGCCGGCGATGATGACCGGCGCGGCGTTGATGAGTTCGACCCTGAACAGGGTCTGGCGCTCCGACATGCCCATGCCGCGCGCCGCTTCCTTCAGCCCCGGCTCGACGCTGCGCAGGCCGCTCAGCGTGTTCTGCATCACCGGCAGGATGCCCTTGATGAACAGCGGAACGATCGCGCCGACATAGCCTATGCCCAGGAAGGGAATGCACAGGGCCAGCAGGACGATCTCCGGCGTCGCCTGCAGCACGTTCATGACCGGCACGATGAAGCGGGCCGCCCGAAGCCTGTAGACCGCCACACCCGCCAGGATGCCTGCAAGCGCCGCGCCGGCCAGCGCCACCAGGAACAGGAGGATGTGCTTGACCAGCAGGTCGAGGATCATCCCGCCGAAGATGTCGAGATACTGGCCAAGGCTCACGGCGCACTCCCGGCGGTCCGGCTGTCAGCCCTGCGCCCCGCCCGCAGCTCGAGAACCCGCAACGCCATGTCGGCCAGCACGGCCATGACGATCACCGGGATGCTGCCCGCCAGCACGACGACCAGCGACACGGTCGAGATGCCGCGGAAGATCAGATCGCCCAGCCCCCCTGCCCCGATCAGCGAGGCGAGCGTCCCCATGCCGACGGCGTTGACGACGGCCGTGCGAACGCCTGCAGAGATCACCGGCAGCGACAGCGGCAGTTCGACGCGCCACAGGATCTGCCCCTCGCTCATGCCGAGACCGCGCGCCGCCTCCTTCATGTGCGGCGGCACGTTGACGATGCCGGTATAGGCGTTCTGCACCAGCGGCAGCAGCGAATAGAGCACGATCGCGGCGATCGCCGGCACGAAGCCGAGGCCGAGAAGCGGGATCATCAGGCCGAACATCGCCAGCGTCGGGATCGTGTAGATGACGCTGACCGTTCCGAGGATCGCGAAGGCCAGCGGCCGCACCTTGGCGGCGACGATGCCGAGCGGGATCCCGATCAGCAGCGCCAGCGCCACCGACAGCGCGCAGATCTCGAAATGGCGCGCCGTGGCCAGCGCGATCCGGTCATAGTTGGCTATGAAATAGTCCATTCATGAGGTCCCCGGGACACCGAGCCTAACATGCCCGGCGCTCGCCGGCCCACCGTTTGGCGGGCCGAAGGCCGCTAGGTCAATCGGTTGGACGCACGTGCCGGAGCGCACCCCCACCCCTTACCCCTCCCCACAAGGGGGAGGGGAAGCCTTGAGGCGTCTCATCGATCGGGAATGTCGTTCATCGCCCGGAGACGACGGCGGCGCGCAATCCCCCTTCCCCTTGCGGGGAGGGGCTAGGGGTGGGGGTCGATTCTTCAAGCGACTGCCCCCTGCGAGGGTCTCGCCACCTACTCGATCGCGCCGACCTCCTTCAAATAGTCCTCGGCCACCTTGTCGAGCGGGATGTTGTCGATGTCGGCGCGCGCGTTCAGCTTGATCTGCGTCTCGGTGTCGATGTTGCCGATCACCTGGTCGATGGCGTCCTTGATCCCCGGATGCTTGGCCAGCAGGTCGTCACGCACGGTGATCGCCGCGTTGTAGGCCGGGAAGAAGAACTTGTCGTCGTCGAGGACGCGCAGGCCGACCTTCTCGATGCGGGCGTCGGTCGCGAAGGCGACGATGACGTCCACCTGCCCGGCATCGATCGAGGTGTACATCAGCCCGATATCCATCGGCTTGATCGACCCGAACTCGTAGCCGTAGGCCTTGGTCATGCCCGGATAGCCGTCGATCGGACGACCGGCAAACTCCACCGACGAGCCCAGCGACCAGTCCTTCGCATGCGGAGCCATGTCCGAGATCTTGGTGATCTTCAGCTCCTCGGCCTTGTCCTTCTTCAACGCCAGGGCATAGGTGTTGTTGAACTTGGTCGGGGCCAGCCAGGTGATGCCGTATTTCTCCTTGTACTGCGAGGCGACCCGCTCATAGGCCTTCGCCGGCTCGGTCAGCGCCTCTTCCTTCAGCACGTTGGCGAGCGCGTCGCCGGTATAGTCCGGGAAGATGTCGAGCGCGCCGTCGATGATGGCCTTCTGGCCGATGGCCGTGCCGCCGAGGTTGGGCGAGAGCTCGACGGCCAGGCCGAGCTTCTTCTCGACGATCAGCGCCGCCATGTAGCCGAGCATCGCCTGCTCGGTCTGGTTCGGGAAGCCGATGCGCACCGGCGCGTCCTGCGCCTGCGCGGCGGTGCTGGCCGCGGTGGCGGTCGCGAAGGCGAGCCCGAGCGCCGCGAGCGCGCCGCGCCGGGAGATTCTGGTGAAGGTGGTGGTCATTGAGTGTACCCCTCTGCAAGCTCGTTGGTTGACGTTTCAGAATGCTCCGCCCGGCTGCGATCTGCCCCTGGCCGTGCCACGCGCTCGTCCCACTGCCGCTCGAATATCTTCCGGTCGCTTTCGAAGGCCTCGATCCGCGCCGAGAACCTGTAGTCGGGACCGTCGAAGCCGACGCGCGAGTGCGTCTCGATCCGCAGGTCCCAGTCGCCGCGCCGCATCGCGGCGAGCCGCTTCGCTTCCGAATGCGCCTGGCCCGGCTCATGCCAGGGCATGACATAGCTCTCCGAGCCGAGCGCGCGCAGCTCCAGCGACACGTCGCCGAGTTCGACGGCGCCGAGATTGCGCACCACCTCGACGATGGTCTCCCGTCGGTCGAGACGCTCCGAAATGGCGAGGCGGCCGCGCCCTGGCGCCACCACCTGCTTGGCCGCCGCATAGGACGCCACCCTCGCCGGTCCGAATGCGACCGGAGCGGGCGGCGTCAGGCTCGCCAGCGGCATGCCGAGCCGCAGGGAGGAGATTCGGACGACAGGCCGCGCCGGCGTGCCGACCGCCACCGGCCAATAGGCAGTGGAGACGGAAACGCGGATCCTGTGCCCGGCCGGAATCTGGTAGCCGACATCCTTCAGGCGAACCGTCACGCCATGCCTGCCCCGAGCACCGCCGGGCCTGGCGGACGAAAGATCGTCGACCAGCGCCAGGTTGCGCAGGCCATAGGTGATCCTGCGGCTGACACCGTCGGGCGACACATCGTTGAGACGCACGGCGATCATCGCCTCGGCGCTGTCGCAATCGAGATCCAGCTCGACCGTGCAGCCGCCGAGGAGCGTCAGCGCGTCGGCAAGCGGCTGGCTGTCCCAGCAGACCGAAACTGCGTCCTCGGCCCGCTGGTCGAGCGGCATATCCGGTCCCCAGCCATAGGGACACCATTCGCCGGAGGCGGTTCCCGTCTGCGGCCGGCTGGACACGGCAACCGGTTGGGACAGCGTGCCACCTTCGACCAGCCGACCATCGTCCGACGCACCGAACAGCGCCCTGGCCTGCTCCGCCGGTGGCCAGTGCGCTTCCGCAGACCAGTAGCC
>JAHBYY010000116.1 GCA_019635715.1 Rhizobiaceae bacterium | reverse complement strand
GTGGTCGCCACCATGGTGCTCGGCGCCATCTTCTTCGGCGCCAGCGAGGCGCTCGGCGCGGTGATGCTCTACCCGCTGGCGATCTGCGGCGCCTGCATCATCACCTCGATCGTCGGCACGTTCTTCGTCAAGCTCGGCTCCAACGGCTCGATCATGGGCGCCCTCTACAAGGGCCTGATCGTCACGGGCATCCTCTCCGTCGTCGGCCTCGGCGCGGCGACGTCGCTGACGGTCGGATGGAACGAGGTGGGCGTCGCCAATGGAGTGGCGGTGACCGGAACGAACCTGTTCATCTGCGGCCTGATCGGCCTGGTGGTGACCGCGCTGATCGTGGTGATCACCGAATATTACACGGCCACCGGCAAGCGCCCGGTCGTGTCGATCGCCCAGGCCTCGGTGACCGGTCACGGCACCAACGTCATCCAGGGCCTCGCCGTCAGCCTCGAATCGACGGCGCTTCCGGCGATCGTCATCGTCGGCGGCATCCTGGCCACCTTCCAGCTCGCCGGATTGTTCGGCACGGCGATCGCCGTCACGACCATGCTCGGCCTGGCCGGCATGATCGTCGCGCTCGACGCTTTCGGCCCGGTCACCGACAATGCCGGCGGCATCGCCGAAATGTCCGGCCTGCCCAAGGAGGTCCGCCAGTCGACCGACGCGCTCGACGCGGTCGGCAACACCACCAAGGCGGTGACCAAGGGCTACGCGATCGGCTCCGCCGGCCTCGGCGCCCTGGTGCTGTTCGCCGCCTACAGCTACGACCTGCAGTATTTCGCCGCCAACGCCGCGCAATATCCGTACTTCGCGGATATCGGCACGGTGTCCTTCGACCTTTCCAACCCCTACGTCGTCGCCGGCCTCATCTTCGGCGGCTTGATCCCCTACCTGTTCGGCGGCATCGCCATGACCGCCGTCGGCCGCGCGGCCGGCGCGATCGTCGAGGAGGTGCGCAAGCAGTTCCGCGAGAATCCCGGCATCATGCAGGGCACTTCCAAGCCCAACTATGCCCGCGCCGTGGATCTGCTGACCAAGGCGGCGATCAAGGAGATGATCGTCCCTTCGCTGCTGCCGGTGCTGGCGCCGCTCGTCGTCTATTTCGGCGTGCTGCTGATCTCCGGCTCCAAGGCGTCCGCCTTCGCCGCGCTCGGCGCTTCTCTGCTTGGCGTGATCGTCAACGGCCTGTTCGTCGCGATCTCCATGACGTCGGGCGGCGGTGCCTGGGACAATGCCAAGAAGAGCTTCGAGGACGGCTTCATCGACAAGGACGGCGTGAAGCATCTGAAGGGCGGCGAGGCCCACAAGGCTTCGGTGACCGGCGACACGGTCGGCGATCCCTACAAGGACACCGCCGGCCCGGCCGTCAATCCGGCGATCAAGATCACCAACATCGTCGCGCTCCTGCTGCTGGCGGTGCTGGCGCACAGCTAATGCATGTCGCCCGAAAGCGGGAACCGGCTTCGGGACAACGACATGCACCGAAACAAAGCGTAAAGCGCGTCGCCTGAGTCCGATTTGACGTGACGCGCTTTGGCGGCGGTCGCCGGGAGCAAAAGAGAAAGGCCCGCGGGAGCGATCCCGCGGGCCTTTCTCTTGTCGGGCGTCGCCGCTTCGCGGCGCCTCGGAATGCCGCCGTCAGGGGGTCTTTGCGAGGTTCGGCATGCCGGCGCCGGTGATCAACTGCGCGATGAAATTCTGGTCCTTGCCGCCGGTCGGCGTGGTGCGGGCGATGAAGTCGAACACCTTGCCGTCCTTCAGGCCGTAATTGGCGATGTTCGTGACGCGTCCATCCTCGCCGAGGTAGACGGCGAGCACGCGCTGGTCGACCAGGCGGGGCTTGGCGAAGGCGACCGGCCGGTAGCGCGTCTGCGAGATGTAGTAGAGCACCTCGTTGTCGAAGGTGGCGGTGGTCGACGGGCTGCCGAGCGACAGCAGCACCTGCTCGCGGCTCGATCCGACCGGCACAAGGTCGATCTGCTGCTGATCGATGACATAGCCCTGGGTCAGCGTCTCGCCGAGCCCCAGGCCGCTTCCCATCGAAGACGACGTGCAGCCGGCGATCAATCCCGAGCCGGCCGCCAGCAGCAGGGCCGAAACGGCGGTCGATCCGGGCAGCACCTTGAAAATTCTGGACCTCAACTACAAATCCCCCGTGTCGGACACCGGCGGGCCGCGCTAGGCGAAGCGCCGGGATTCCGGTAAACCAGCTTGCGCACCGATGCAACAAGACGGCGGTGTCAATCGCGCCTACGGGAGACGCAGAATGTTCAAGCGCCTGTTCGGCCTCGAAAGGGCCGAGAATCGGGACGTCATCGAGGCGCTTTACGCATCGATCGTGGCGGCGGCGCGGCGGGAGCAGTTTTTTTCGGATTGGCAGGTGCCCGATACCCCGCTCGGCCGCTTCGAGATGATCTCGCTGCACATGTTCCTGGTGCAGCACCGGCTGCGCGGCGAGAGCGGCGGCGCCGCGGAGATCGCCCAGCAGTTGATCGACGACTTCTTCACCGATGTCGACCATTCGCTGCGGGAGCTCGGCATCGGCGATCTCGGCGTGCCGAAGCGCATGAAGAAGCTCGCCCGCATGTTCTACGGCCGGACCATGGCCTATGCGGCGGCGGTCGAGGCCGGCGACCGGGAGGCCCTGGCGGATGCTTTGGCGCGCAACATCCGGCCCGATGCCGCGGCCTGGCCGCATGCCGGCCTGCTGGCCGGCTACGTGCTTGCCAGCAACGGCCTGCTGGCCGCCTGGCCGATCGAGTCCATCCTGCGGGGGCGCCTCGCCTTCGCCGATCCCGTCGCCGACGACACGGGGACCGCTCATGCACCAGCCTGAGAGAAGCCCGATCTCCTTCGAAGTGTCGGTCGCCCGGCTGCCCGGCAGGGGCCTGCCCGTGGCTTTCGAAGCGGATGCGCGCCAGCGCGCCGCGCTGGCCGAGGTCCATGGACTCGCGGCGGTCGAGGCGCTGCGGGTCGATCTCGTCGTCTCGACGTGGAAGCGCAAGGGCGTGCGCGTCGAAGGAAAGGTGACCGCCGACATCGTGCAGGAGTGCATCGTCACGCTGGAGCCGGTGCCGTCGCGCCTCGAGGAGGCGATTTCGGCGACCTTCCTGCCGGAGGAGTCCAAGCTCGGCCGCGAGGGCATCGGCCTTGCCGGCGAAATCCTGATCGATGTCGACGGACCCGACAGTCCGGAAACCTTTGCCGGCGACCGAATCGATGTCGGGGCATTGGCGGAAGAGTATTTCGGCCTCGGCATCGACCCCTATCCGCGCAAGTCCGGTGTTGCGCTCGCCCGCTCCGAGGCGGAGCCGCGGCCGCCATCCGGAGAATTGCAGGAAAAGCTGAGGAAGCTGTTCCCCAAGGGCTGAAAGCGGTGGGCGCCTGCCGTTGTGCATTGTGCCGCGTCGGAAAACCGCTATTTTCGCCCGGCGCCGCCCTCTCGGGGCGCGCGCACGACTGCGCATGATCCCGAACGTGGGAGCCGGTTTTCGGGCGGGATCATGATCGGACCGTTGGGAAGAGCCGCGTTCATGCTAGGAATGGCGAAGCAGGGTTGCTTCAGAACGCTTGAGAGTGAGATCAGAGCCTCGTGATAAGGATATCGATCGATGCGATGGGTGGCGACCACGGTCCCTCCGTCGTCATTCCTGCCCTGGCAAAGGTCGCCAAGCGTCGTACCGACGTGAATTTCGTGATCTATGGGCGCAGCGATGCGGTCCGGCCGGAACTCGAAAAACATCCGGCGCTGGCCCCTGTCGTGCAATTCGTCCACTGCGACGTTGCCGTGCGCATGGACGACAAGCCGAGCCAGGCGCTGCGGCACGGCCGCTGGAAGTCCTCCATGTGGAGGGCGATCGAGGCCACCAAGAGCGGCGATGCCGACGGTTGCGTGTCCGCCGGCAATACGGGCGCGCTGATGGCGATGTCGAAATTCTGCCTGCGCACGATGGCGACCATCGAACGCCCGGCGATTGCCGCCATCTGGCCGACCCTGCGCGGCGAGAGCGTGGTTCTGGACGTCGGCGCGACGATCGGAGCCGATGCCCACCAGTTGATCGATTTCGGCATTCTGGGCGCCGCCATGGCCAGATCGGTGTTCGGCATCGAGCGCCCGACGGTCGGGCTGCTCAACGTCGGCGTCGAGGAGATCAAGGGCCAGGAAGAGGTCAAGGAGGCGGGGCGGCTGCTGCGCGAGGCCAATCTGACCTCCATGAAGTACCATGGCTTCGTCGAGGGCGACGATATCGGCAAGGGCACCGTCGACGTGGTGGTCACCGAGGGTTTTGCCGGCAACATCGCGCTGAAGACGGCCGAGGGCACCGCCCGGCAGATCGGCGGCTACCTTCGCGCCGCGATGTCGCGCACCCTGATGGCCAGGATCGGCTATTTCTTCGCCAAGGGCGCCTTCGATCGGCTGCGCGAGAAGATGGACGTGCGCAAGGCCAATGGCGGGGTCTTCCTCGGCCTGAACGGCATCGTCGTGAAGAGCCATGGCGGCGCCGACGAGGAAAGCTTCGCTTCCGCCGTCGAACTCGCCTACGACATGATCCGCAACCGTCTTCTCGATCGGATCGAAGCCGATCTCGACCTTTTCCATGCCCGCCATCCGCAGGTCGCGCCGCGCGCCGCCGCCTCGGGCGAGGGGAGCCAGTAAGGACCGCCATGATCAGATCCGTCGTTCGCGGCGTCGGCTCGGCGCTTCCGCGCCGCGTCATGAAGAACACCGATTTCGAGGGCGTGCTCGAAACCTCGGATGCCTGGATCGTCCAGCGCACCGGCATCCGCCAGCGCCATATCGCAGGCGACGACGAGACGACCGCCTCGCTCGGCGAGGCGGCCGCGCGCGCCGCGCTCGCCTCCGCCGGGCTGACGCCGGACGACGTCGACATGATCCTGCTTGCCACCTCGACGCCGAACAATACGTTTCCGGCGACGGCGGTCGACATCCAGAGCCGCCTCGGCATGCGCCACGGTTTCGCCTTCGACATGCAGGCGGTGTGCAGCGGCTTCGTCTACGCCGTGGTGACGGCCGATGCCTACATCCGCGGCGGCCTGGCCAAGCGGATCGTCGTCATCGGCGCCGAGACCTTTTCGCGCATTCTCGACTGGACCGACCGCTCGACCTGCGTGCTGTTCGGCGATGGCGCCGGCGCGATCGTGCTCGAGGCGAGCGAGGAGCCGGGCGCGCCCGGCGACCGTGGCGTTCTGGCGGCGGCGCTGCGGTCCGACGGGACCCACAAGGACAAGCTGTTCGTCGATGGCGGTCCGTCCACCACCGGCACGGTGGGCCATCTGCGCATGGAAGGCCGGGAGGTGTTCAAGCATGCGGTCGGCATGATCACCGACGTGATCGAGGCCACCTTCGACCAGGCGAAGATCACGGCGGAGGATCTCGACTGGTTCGTCCCGCACCAGGCGAACCGGCGAATCATCGATGCGTCCGCCAAGAAACTCGGAATTGCCGACGAGAAGGTCGTGGTGACCGTCGATCTGCACGGAAACACCTCGGCGGCGTCCGTTCCGCTGGCGCTTTCGGTGGCCGTGTCGGATGGACGCATCAACAAGGGCGACCTCGTGATGCTGGAGGCCATGGGCGGCGGCTTCACCTGGGGGGCCGTGCTGATCCGCTGGTAGACGCTGCGTCACCTTCGGGCTCGAACGACATCCCGGCAGGCAGGCGGCGGATCCGGCCGCGGCGGTTCTGGTGCGAACGCGCTCCGCGTTCGCTCCTTGACCTCGTCCGGCCAATTTCCTAACGTCCGCTTTCTTCAGACAGCAAGGCGGGGAGGGCTGGAAAGCGATGGCGGGAAAGACACTTACGCGTGCCGATCTCGCCGAGGCCGTCTACCGCAAGGTGGGCCTTTCCAGAACAGAATCCGCCGAATTGGTCGAGGCGGTGCTCGGCGAAATCTGCGAGGCGATCGTTCGCGGGGAAACCGTGAAGCTCTCCTCCTTTGCGACGTTCCATGTCCGCGGCAAGAATGAGCGCATCGGACGCAACCCGAAGACGGGCGAGGAGGTGCCGATCCTGCCGCGCCGCGTCATGACCTTCAAGGCCTCCAACGTGCTGAAGAGCCGGATCCTGCGGGCGCATCAGTTGGCCAAGGCCAAGACGCTCAAATAGGCGTCGTCGCGCCGACCTTGTCGCGGCGCGCCCCGCAACCGGGGGCTGCTTGGCGTGAGCCTTGAAAACCTGCCGGCAAATCGCTGAAATGAATCGCGAATCGCCTGCGGTTTCGCCTAGGATGACGTCGAGATGACGATGCTGCCCGCGGCTTGCGGGCACCACGTTCCTGAATAGCCTTGCGGGAGGACGCCCCCGGTGTCACTGGACAAGAGCCCCGACGCGTTCCGGACCATTTCCGAGGTGGCCGAGGATCTCGACCTGCCGCAGCATGTCCTGCGCTTCTGGGAAACCCGTTTCACCCAGATCAGGCCGATGAAGCGCGGCGGCGGGCGTCGCTACTATCGCCCCCAGGATGTCGAACTGATCAAGGGCATCAAGCGGATGCTGTACGATCAGGGCTACACCATCAAGGGCGTGCAGAAGTTGCTGCGCGATAATGGCAACCAGTTCCTCGTGGCCGTCGGCAACGGCGACATCGCTGCCATCGAGGCCATTGCCCAGCGCAAGCAGCAGGCTTCGGTGCCGCTGACGCCGGCAGCGATGCCGCGCGGCGGCGACGACGAAGTGCTGGTCGGCGAAGCGAAGGCCAAGCCGAGCCGCCGGTTCTTCGGCCTCGGGAAGCCGGACGACGATGGCCCCGTATCGCCGGACGCGAGCCGGCTGTCCCGCGACAACCGCGCCCTGCTTCAGGAGGCTTTGTTCGATCTGCTGGAGTGCAAGCGCCTGCTCGATCAGGTCCGCTGAGGCGGGGCCGCGTCGACCACCTCGGTTTCCGGCCGGTCGTCGCCGCGTGACAGTTCGTTGTGCCAGCGCCCGCCATCGTCCTGGAAGGAAATGCCCTCCGTAGTGCCGCCCAACTGCTGCTCCTGCGCCGCGCGGGTAGCAGCGTCCAGGGCGTCCTTGTGGGTGGCGAATGTTTCGGAGAAGACGCCGCCCACCCGGTAGGCCCAACCTCCGTCATGCTCGATCACTTCATAGACTACCCTGGCCATCGTCGCACTCCTTCAAGCTTCATGAAACGGCCCGGCCCGGCCTCGGTTCCTCGCCGCCGAACCGCCCGGCGAGCCCTCGCGCTCCGCCGGCAGGATTGCACGCCGCCGGGCCCGCAGCCAGCCGCCGCATTGGCTCGGACCGGCATCGGCTCCCGGACCCATGATCCGTCGGCCTGGCGCCGATCGTCGTCGCCGCGCACCTGTTCCTGGCCATGATCCGGCCAGCACGGTTGCGCGTCCGCGCGGCGGCGCTGCCGTTCCTGTCCTGCGCCGCCGGCCTGCAGTTGCGGCTTTGCCCGACCGAGCCCGCAAGGCGCTGAGCGAACCTATTTTGTTGCAACGCAGCATATGTTGCATTGCCTCCCGCCGGTCGCTTTGCGATAACCGGCCTTCGGCAGGAACAGGAAGATGGCGGCAAAGATCGTCCCGGTGGGGGATTTCGAGGAACGCGTCAGGGCATCCTTCGCGCGGCAGAAGGCCATGGTGACGATCGGCGCCGAACTGACCAGCGTCACGCCTGGCATCGTCGAGATCGAGATGCCGTTTGCCGAACAACTGACGCAGCAGCACGGTTTCCTGCATGCCGGCATCATCTCGGCGGCCCTCGATACGGCCTGCGGCTATGCGGCCTTTTCGCTGATGCCGGAGGACGCGGCCGTGCTGACCATCGAGTTCAAGGTCAACCTGCTCGCCCCCGGCCTCGGCGAGCGCTTCCTGTTCCGCGGCTCGGTGACCAAGCCGGGACGCACGATCATCGTCGCCGACGGCCAGGCCTACGCCTTCACCAGCGACGGCGAGGCGAGGCTGATCGCCACCATGACCGGCACGATGATGCGCGTCACCGGGCGCCAGGGCGTCGAGGGTTGAGACATGGCTGATACGGTGAGCATTGCCGGCCGCTCTGTGCTGTTCGTCATGGCCGTCGAGGCCGAATACGGGCCGCACCTGCGCGCCCTGTTCAAGCCCTTGTTGACGGGTGTCGGCCCGGTCGAGGCGGCGGTCGCCGTGGCCGCGGCCTTGACCCGCATGGCTGATCGCGACCATCCGGTCGACCTCGTCGTCTCGCTGGGATCGGCGGGCAGCCGGAGGCTCGAGCAGACGGTCGTCTACCAGGCCACCGCGGTCGCCTATCGCGACATGGATGCCTCGGCGCTGGGCTTTCCCAAGGGCGAGACGCCTCTTCTCGGCCTGCCGCGCATCCTCGACCTGCCGCTGCGCCTGCCCGATGTTCCCGGCGCGACGCTGTCGACCGGCGGCAGCGTCGTCTCCGGCGCGGCCTATGATGCGATCGCCGAGGACATGGTCGACATGGAAAGCTACGCGGTCCTGCGCGCCTGCCAGCGCGCCGCGGTGCCGCTGATCGCCCTGCGCGGCATTTCGGACGGCAAGACCGAGCTGCGCCATGTCGGCGACTGGACGGAGTATCTGCATGTCGTTGACGCGAATCTCGCGGCGGCGGTCGGCAGGCTGGAGCCGGCGATCGCGACCGGCGCGCTGGTCATCTGAGCCCGGCGACGCCGTTCGCCGGCTGAATCAATTGCTGCGGCGCCGGCGCCAACCCATTGCGCCGACTCGGTCTTTTCATTAAAGGCCCGCCATGACGAACCAGCCCAGTTCCGCGACCGTTCTGATCATCGATTTCGGCAGCCAGGTGACGCAGCTCATCGCGCGCCGGGTGAGGGAAGCGGGCGTCCATTCCGAGATCGTCCCCTTCCAGTCTGCCGAGGCGGCCTTCGAGAGGCTGAAGCCGGCGGCGGTGATCCTTTCCGGCAGTCCGGCATCGACGATCGACGTCGGCAGCCCGCGCGCGCCCGAGGCGATCTTTTCCGCCGGCATCCCGGTGCTCGGCATCTGCTACGGCGAACAGACCATGTGCGCCCAGCTCGGCGGCACCGTCGAGGGCGGCCATCATCGCGAGTTCGGACGGGCCTTCCTCGAAGTCCGGGAGGAGGTGCCGCTGTTCGAGGGTGTCTGGGCCCGGGGAACCCGCCACCAGGTCTGGATGAGCCATGGCGACCGGGTGACGGCCCTGCCGCCGGGCTTCAAGGTGATCGGCACGTCGGCCGGCGCGCCCTTCGCGGCGATCGCCGACGAGGCGCGGCGCTTCTATGCCGTGCAGTTCCATCCCGAAGTCGTGCATACGCCCGACGGTGCGAAGCTCCTGCGCAATTTCGTGCATCGCGTCGCCGGCATCGAGCCGAACTGGACGATGGCCGCCTATCGCGCCCAGGCGATCGCCGCGATCCGCGACCAGGTGGGCGACGGGAAGGTGATCTGCGCGCTCTCCGGCGGCGTCGATTCCTCGGTCGCAGCGCTGCTGATCCATGAGGCGGTCGGCGACCAGCTCACCTGCATCCTGGTCGACCACGGGCTGATGCGCAAGGACGAGGCGGCCGGCGTCGTCGCCATGTTCCGCGAGCACTACAATCTGCCGCTGATCCTGGTCGACGCGTCCGACCGGTTCATCGACGCGCTGGAAGGGGAGGCCGACCCGGAAAAGAAGCGCAAGACGATCGGCCGGCTGTTCATCGAGGTGTTCGAGGATGAGGCCAGGAAGCTCGGCGGCGCCGAATTCCTGGCCCAGGGCACGCTCTATCCGGACGTGATCGAGAGCGTGTCGTTCTCCGGCGGCCCCTCGGTCACCATCAAGTCCCACCACAATGTCGGCGGGTTGCCCGAGCGCATGAACATGCAACTCGTCGAGCCACTGCGCGAACTCTTCAAGGACGAGGTGCGCGCGCTCGGCCGCGAGCTCGGCCTGCCCGAACAGTTCATCGGGCGCCATCCCTTCCCGGGCCCGGGCCTTGCCATCCGCCTTCCGGGCGGAGTGACGCGCGAAAAGCTCGACATCCTGCGCAAGGCTGACGCGATCTACCTGGATGAGATCCGCAAGGCCGGGCTCTACGACACGATCTGGCAGGCCTTCGCCGTGCTCCTGCCAGTGCAGACCGTCGGCGTCATGGGCGACCACCGCACCTATGAGTTCGTCTGCGCGCTCCGCGCGGTCACCTCCGTCGACGGCATGACGGCGGACTTTTACCCCTTCGACATGCCCTTCCTCGGCCGCGTCGCGACCCGCATCATCAACGAGGTCCGCGGCATCAACCGCGTCACCTACGACGTGACAAGCAAGCCGCCGGGGACGATCGAGTGGGAAT
>JAHBYY010000115.1 GCA_019635715.1 Rhizobiaceae bacterium | reverse complement strand
TTAGGACTGCAAGAACCCGGCCGCCGCGCCGGGTTTTTTGTGCTCGCCGTGCGTCCTTCGAGGCTCGCTGCGCTCGCACTTCAGGATGAGGGCCGTTTCCGCTCGCCGATCGCGAGAGACTGCGCAACAGTCGCGGTCGCAAGTGTCTTCGCACCGGTCCTCATCCTGACATGCGAGCGCAGCGAGCCTCGAAGGACGCACCGCGACGCAAAGCATGCTATAGTTGCCCCATGAACGAGCACCTGCGCACGATCAGGAACGACACGCTCGGGGTTCGCCGTGACCTGACCAGGCCCGCCCTGCCCTGGCCCGACACGACGCAGGCCGCGGAAGGCATGCCGCGCCGCCCCTGGACCCGCGCCGAGATCGAGGCGATGGTCGCGGCCGGCATCATCGACGAGGACGAACGGTTCGAACTGATCGGCGGGGAGGTGGTGCCCATGTCGCCCAAGGGCGCGCGCCATGAACTGGTGAAGATGCACCTGAGCCGGCATCTGATCCTCACCTGCCCGGCCGACCTGAACATGCTTTCGGAAACCACGCTGTGGCTCGACGAGATCAGCTTCGTCGAGCCGGATGTGTGCATCTGGCCGCGCGCCATCCCGCCGGTCAGCCAGCGCGGCCACGACGTGCTGCTCGTCGTCGAGATCGCCGATACCAGCCTGCGCTATGACCTCGGGCGCAAGATCGGCATCTATGCCGCCTATGGCGTTGCGGAGGTCTGGGTGATCGACGCGGACAGCCTGGTGACGCGCGTCCACCGCGCGCTCGGCGCAGCGGGCTATCGCGAAATCCACGATCTCGGACCGGACCAGGAGGTTGCCGCCGGGCGGGTCGACCTGCGCGTCACGCTGTCGGCGCTCGGCCTGGAGCCGCAGCAGCCGTAAGGCGGCTTCCCGCGTCTCGCCGACGATCCCGGCACCGGCAGGCTTTCCTGCCCCCATCGCAAGCTTGGATCCCGAGGCGTATCGCCTGTTGGCGGGTTCATTTCGGCGACGTCATCCTCGGGCTTGTCCCGCGGACCTGCAAACCTTCAACGCCGCAGATCCTCGGGACAGGCCCGAGGATGACGCGACCGAGGCTTTTCTCTGCCTGTCAGGACCGTCGCACCCGATCGATTCCTACTCGAACACCGATCGTTGCGAAACGCTTCAGCTCGAGATCACCTCGAAGCCGCCATAGATCATGCGCTTGCCGTCGAACGGCATCTGCGCCTGCGCCATGCGCGGATCCTTCATGACACCCTCCCAGCCCTTGTCGTGCGCCGCCTTGTCGGCCCAGGTGATCCACGAGAAGCACACCGTCTCGTCGCGCCTGGCCTGCACCGCGCGGAGGAAGTCGGTCTGCTTGCCCTCCGGAACATCGGCGCCCCAGGCGTCGACGCAGGCGGTCGCGCCATATTCCTTGAACAGCCCGGCCATCTCGGCGGCAAACCTGGTGTAGGTCTCCTTGTCGGCCGTCGGTACGGCACAGACCATTCCGTTGACATAGGCCATCCTGCTTCTCCCTTCTCTCTCCCGCTTGAGCAGGATGGGGCATCAAGTTATCATAGTCAACCATGAAGTTAGAAAAGATAACTGGACGCCGCAGCTATGGCGACGCCTGCGGCACCGCCCACGCGCTCGACCTGATCGGCGAGCGCTGGGCGATGCTGGTGATGCGCGAACTTCTGCTGGGGCCGCGGCGCTTCGGCGAACTGCGGGACCACCTTCCCGGCCTGAGCGCCAATGTCCTGACGCAGCGCCTGGAGGGGCTGGAAGCGGCCGGCATCGTCCGGCGCCACCGCCTGCCGCCGCCGGCCTCTGTGCAGGTCTATGAGCTGACAGCCTGGGGCATGGAGGCGGAGCCTGTCATCCTGGCGCTGGGGCGCTGGGGGGCGCGATCGCCGTTCCACGACCCGGCGCTACATCTGAGCCCCGTCTCGATGATGCTGTCGTTCCGCGCCATGTTCGATCCGGTGCGGGCGGCCGGCATCGAGGTCACGCTGCGGTTCCGTTTCGGCGCGGACGCCTATTGGATATCGATCGGCGACGGCCGGTTGACCGGCGAACGCGGCGATGGGCCGGTGCCGGACGCCGAGCTGTCCGGTCCGCCGGGCACCATCGCCGGCATGGTCTATGGGCTTCTGCCGCTCGACGAACTGGAACGCAACGGGACGCTCAAGGTGGAGGGCAGCCATGCCGCCCTCGGCCGCTTCGCCTCGATCTTCGATCTTCCGGCCAAGGCGCCGCTGCCGGCACTCGCCTGACTTCAGACGATGAAGAAATCCCCCGCCGTCAGCACCGGCTTGTCGTCGAGGACGGCGAACTGCACCAGGCCGCCCGGCGCACTCCCGTTCGCGTCGTAGAACAGCTTTCCGGTGTCGGTCTCATAGACGATGCGGTCGTCGGCATCCTTCGCCGCGCCGTCGGCATTGGCGGTGAAGGCCAAGGCGGAGAGCGGGCCCTTGGCCAGCGCCGTGAAGATCGCGCTGCTCAGCAGGAAGCGGTCGTCATTGCCGGCCGTATTCGAGAAGTCGGTGATGCGATCGATGTTCCCGGCGCCGAGCGCCGTGGTGAAGGCAAAGCCATCATTGCCGAAATGGCCGGACAAAACGTCCGCGCCGCCCTTCCCGTCGAGGAGGTTGTCGCCGGCGTTGCCGGTCAATGTGTTGTCGAGCCCGTTGCCGGTGCCGCGCAGCGCGGTGCCGGTGAGGACCAGCTTCTCGACATTGGCGGTCAGCGTGTAGCCGATGCTCGACCGCACCGTGTCGGTCCCTTCCCCGGCCAGCTCGACGACAAGGTCGCGGGAATTGCTGACGTAATAGGTGTCGTTGCCGATACCGCCTTCCATGCGGTCGGCGCCGGCGCCGCCATTGATCACGTCGTTGCCGGCACCGCCGACCACCCAGTCGCCGCCGGCTCCCATGGTGAAGCGGTCGCCATATCTGGTGCCGACGAACTGATCCGCCCCGGATGTCCCGGTCAGCGACACGGCGGCCTCGCGCGGATCGAGGACGGTGGCGTAGATGCCGCCCGAACCCTTCTCGTAGCTGACCACGACGCGGCCGTCCGCCAGCGTCTCGATGTCCGGACGCCGCAGCGCCTCCGAGCCGCTGGTCACCACGAAACTGCCCGCATCGAGCGTTCCGTCGGCGCGCACGATGCTGCCGAGGATCTGGCCGTCGCGCGTCGCCCACACCACCATCAGACGCCCATCGTCGAGCCCGGTCAGGGCGAGCGCTGTCGGTCCCTGGCCGACGATGGTGCTGGAGAGCCGCACGGGCGCCCCGCCGTCGACATCGAAGATCTGGATATAGGTCGTGCCGCCGGTGTTCGAGGCGAGCGCAAGGTCGCCATTTGCGAGTTCCGCGATGCTCGTCGCGCCGGTGGTGCCGCTGGAGATGTAGAGATCGTTGGACAGGAGCGCACCGTTGCCGTCGAGCAGGCGAAGCCGGAGGCTGCCGTAGCCATCGCTCCAGGTCGCGGCGAACCTGCCGCCCGAGAGCGCCGTGAGTTCGACATTCGGCAAGCCTTTGACGGTCGTCGTGCTGAGCGTCAGGCTCGCGCCGGTAAAGCGATCGAGTACCGGGTCGTAGACCCGCGCGCGCACCGAGCCGGTCAAGGCATCATGCCAGGCGACGGCGAGATTGCCGTTGGCGAGCGCGCTGATTGCCGGGGCGGCGGAATCACGACCGCTCTCGACGACGACCGACCTGCCGTTGAAGGCGCCCGTCTTGAGCGACGTCGCGTCGTAGAAATTCAGGTAGATCGACCCCGGCGCTTCGGGGCGGCCGCGATCGGTGTAGGCCACCACCTGCATCGTGCCGAGCGTGGCGACGGCGGCGTCCGATTCCGCTGTGTCCGATGGAGAAATCGGCGTGGCGCTGCGCGGCAGGGTCGGCGAACCGTCGGCGTTGTAGCGCATGATGCGCACATCGGTGTCCCAGAAATGCGCAGCCGTGCGGTCCTGGGTCCAGGCGATGTCGAATGTCCCGTTGGCGAGCGCCACGATCCGGCTGTCCGATTCCGGGAACGGCGTGCCGGGTGCGGAGACATGGAAATCGGCGATGGTCTTGATCGGCTTGGGCATGGTCGCTCCGCATGTCTCATTTCAGGCCGGCGTCCCGGCAAGCCGCGCAGGAATACGGGTTCAGCGGGACCGGCAGCAAGAGCCGTGCCCACCGCCGGCCGGCACGGCATGACAAGCCGCGGATCAGATGCGAGAACCCGTTGCAGCAAACCGGAACCGCCTCATGCACCACCAGACGCTCGTCACGCTGCGCACCACCGGCGGCGGCCTCTACGAATTCACCGAGGCGGCGCGCTCCTTCGCGGAGGAATTCGCCGCGGAACTCGGCCTGCTGACGCTGTTCGTGCGCCACACCTCATGCTCGCTGCTCATCCAGGAGAATGCCGATCCCGACGTGCAGCGCGACCTGCGGGCCTTCTTCCGCCGGCTGGTGCCGCCGGCCGACGATCCGTCGATGTCCTATCTGGTCCATCGCGCCGAAGGCGTGGACGACATGCCGGCCCACATCAAGGCGGCGCTCACGGCCGTGTCCCTGTCGATCCCGATAGCGAACGGACGCCTGGCGCTCGGCACCTGGCAGGGCATCTACCTGTTCGAGCACCGGGCAACGCCGCACCGCCGCGAAATCGTCATGCATCTCAGCACCTGAACGATCATCGCCCCTGCTCGACCGCGACGCCTCGATTGGCTAGGCTGAAAACTGGACGAAAAGCGAGGATCGGATGTCATTCTTGAAGAAGCTGTTCGGTGGTGGAGGCGGTTCGGAGGGGGCGGCCGACGGCAAGCCGGTCGGCGAGGCCGTCGAGCACAAGGGGTTCCTGATCCGCGCCACCCCCTACAAGGCCGACGGACAGTTCCAGACCTGCGGCACGATCACCAGGGAGGTCGACGGCGTGCTCAAGGAGCACCGCTTCGTGCGCGCCGACCGCTTCGCGTCGCAGTCCGACGCGGCCGACGTGGCGATCAAGAAGGGCCGGCAGATCGTCGACGAACAGGGCGAGCGGATCTTTAGCTGAGTTCAGCCCGCGTCGATCGGGCGCGCCAGCGCGAAGAGACCATCTATCAGTGCCTCGAGCGCCGCTCGATAGGATGGGGCATCGGCGCCGCCGCCGATCGACATCGCGGCCCGGTCGAAGGCCGCCGAGAGCAAGGCGGTCGCCGCGTCGATCGGAAGATCCCGCGGCAAGCCGCCTTGCGTGACGGCGGCGGCGATGCCCTCGCGCAGCGAGCCCATGGCATGGCGCGCATCGATCGCGTCCATCTCGCAACGCCCCAGCACCGCCGGCCCGTCGAGCAGCAGCAGGCGGACCCGCCCGGGTTCCGACATGGCTGAAAGGTAGCCGGCGCCGCCTTCCACCAGCGCATCGCGCGGCGAAGCGCCCTGCGATGCCGTGCCGATCGCCGCGTCGACGATGGCCGCCTCCGCCTCGACCACGGCCCTGAACAGAGCGCGCTTGTCGTCGAAATGATGGTAGAGCGCCCCCCTCGTCGCCCCGGCGGCGACCGCGATCTCAGGCGTTCCGGTCTCCGCATAGCCTTTCGCGACGAACAGGGCGCGGGCTGCCGCGAGGAGCGAAGCGCGCATCGATTCGCTGCGCTCTGGATTGCTGCGTCGTCCGGAAGATCGTTGCATACATGCAGCCTGTATGTTAATTGAAGAGATACATGCAGATTGTATGTTTCAACTCGATGGAGGACAAGCCGTGAGAACGACGAGCTACTACCCGGTGCTGATGACCGAAGACGTCGCCGCGCAGGCAGCGTTCTACATGCGGCATTTCGATTTCGAGGCGCTGTTCGAGAGTGACTGGTACGTCCATCTGCGTTCCACGCAGAGCGATGCCGTCAATCTGGCGATCCTGCGCTGGGATCACCAGACGATCCCCGAGGTCGGACGCGCCAAAGCGGGCGGACTGCTGATCAATTTCGAGGTCGAGGATGTCGACAGCGTCTATGGACGGCTGAAGGCCGCCGGGCTGCCCATCCTGCTCGACCTGCGCGACGAGGATTTCGGGCAACGGCATTTCATCACCGCGGACCCCACCGGCGTGCTGATCGACGTGATCACGCCGATCGCCCCGAGCGATGAATTCCTGAAGGCCTATGCGCCCGGCAAAGCCGGCGCCTGAACGGGCTCGGGGGTGCTGCGCTTGCGGACCCGGTCGCGGCCAAGGCCGGTCTCGTCGAGCAGGCCCTTGCGCTTGGCGTCGTAATAGTAGCCGCGCTGATAGAGCTTGTCGGCGCGGTCGTGATTGCCGTCGGCGACGAGGAAGGCGCCGCGCAGATATTTCACGGCATATCTGAGATTGGTCTCGGCATCGAGAAGCCCCTTTGCCGAGCCGCCATAGCCCATGCCGCGCGCCGTGGCGTGCTTGATCTGCATCAGGCCCCAATGGCCACGATTGTAGGCCGATGGATTGAAGTTGCTCTCCCGCTTGACGACGCGGCGGACCAGCGCGACCGGCACCTCGTAGAGCGCGGCATATTTGTCGATCAGCACGTCGAGGCTGGAGGCCGGCTTGTCCGGCGCGACATAGACGGCGGGCGTGGCCAGAGCCAGCGCTTCACCGGACTGCGGCGGCGCACCGGCGACCATTGCCGCGGGCTGGGCGGCTTCGGGCGCCGCCGCGGCGCGTTTTGCCGCCTCGATCACGGCGGAAGCAGGAACGGCGGCGTAGGCGACTTCCGCAGGTGCATCGGCATCGGCGGCGACGACGAGCCGCGGCCCGGGCGCCGCCTCCGGCAGGATCTCGACATTGTCCGGCAGGGCGAGGTTCGCCGTCTGCTCATAGGCGAGGCTGGCGCTCGTCTGGTCCTTGCTCGACACGCATCCCGTCACGAAAACGGGGGCAAGCAGGCTCAGAATGCAGAGGTGCCGGGGCTGAATGATCAAACCAAGTCTCGTGATCGTCGATGACGCTGGTTCCGCCTGTACAATAATTAACCTTTGGCGGCAATGCGGCGGCGAGACCGAGGGTGCGACCCGATCGCAGCGGATTTGCAGCGCCGATCGGACACAAGAAGCTCGGCGCACCGGAAATTGCGGTGGATGACTTGAGTTCTACTTTTGTTCCGAGACGACATCCGCTATTCATCGTCGTGGAGCCTGAGACATGATGGCGGATCGACCTCCTTCCCCTGGCCTGACGCTGACCGAGACCGACCTCGGCTGGATCGGGCTTGCCTGGACCCCGCATGGGCTGAGCCACCTGCAACTGCCGGAGCGGACGCGGGCGGGCACCTTCGAAAGGCTTCGCGCGCGCGCCGGAACGGGCGAGGAAGGCGAGCCGCCCGCCTTTGTCCTGTCGGTGATCCGATCGATCAGGCGCTTCGCGGCCGGGGAACGGATCGACTTCGCGGAGGTCAGCCTGGACATTTCGCATGTCGGGCAGTTCCGCCTCGCGATCTACGCGGCGGCGCGGCAGATCCCGCATGGCGCGACGACCACCTACGGCGATCTCTGCGCCATGGCGGGCTACCCGGGGATGGCGCGCGAGACCGGACAGGCGATGGCCACCAATCCCCTGCCGTTGATCATCCCGTGCCACCGCGTGCTGGCGGCGGGCGGCCGGCTCGGCGGCTTCTCGGCGCCGGGAGGAACCTCGTCGAAATTGAGGCTGCTGGATCTGGAGAAATCCGTGCCGCCGTCACCGCCGGGCCAGACGGCCTTCGCGTTCTGACCCGCCCGGGCGCGGCTTGCCTGGTCGGAGATCCGGTCAGCGGAAGAAGATCAGCGCGTCGTCGGGATCGAACCGCTGGCATTCCAGCACGGGGCATTTGGGCGTGTCGGAGGATGGAATGAAGGTGCGTTGCGGCAGCATGCGGTTGCCGCACTCCTCCCGCCAGGTGACGAAGCGCCCATATAGCGGAACTCCGCTGCGCAGCGATTTATATCGCATGATCGCCGCCCCTTCGCGGGCGATCGTCGCCTGGATGCGCTCGCAGCTCATGCTGGTCGACGTATAGCGGTTGATCGCATGGGCCTCGCCGGCAACGAGCGTCAGCACAAGGGCCAGAAGCAGGTGTTTCACGGGCAGCCTCCTGTCGGCCGGGGAAATGCTCTCGCACAGTTAGGGCGGCGGCGGGGCGACAACAAGGCGTGCCGGCCCGGGCCAGATTTCGCAGCAACGTGCAACACTATATCCGGTCGCCGATTGCAATTCGCAACTGCACGCGGGCACGGCAGGCCACTTGTCTCGAAAGCCGAAGCAATCTATACGCCTTGCATTGAATTTTCGGTCGATCGGTCGGCACGTCGCGACGAGCTCGCGTCAGCTACGTTCATCTGCAAAATTTCGATAGGGCCCGCCGAGCGCCTCAGCTCGGTCAGAAACGTAGTGATGACAAGGAGATACCGATGGCTACCGGTACCGTGAAATGGTTCAACACCACCAAGGGCTACGGCTTCATTCAGCCGGATGCCGGCGGCGCGGACGTTTTCGTTCACATCTCGGCCGTTGAGCGCGCTGGCCTGACCAGCCTGATCGAAGGCCAGAAGATCAGCTTCGAGATCGAGCAGGACCGCCGCACCGGCAAGTCCTCCGCCGGCAAGCTCGCCAAGGTGGGCTGATGCCGCGGCGCTCCGGCGCCGTGATTTGACGGATCGAGAAAGGCGGGGCTCGTTCCCGCCTTTTTCTTTGCGGCCGAGTGTTTCCCTGGCGAAGCCGCTCAGGCCTTGATCGCCCGCAGATCGCCGTCGGCGAAGCCGGCGATCGGCCGCGGCGCCCGGTCGATCGGTTCACCGGCTGCCAGGGCCGGGGCGAGGAAGTCGCCCTGCAGCCGCGTGCATCCGGCCGCCAGCGCGCGCCGCAGCAACAGGGGCGTGGCGATTCCTTCCACCTGAAGCACCCCGCCCTGCCGCTCGACCGCGCCCGCGAGCGCGGTCATCAGGCGTTGCGTCGCGCCGTCCTCCAGCATCAGGCGCGCCGAAGACGCCGGAAGGCGAACGAGCCACGGTTTGCATCCGGCGGCGCCGGGCGGCCACGCTCCGGCGGCCGACACATCGGCGGCAAGCCGGACGCATGTCCGCGGATCGAGGCGGATGGGGTTCCCCAGACAGGCGGCGACACGGCTGACGTCGAAGCTGACAAGCGCCCGGTCCACGCCCAGCTCGTCGGCCAGCATCAGCAGATCGTCGATCGCCCCGACATCGAGACGCGCCGTCGTGTCGACCGGCACGAGGAGATCGAGGCCGGCCGGCTCGTCCTCGTCGAGGAAGGCGAGATTGCGCAGCGCCAGCTCGCTTTCGAGGCGCCCGGCAAGCCGGCGCATCGGAAACTCCAGCAGCGCCGTATCCCGCAAGGCGCCGAGGTCGCGGCCGCCGCGATGCAGCACCGAGGCTGCGGACACCGCCACGGGCACCAGCCTGTCGAGCCTGCGCTCGAACACCGGCTGGTAGGTCGTGCGCAGGCGATAGTCGCCGAGCAGGCCGAACGCCAGGCCCACCTCGTCGACCGCCCAGGCATCGCCGAGCGGGCCGGGACTGCCGGACGTCACGGGGCGAGCCTGCGTCCGAAGGTCTTGGGAACCAGGCGTACAGCGCGCGGCGCGCTCTCGCGCGGCGCCGCCGCGGCGGGCGGCGGCAGACGCCGCGAGGTCGGCGTCACGCCCGGAAACGGCACGGTCGGGAACGCGGCGAAGCTGGTCGGAGCGATCTCCGGACGGGCCAGGACATATCCCTGCACCATCGCCGCCCCCGACTTCTCGGCCAGCTCCAACTGCCAGTTCTCCTCGATTCCCTCGAACACCGTGGTGATCCCGCGCTCGGCGAAGATCGCCACCATGGCGCTGAGAAGTCCGAAGCCGGGACCGGACTCCATCAGGCGGGTGATCCAATGCGCGTCGAACTTGACGATCTCCGGTTTCAGCGACTTGATCCGCTCGATATCGGAATCCTCGGCCCCGTAGTCGTCGACCGCGATGCGGAAACCGTTGCCGCGCAGGATGCCGACGAAGGTGGAAAGCGCCTCCTGCGACTTGGATTTCTGCTCGGTGACTTCGCAGACGATGCGCCTCGGATCGACGCCTGCATCCGACAGCACATGCTTCATGTCGACCAGCGCCGCATTGGCGATCGACCGGTCGAGGAAGACGGAAGGATCGAAATTGACGAAGATCGCCGGCTGGCGCGGCAGGCATGCACCGGCGTTGAGCAGATGCAGGGTGCGCGACAGCGTCTCGACAGCCAGCCGGTCGATGGACTGGAGAGCCGAGAAGAAGGCGCCGGGCGACACCGGTTGACCGTCGCGGTGCGGCCGGATCAGGCCTTCGAAGGCGGCGATCGAGAGCCGCCCCTCATGAAAGGCGAAGATCGGCTGAAACGCACTCTTGAGCACGAACGGACCCCAGACGCCCGAAGACGTTCCGTTCTCCTCCCTGATGATGTGCGCAAGAATCGATCGGTACGACACGACCAGCGTCCTGGTGAATCGACTGCTGTTTACCCGACAACGGTTTACCCCGCGTTAAAACCTGCCCCGGCGCTTGCGCGACGGGGCGTGATCGGACATTAA
>JAHBYY010000114.1 GCA_019635715.1 Rhizobiaceae bacterium | reverse complement strand
CAAGATCATGGAAGGCACGGTCGCCTCCGTTCCGCCGCAGGGCGGGCGCAAGCATCCGCAGCAGGAATTCCTGCAGGTGGACACGGCCAACATCCTGTTCATCTGCGGCGGCGCCTTCGCCGGTCTCGACCGCATCATCTCCGACCGCGGCCGCAAGACCTCGATCGGCTTCGGCGCCACGGTGGCCTCGCCCGAGGACCGCCGCACCGGCGACCTGTTCCGCCAGGTCGAGCCGGAGGATCTGCTGAAGTTCGGCCTCATCCCCGAATTCGTCGGCCGTCTGCCGGTGCTGGCGACTCTCGAGGATCTCGACGAGCCGGCGCTGATCCAGATCCTGACCGAGCCCAAGAACGCGCTGGTCAAGCAGTATCAGCGGCTGTTCGAGATGGAGAACGTCGAGCTGACCTTCCACGAGAACGCGCTGTCGGCGATCGCCAAGCGCGCCATCGAGCGCAAGACCGGCGCGCGCGGCCTGCGCTCGATCATGGAGGCGATCCTGCTCGATACCATGTTCGAGCTTCCGGCGCTGGAAGGCGTGCAGGAAGTGGTGATCTCCGAGGAGGTGGTGACCGGCAGCGCCCGGCCGCTCTACATTTATTCGGAGCAGAAGGAGAAGAAGGGCGTCAGCGCCTGATCTTCCCCTGATCATGAAGTTTCGGACGGCGCCGCGAGGCGCCGTTTTCGTTTCTGGTGCGGAATGGCGCTTTCTCGGATCGCGATTTTTGGCGACCGTGCCCCCCTCTGGCGTGCCGGACTGCCTGGCCCGAGCCATTGGTCTCGGCCCGTCCTTCGGACCCCCCACAAGGGGGGAGATCGGAAGCTCGTCCGGGGTTGCCAATCGCCGAGGCGTGAGGTCGGGCGGCAAGCGTGAAGCGCCTGATCTCCCCCCTTGAGGGGGAGATGTCCGGCAGGACAGAGGGGGTGCCTCGCTGCTGCCCCCGGCGCGCAACCGCCCTTACGCGCTGACGATGCCTTCGCGGATCGCCCGGATCACCGTGACTGCCGACGCCGCACCCGGATCCATGTGGCCGAGCGAGCGCTCGCCGAGCCGTGAGGAGCGTCCCTTGGCCGCGATCATCTGCTTGGTCGCCTCCGCGCCCTGCTCGGCGGCGACGAGGGCGGCATCGAGCACTTCGGTGAGCGGCTTGCCCTCGGACTGTGCCGTTCCGGCCGCCTCCGCCGCCGGCACCCAGGCATCGATCATCGTCTTCTCGCCGACCTCCGCCTTGCCGCGATCCTGGATACCCTTCGCCATGGCCTGGAAGGCCGCGACGAAATCCCCCTGGTCGAGCACCGTCTTGCCCTTCACCGCGGCGCCGGCCCGCATCAAGGCGGTGGCGTAGAGCGGTCCGGAGGAGGCGCCGACGGCATTGAGGAAGGATTTCGCCGCCATGTTGAAGACCGCCGTCGGATCGGTGGCGGAAGGATCGATCGCGGCCAGCGCGTCGCGCACCGCGCCGAAGCCGAGATCCATGGCGATCCCGTGATCGGCGTCGCCGATGACGCCGTCGAGCGCGCAGAGCCGGTCCTTGTCGGCTGCCATCGTCTCGGCGATGCGCGAGAACATGGAGATCAAAATAGCGGGGGAAATGGTGGTCATGTCGATCCTCAGCCCGCCCGGAACATGGCGCAGTCGCAGGGGTGGTCGAGCATGCGCTGCAATTCGCCGTCCAGACGATGCAGCGTGACCGAGGCGCCCGCCATCTCCAGCGAGGTGCAGTAGTTGCCGACCCAGGTCGCATGGACGGCGACGCCGATGTCGTCGAGCCTTTGGCGGACCCGCCGGTTCATGATGTAGAGCTCCATCAGCGGCGTCGAGCCGAGCGAGTTGACCAGGATCGCGACCCGGTCGCCGCGCGACGGCGCCATCTCGTCGAGGATGCGGTCCAGCATCGCATCGGTGATCGCGTCCGCCGTCTGCAGCGGCCCGCGCGCGATGCCGGGCTCGCCGTGGATGCCCATGCCGATCTCCATCTCGTCGGCGCCGATCTCGAAGTTCGGCCGGCGCGTCTGGGGCAGGGAGCAGGGCGCGAGCGCCACGCCCATCGTATAGGTGTGGTCGTTCGACTTCCTGGCGATGCGCTCGCATTCGTCGAAGGAGAGCATCAGGTCGCAGGCGGCCCCCGCCGATTTGAAGATGAAGAAGTTGCCGGCGACGCCACGGCGTTTGGCGATCTGATCGCGCGGCGCCGAGGCGACGTCGTCGGTGGACAGCACCGTGCGCACCTCGATGTCGTCCATCGCCGCCATCTCCGCCGCCATGTCGAAATTCATCACGTCGCCGGCATAGTTGCCGTACATGAAGAGCACGCCGGCGCCGCCGCTGGCGGCTTTCGCGCATTCGAGGATCGGGTCGGGCGGCGGCGAGGCGAAGACGTTGCCGATCGCAGCCGCATCCGCGAGGCCCTTGCCGACGAAGCCGAGGAAGGTCGGCTCGTGGCCCGAGCCGCCGCCGATCACCAGGCCGACCTTGCCGGGGCGCGGTCCGTCGACGGCCACGATCGACCTCGGGCTGCCCTCGACGCGGCGCAGATGCGCCGGGTGCGCGGCGATGATGCCGTCGAGCATCTCGTCGACGGCGCGGCTGCCGTCATTGATGATTTTCTTGGTCTGCACTGCGTCCTCCCGACACCGATCGCGCTGGCCGGAGCGTGCGGCCACGAAGGCCCAATAGCAGCCCTGCCGCCGCGATTCCATCCGGCACGGCGCGTCGTGCCCGCCCGGCTTTGCGGCCGGCAAAACACCGCTCCTTGCGTCCTGCCCGGCCAGCGCCCATCTGAGCGCAGTGCCGCGGCTTCGGATTCGACCGAATATCGGGTAGAATCGCTGGAGTGGTTCCTGTATGAGAGCCGCGTTTTCACAAGGTGACGCCGGGACAACCAGCCGGCGCGATGTGCAGGTGCTGAGATGACGAAATGGACCCCGAATTCCTGGAGAGGCATGCCGATCCAGCAGGTTCCGGCCTATCCGGACGCGGCTGCGTTGGCCGATGTCGAGGCCCGTCTCGCCAGTTTTCCGCCGCTGGTTTTTGCAGGAGAGGCACGCAAGCTGAAGAAGCAGCTTGCCAGCGTGGCTGCCGGTGACGCGTTCCTCCTCCAGGGCGGCGATTGCGCCGAGAGTTTTGCCGAGCATGGCGCGGACAACATCCGCGACTTCTTCCGCGTGTTCCTGCAGATGTCGGTCGTGCTGACCTTCGCCGGCGCCCAGCCGGTGGTCAAGATCGGCCGCGTCGCCGGCCAGTTCGCCAAGCCGCGCTCGTCCGACAACGAGACCAAGGACGGCGTGGTGCTGCCGAGCTATCGCGGCGACATCATCAACGGCATCGAGTTCGACGCCAAGTCGCGCATTCCCGATCCAGCCCGCCAGGAGATGGCGTATCGCCAGTCGGCGGCGACGCTGAACCTGCTGCGCGCCTTCGCGCAGGGCGGCTATGCCAGCCTGGAGAATGTCCATCGCTGGATGCTCGGCTTCGTCTCGGACAGCCCGCAGGGCGAGAAGTACGAGTCGCTCGCCAACCGCATCACCGAGACGATGGACTTCATGAAGGCGGTCGGCATCACCTCGGAGACCAACTATTCGCTGCGCGAGACGGATTTCTACACCAGCCACGAGGCGCTGCTGCTCGGCTACGAGGAGGCGCTGACCCGCGTCGACTCCACCTCGGGCGACTGGTACGCGACCTCCGGCCACATGATCTGGATCGGCGACCGCACGCGCCAGCCCGACCATGCGCACATCGAGTACTGCCGTGGCATCAAGAACCCGCTCGGCCTGAAGTGCGGCCCGTCGCTGACCCCGGACGGGCTGCTGCAGCTCATCGACCTGCTCAACCCCGAGAACGAGCCGGGCCGGCTGACGCTCATCGCGCGCTTCGGCTCGGACAAGGTGGGCGAGCACCTGCCGCGCCTCGTTCGCGCCGTCGAGCGCGAGGGCCGCAGCGTGGTGTGGTCGTGCGACCCGATGCACGGCAACACCATCACCGCGGCTGGCTACAAGACGCGTCCGTTCGAGCGGGTCCTGCGCGAGGTCCAGAGCTTCTTCGAGGTGCATCGCGCCGAAGGAACGCATCCGGGCGGCATTCACGTCGAGATGACCGGCAAGAACGTGACGGAATGCACCGGCGGTGCGCGCGCCATTACCGCCGAGGAGCTGCAGGACCGCTACCACACGCATTGCGATCCACGCCTCAACGCCGACCAGGCGATCGAGCTCGCCTTCCTGGTGTCGGACCTTCTCAAGAAGGGCGCCCAGACGCCGCAGCGCAAGGCCGCCAACGGCTGATCTGCCGGCTACGCGAACGCAAAAGGGCGCCGCGATCATCCGATCGCGGCGCCCTTTTGCTGTTGGACAGGCCGGTTTCGGGCGTCAGTCCTTCTTGTAGAGCAGCCAGCTCTTCATGGGTTTGTCCTGCACGGTCGAGAACTTCGTGACCCGGTTTCGCCCGGTGATCTTCGACCGGTAGAGCGCGCGGTCCGCCTTCGAGTAGAGATCGTCGGCACCGTCGGCCTCCGAGGCCATGCAGATGCCGAGCGAGATCGTCACCGGCCCGTAGTTGACGCCGGTGGGCGACACGAACTGCGTCTGCGCCACGAGGTTGCGGATGGATTCGGCGAGATCGTAGGTTGCCTGCTCGGTTCCCTCGACGATCAGCGCGAACTCCTCGCCGCCGGTGCGGGCGACGAACATGTCGGTGCGGGCGTTCAGCTTCATCAGGTCGGCGATGATCTGGATGATCTTGTCGCCGACGGGGTGCCCGAAACGGTCGTTGATGTCCTTGAAGCGATCTATGTCCGCCAGGATCAGAGCGCTGAACATCACGCGCTTCTTGTCGTTGTAGACGCTGCTGATCTTCCTGTCGAAGGCGCGCCTGTTCCAGATATGGGTGAGCGAATCGGTGTCGGCGAGCAGCTTGTATTCCTCGAGCGCCTCCTTGACGCTTTCGAGCTCGGCCGACTTCTCGCTGAGCGCCGAGACCATCTGCTTGCCGTGGTCGATGGTCGAGGTCGTCGCAACCGATACCACGCCGACGATCTTCTGCAGGATCTCGCGGTTGATCACGTTCAGCCCCGCCAGTCCGGTGGAGGTCTGATCCAGGATCTCGCCGTATTTCTCCATATGGCTGCGCTCCTGCCTCAGCAGCCGCGCCACCTCTTCCAGCTCCTTGGCCAGCGTCTCGCGCGCATTGTCGACGATCGCGTGCGTATGGTTGTGGGCGAAATACTTGCGACCGATGCGGTCGAGTTCCTGCTGGGTCGGGCGGCTGCTCAGCGAGACGACTTCGAGGCTGAGATCGCGATTGGTGCCGGTCAGCGCCTCGTAGAAGATCTCATAGTTGCGCGGCAGGCCCATCACTCCCAGTTGACGCATCGCCGTGACGACGCTCATGGCGATGTCGGCTGTCTTTTCGGCTGGCACCGCTGCCGTCTGCATCAGGTCTCACTCAGCCCATCAGTTGCACGCCGGCTTCGAGGAAAGCCATGTCCGGCAGCCCAACTGAATACGCGATCCGAAAAGATGTGGTCAGCATGGCCGACTTCACCCCCTGGACGGCGCATTCCCCTCGGCCCGACTTTAGGATGCGACACTCTAAAACTTCATTAATTCACAAATACCTAGCAGGTGTCGCAAGCAATTCGTTGCAGAAATTCTTGTCAATGGTTTCGGCACGTTCCTCGGCCACCGGCATTGAAGCCGGGTGCCGGAACGGCATCGTGTGTCGTTGCTGAGGCTGTGCCGGGCAGGGCAATGCGGCAGCCTGACAGGCAGACGAGGCAGGGGCGGTGATGATGGCCGAACGGCACACGGGTTCATGCAGTTGCGGAGCGGTTCGCTTCACGATCTCCGCGCCGTTGCGCGGCGTGATCTACTGCCATTGCCTGCAATGCCGCAAGCAGACAGGCCATTTCCTTGCGGCGACGAGCGCGCCGGAGGCGTCGTTGGCCATAGAGGGGGCGGAGGCGATCACCTGGTACAGGGCATCCGATGCGGCGCGGCGCGGCTTCTGCCGGATCTGCGGGAGCGGTTTGTTCTGGAGGCCGGAGGAGGGTGGCCAGATATCGATCCTTGCCGGCGCCTTCGACACCCCGACCGGCCTGGTCGCCGCCGAGCACATCTTCGTCGAAGAGAAGAGCGACTACTACGCGATCGACGACGGACTGCCGCAGCGGCCGAAATGGGACGATTGACGGGGATGATCGTCAAACGGATCAGCGACACAATAGGCGGTGTCGTTGTCGATTCTTGAACGATGAGTCGGCAAACCACCATCTCGCCCATGCGGGACGGCCGGCCTATCCTGGCTGCAACGGAGCCTTCCATGACCAGCCTGCCTTCCCTCTTCATTTCTCACGGCGGACCGAGCATCGTCCTGTCCGAGACGCCGGCCCGCCGCTATCTGGAGTCGCTGCCGGAACTGGTCGGCCGGCCGGAGGCGCTTGTCATCTCTTCCGCCCATCACGAGACGGACGGCGTCAGCGTGGTGACCGACCCCCACCCCGGGATGATCTATGATTTCAGAGGGTTTCCTGCCGAGCTTTACGAGATGCAGTATCCGGCGCCTGGCGATCCTGGCTTGGCGGAGACGGCGTTCGAATTGCTTGCCGCGGCGGGACTGAAACCCTCGAAAGCCGCGCATCGGGGCTACGATCACGGCACCTGGACGCCGATGATGTTGGCCTATCCGCGCGCCGACATCCCGATCGTCCAGATATCGATCGATCCGAAGCGTGATGCGCGCTGGCACTATCAGGTCGGGCGTGCGCTGTCCGGACTGCGCGAGCGCGACGTGCTGATCGTGGGGTCGGGCCACATCACCCACAATCTGAAGGCCTATTTCGGCGCGCTGCGGCAGGGAGTCCAACCGGATCCGCAACTCGCCGCGCATGTGCGGGCATTCACCGACTGGTTCGCCGCCCGCCTTGCCGAGGGCGATGTCGAGGCCGTTTTGGACTGGAAGCGTCGCTCGCCGTTCCCCGCCGACAACCATCCGACCGATGAGCACCTGATGCCGATCTTCTTCGCGCTCGGCGCGGCCGGCGAGGGCGCGACGGGCCGGAGAGTCCACGACTCCGTGGACAGCGGCTTCTTCGCCAACGATTCCTACCTGTTCCAGTAGTTTGTAAGGCTGGGGTCAGGAGGAGCCTGCGAAGACAGACCGTCGGAATTCCGCTTTCAGTCGTGAAGCCGGCAATCTAAAGACGGCTCGCAGCCGCTATCGCCGGGACATATCGATGGAACGCATCATCAGCGCCTTCTGGAACTCAATGCGGGCGTTCAAACGCCTCAGCCGCGACGAGAAGGCGTTCCAGCAGGAACTCATCCTTCTGCTGGCGGCGCTGCCCGTCGGATGGTTTCTCGCACCGACCTGGGTGGCCTTCGCCCTGCTGATCGGCGTCATCCTCGTGCTGATCATGGTCGAGGTGCTGAACACCGGTATCGAGGCGGCATGCGACGCCCATTCGCGCGAGTTCAACATCGAGATCCAGCTTGCCAAGGATTGCGGCTCGCTCGCGGTCCTGATCGCCATCCTGCTGGTCATCGGCGTCTGGGGGATCGTCGCTCTGCAGCGCTTCGGCCTGCTGGGCTGATCCGACGACCCTCAGTCGCCGTCGGCACATGCGGCGGCGCGGGCCGTGCGCCGCTTGACGAACTGGTGGCCGACCACCGCCACGGTGATCAGTGCCACGATGGCGATGATCAGGCCGACCAGCAGGCGGTTGTGCGAGCGCAGTGCCTCGCCGAGAAGGCGCTCGAAGCCGAGGCCGAAGAAGAAGCCGATGCCGCAGAACAGGCCGGCCCAGATCAGCGCCCCGATCGCATTGAGCACGAGGAAGCGCGTCGTGCTGATGCGCGACAGGCCGACGGCGATGCCGCCGGCGATCCGCAATCCGTACATGTAGCGATTGGTGATGACGAAGATGTCCGGATAGGTGTTGAGCACCTTCATGGCATGGCTGAAGCCGGGCGCCTTGCGGGCGCGCGCCACGTAATGGTGACCCGAGAATCGCCGGCCGAGGAAGAAGAAGACCCCATCGCCGAGGAACGATCCAACCGACGCGATGACGAAGGTCAAGGTCGGGTCGAAGATGCCCTGATGCGCGAAGAACCCGCCGAGGATTGCCGCCGACTCGCCCTCGAAGAAGCAGCCGACGAACACCGCGAGCAGGCCGTACTGCTCCACCAGCGACTGGACGAAGTCCCCCATCAGACCGCGGCGGCCCCGCTGAGTTTCTGGTCGATGCGGGAAAGCAGGGTCCGCACCTCGGCGACTTCCTCGCGCAGCGCCAGGATCTCCTTGTGCCGGATCTCGTCGAACTTCTCGTGCAGCGCCATGATCTCGATCTCAGCCTTGAGGTTGACCTCGTAGTCGTGTGCCGCGTCCAGGCGATCCCGGGCGGCCTGCCGGTTCTGCGACATCATGATGACCGGTGCTTGAAGGGCGGCGAGCATCGAGAGCACGAGGTTGAGGAAGATGAACGGGAACGGGTCGAAAGCATCGCGATGCAGCAGATAGGCGTTCCCGAGCGTCCAGGCAAACAGGAAAGCGAGAAAAGACAGGATGAAGCCCCAGGAGCCGCCGATCCGCGCAAGTCCGTCCGCGATGCGGTCGCCGGCCGACAACACGCTGGCATGGACGGCATTTGTGTCGCGCGTTATCGTCCGGCGGTCGAGCGCGCTCTGCAGCACGCGGCTGTCCACATCGGTCAGGTGGTCCGGAGACTTGGAGAAGAACCTGCGGGCAAGGTCGAAGGGGGTCTTGGTCATGGTGCGGTCCTCCGCGGCGGCTCCGCCGGATCGGGCGTGGGACATGGGGCGCGGCCCTGTCGCGCTGCAACGGGTGGAGAGATAGCAGATTGAGCGATTTCACATCAATTCGCGCTCGAGCTGCCGCGCGCAAGGGCGGCGATGACGGACTGGCCGCGCTTCTCGGCCGACGCCCCGACAATGCCGCCGTCGCCAACCACCCCGACGACCGCATCCTGTCCTTCATGGCCGAGCGCATCTTCGCGGCCGGCTTCGTCTGGAAGGTGATCGAACAGAAATGGCCCGGTTTCGAGGCGGCGTTCCTCGGTTTCGAACCCAGGGCGCTGCTGTTCCAGCCCGACGACTATTGGCACGGCCTCGCATCCGACCCGAGGATCGTGCGCAACCCGCAGAAGATCCGTTCGGTGCGCGACAACGCCGCCCTGGTGGATCGCATCTCCCGCGAGCACGGCTCGTTCGCCGCCTTCCTGAGCCGCTGGCCGGCGGACGATCAGATCGGCCTGACGGCCTGGCTGGGCAAGCATGGCAGCCGCCTTGGCGGCAATACCGGCCAGTATTTCCTGCGCTGGATCGGCTGGGACACCTTCATCCTGTCGTCCGACATGGTGGCCGCGCTGCGCGAGGCGGGGCTCGACATCGCCGAATCTCCCACCTCCAAGGGCGATTTGCGCAAGGTCCAGGATCAGATCAACGCCTGGGCATCGCAGACCGGACTGCCGCGCCAGCATATTTCGCGCATCCTTGCCATGTCCGCGGGCATCAACCGCCCGCCGGCCGAGCTTCGCGCCCATTCGGGCGAGTAGTGGCCCAAGGCAACGCCATTGCGGCTGTTTTGCCGCCGGGCTAAACGAAATCGCATGAACGCCAAGCCTGCCCCCGATGTGCTGCGCATCGCAGTCGCCCAGCTCAACCCGATCGTCGGCGACATCGCCGGCAATCTGGCGAAAGCCCGCGAGGCGCGCGCCGATGCGGCGCGGCAGGGAGCCGACCTGGTCCTTTTCACCGAACTGTTCCTGGCCGGCTATCCGCCGGAGGATCTCGTCCTCAAGCCGGCCTTCCTGGCTGCCTGCGAGAAGGCGGCGCTCGATTTCGCCGCGGATACGGGCGACGGCGGGCCCGGCGTTATCATCGGCACGCCGCTGAAGCGCAAGTCGGGTACGCACAACGCGATCGTCGTCGCGGATGGCGGCAAGGTGATCGCCGAGCGCTTCAAGATAGACCTGCCCAACTACGGCGAATTCGACGAGAAGCGGGTGTTCCAGGCCGGGCCGGAGCTGCCGGGTCCGGTGAATTTCCGCGGCGTTCGGCTCGGCATCCCGATCTGCGAGGACATCTGGGGCGAACTCGGCGTCTGCGAGACGCTCGCCGAGAGCGGCGCTGAGATCCTGCTGGTGCCGAACGGCTCGCCGTATCGGCGCGGCGTTGTCGACGAGCGCCTGAATGTCGCCGTCTCGCGCGTCGTCGAGTCCGGCCTGCCATTGCTTTACGTCAATCAGGTCGGCGGTCAGGACGAGTTGGTGTTCGACGGCGCCTCGTTTGTGCTCAATGCCGACCGCGCACTTGCGGCCCAGCTTCCGGCCTGGGAAGAGCACATCGCCTTCACCGATTGGACCAAGACGGGCGACGGCTGGTCGTGCGCAAAAGGTACCGTGCACCGCCTGACGGAAGGTGGCGCGGCCGCTTATCACGCCTGCGTGCTCGGCCTGCGCGATTACGTCGACAAGAACCGCTTCACCGGCGTGGTGCTTGGCCTCTCGGGCGGCATCGACAGCGCCCTCGTCGCTGCCATGGCCGTCGACGCGCTGGGGCCAGACCGCGTGCACGCGATCATGATGCCTTACCGCTACACGTCCAATCAGAGCATCGCCGATGCCACCGCCTGCGCCGAGGCGCTGGGCATCAGGCTCGACACGGTGCCCATCGAGCCCGCCGTGGCCGGCTTTGCGGACGCCCTTGCGCCGATGTTTTCAGACAGGCAGCCGGACATCACGGAGGAGAACATCCAGAGCCGCGCGCGCGGCGTCATCGTAATGGCCATCTCCAACAAGTTCGGCGCCATGGTGCTGACGACCGGCAACAAGAGCGAGCTGGCGACCGGATATTGCACGCTGTACGGCGACATGGCCGGAGGTTTTGCCGTCATCAAGGACCTGGCCAAGACCACGGTCTACCGACTGGCGCACTGGCGCAACCGGCACGACCCCTACGGCACCGGCGCGGCGCCGATTCCCGAGCGCATCATCACCCGGCCTCCCAGTGCCGAACTGCGTCCCGAGCAGACCGACCAGGACAGCCTGCCGCCGTACGACATCCTGGACACGATCATCGAGCGCTACATGGAGAACGACGAATCCATCGCCTCCATCGTGGCCAGCGGCATCGCGGCGGCCGATGTCGAACGCGTGACCCGGTTGATCAAGATCAACGAGTACAAGCGACGCCAGGCGCCGATCGGCATCCGGGTGACGCACCGCAGCTTCGGCAAGGACTGGCGCTACCCGATCACCAGCAAGTTCCGGCAGTGAGCACGGCGGCGCGGGCCCCGGTCCGGCTGGGGGCGTCGCAAATGGCGCTATCCTAGAGGGGTTGCAACCTGCCACCGGTGTGCGGCCCGA
>JAHBYY010000113.1 GCA_019635715.1 Rhizobiaceae bacterium | reverse complement strand
CCCGGCATGATCCGAAATCTTCCGATTAATGTTTTAAATTCAAATTGTTAGATCGAAAGCTCGGAGAGAAGCACCCCCGCTGATACCCCCAGAATTTCGGGATGTTCTGGGACATGTTTGGACGATTTTGAGTCAGATTGACGCGACGGAAATGATCTGTTCCCGCAGATTTCTTTGAGCAGCAGAAACGAATATCAATTCACGATGGAAGCACGTTGGGGGAAAACACGTGGTGATCGCAGATCAGGCATTGCACGGAAAACTGCCGAAACTGGCTGTGGACTTTTTCGTCGTTTTCTCTCGATTTGAATGCGCACTAAAGCGATCAGGAACTTATGCCCGAGGAAACGAACTCGGCGTCGACCCCGATTGGGACAAACTCGCAAAGGATTTGGGTACCGACTTTTTCACAGACGTTAAGGCCAAAGACATTGCCTCGGTTCTAATTGGCGAGCCGCCGAAGAAACAAATTAGGCAAGCGGACGGGTCGCTCGGTTGGCGTGACATGGGGGCAGTGAACGGCAGTGCCGATCTCTTTTTGGCAATTCGCCGCGCTCGGAACAACCTGCTTCACGGCGGCAAATACCGTGACGAACGGAACGGCCAGTACACCGAAATCCATGGATCGGAGAGAAGCGATACGCTGCTTAGTCAGTCGCTCGCCGTTCTGGAGCATGCGTTAAAAGCCAAGCCCGAGGTGGCTCAGCACTTCTGATCAGCACCAGTCAGACGACCTGTCGACATGGAGAGGCCACGAGGGGTCTTGCCGTCGATTGACCACCCTCGTCCGCCGACAGCGCAGCCTACTCGCAAGGTTGGTGGGACTCGAACTGGGGGTATCCGGTGGGACTCGAATTTTCGATACCCCCGAATCCACCCCCAAATTCGAGCGGTGCTTTTCAGTGGGATTCGGGGGATTTTTGGGAGTTGGAGGCGCCCACCAGTCCCGTCAACATATTGATTCTGCTTGTCTTTCGACACGGCAGCAATAGCATAAAAACAACAGTTCGGGACTCCGGTTCGAGTCCCATGCATTCGTCTAAGTCATTGATTTTATTGTGTTTTTTGGAATTGGTGGGCCCGGAGGGACTCGAACCCCCAACCAAGCGGTTATGAGCCGCCGGCTCTAACCATTGAGCTACAGGCCCCACGAGGCGCTGCTTAGTCGGTTCCGGCGCCCCGCACAAGTCTTGGAAGGCCGCCGCTCGAAAGCGGCGCCGCCGCCGCAATCCCCCCGCATTTGATGCCTAACCGGCAGGCTCAGTCAGCACACATTCCGGAGACCAGAATGTCGCCACGCCTCCTCCCTCTCGCCCTCGCGGCCTGCCTCGCGGCATCCGCCACCACGGCCTTCGCCCAGCAGGCACCGCAGCCGCCGCGCATCGTCGTGGTCGGCGAAGGCGAAAGCGCCGTCGCGCCGGACATGGCGCTGCTGTCGCTCGGCGTCATGCGCGAAGCGGCCACCGCGCGCGAGGCGCTGGACGGCGCCAACGCCGCCATGGCGGCCGTCATCGCCGCCATGAAGGCCTCGGGCGTCGCCGATCGCGACCTGCAGACGGCCGGGCTGCAGATCAGCCCGCGCTACACCTACACCAACAAGCCCGACGGCACGCAGGAGGCGGCGCTGGCCGGCTATCAGGTCGCCAACACGCTGTCGGTGCGGCTGCGCGACATCGAAAAGACCGGCGAGGTGATCGACAAGGCGGTGACGCTCGGCGTCAACCAGAACACCGGGATCAGCTTCACCAACGACGATCCGTCGAAGGCGCTGACCGAGGCGCGCAGGAAGGCGGTCGAGGATGCCGTCGCCAAGGCCCGCACGCTGAGCGAGGCCGCCGGCGTGACGCTCGGACGGGTCCTCGAGATCAACGACCAGAACGTCTCGGTATCGCCGATGCCGATCGCCGAGAAGGCCTATGCCCGCGCCGCCGATGCCGTGCCGATCGCCGCCGGCGAGAATGCCTACAGGGTCCAGGTCACCGTCACCTTCGAGCTGCGCTGACCCTGGACAAAATGAAGGCGGCCGGCTTCGCGGCAAGCCGGCCGCCGTGGTTCACCCCCGCGGACGATAGGTCAGCGGATGACGGGGCAGTTGGGGGCGCGGGCGAAGGTGATGATCACGCGCTCTCCGCGGTCGCGGCCCATGACGTCGATGGAGCGGCGTCCGACACCGACCACCCGGGCCCGGCGCAGGCCCATGCGCTCCGCCTTGTCCACCGCGCGCTGCGGAGAGCAGTCGCGGCGCGGGCGATCCCAGCCGTCGCGATCCCGGCGGTCACGGTCCCAGCGATCGCGCGGCCAGCGATCCCGCTCCCAGCGATCGCGATCATGGCGCCGGTAGGTTTGGCCGCTCTGGCTCGGGCCGGCATCGTAGATGCCGATGCGCGGGCCGTCGCGGCCGTCGAAATCGAGATAGACGCCCTGCGCGCCGGCCATGCCTGCGCCGCCCAGGGTCATGACGCCGGCGACGACCGGCAGCAGCGCCTTCTTAACAATGTCGAACATCTCAGTCTCCTTCACTGCCTGGCGAACCGTATCCCCGAGGCGTTGGCACGAGAATGCGCCGGGACAGGTGAACGGTATCGGAATCTCCCGTTCAGCTTGCGTTCAGCCCCGCGCTCCTACAACGGCGTCAACTCAGGGCTGTTCTTCCACCAGGTGATCGAAATAATCCTCGTCATCCCCCATCTCATCGTCGAACGCCGTCACGCGGCCACGGATCGAGATACCGGCCTGGTGGACCGTCTCGGGACTGCCGGAAACCAGCGGATGCCACCAGTACAGATCCTCACCGCGCGCCACCAGGCGATAGCCGCAGGTCGCCGGCAGCCAGTCGAGCGTCGACACGCTTTGCGGCGTGAGCTGCACGCAATCGGGCACATGCGCCCTGCGGTTCCGGTAGTCGGAGCACCGGCAGGAGGTTTCGTCGAGCAGGCGGCAGGCGACCGTGGTCCAGTAGATCTCGGCGGTGTCCTCGTCCTCCAGCTTGGACAGGCAGCATTTGCCGCAGCCGTCGCAGAGCGACTCCCACTCGGCGCCGGTCATCGCCTCCAATGTCTTGGTCTTCCAGAACGGTTCGCTCATCGGCGCGGTGTGGCGCCTCGCCGTGGCAAGGTCAAGGCACTTGCGCCGCCGGGGCGGCCGGCAAGCAGATGTATCGCCGCGGACAAGGAACAAACCCGGCTCCGCTCAATTGAGGCACCGTTGGGACCGAGAATGAGGACGACACCATGATGAATTTCAACCGGCTTCTGGCCGGCACCGCCCTGGGGATCCTGGTCGGCGCGGCACCGGCTTTTGCCGTTTACGGCCCCGTCGCGAAACCCGCCGGGCCGCGGCCTGCCGCCGCCGGCACGATCATCCTGGCGCAGCAGAACGGCGAGGCGCCGCCGCCGGAGGAAGCCGTGCCGCTGATCGAGGAGGCCGCGCCGCCGCAGGAGCAGCCCGCCGCCGTCGAAGAGCAGGCCCAGCCGGAGCCTCAGGCGGCGGAGCAGGCCGCCGAACAGGAGGAGGTCGCGCCCCCGCCCGCCGAGGAGGCCGCGCCCGCCGAGCCGGAACAGAAGCCCGGGAAGCGTCCGAAGAAGCAGGCCGCCGAACAGGAGGAGGTCGCGCCGCCGGCGGCGGCCGAGGAGGCCGCGCCTGCGCCTGTCGAAGAGGCTGCGCCCGCCGAGCCCGAGCAGAAGCCCAGGAAGCGTCCGAAGAAGCAGGCCGCCGAGCCGGAGGAGGCTGTGCCGCCGGCGCCGGCCGAGGAGGCAGCACCCGCGCCCGTCGAGGAAGCCGCGCCAGCCATGCAGGAGGAGGCCGCGCCTGCGCCTGTCGAAGAGGCCGCGCCCGCCGAACCGGAGCAGAAGCCCAGGAAGCGCCCCAAGAAGCAGGCCGCCGAACAGGAGAAGGTAGCACCCGTCGAGCAACCGCCGGCCGAGGCCGCACCCGCGCAACAGGAGGCTCAGCCTCCGGCCGACGCAACCGCGCCGACGGGCGAGCAGCCGGCACCGGCGGAGGCGCAACAGCCGCCGGCCGAGCCTGCGCCGGCGCAGACCGAAGCGCCGAACGACGGCGCGGAGGCCCCGCTCTTCGACAGCGCCAAGGAGCAGCGCCCGCCGCGCCGCGACCAGAACCAGCAGCAGGACGGACAGCCGGCGCAGCCTGATCAGGCCGCGCAGCCGGAGCCGGCCGTCCCCTCCGGCCCGCCGCCGGCCAGCGACGAAGCGGCCCAGCAGGCGGCACAGCCGGCCGAGATCCGTCCCGTCACCGAAGAGCAGGGCAAGCGCCGCGAGGACCGTCGCGATCCCGACGAACCCCGTCGCCGCGAGCGGCCCGAGGGCTCGGAAGTGCTGCGCGAGATCGGCGACCGCCTGATCATCGAGTTCAACAACCAGGTGATCGTCGAAAGCAACGACCGGCCCCGCATGTCGCGCGGCGCACGCGAGGTCTACTACGAGGACCTGCCGCGCGGCCGGACCCGCGAGACCATCGTGCGGCCCGACGGCAGCCAGGTGATCACCGTGCGCAACCGCTATGGCGACATCATCCGCCGCTCGCGCATCACCGAGGACGGCAGGGAGTACGTGCTCGTCTATGTCGAGGAGGACAACTACGACCGCGTGCGCGAATGGCGCGATCCCGGGCTCGACCTGCCGCCGATGCGGGTGAATATCCCGCGCGACGAGTACATTTTCGACGGCGAGCGTGGAAGCGACCCGGAGGCCTACTACGAATTCCTCGAAAAGCCGCCGGTCGAGCGCGTCGAGCGCCTCTATTCGGTCGACGAGGTGAAGCGCTCGGCCCGCATCCGCGACAAGACACGGCGCGTCGATCTCGACACGCTGACCTTCGAGTTCGGTTCGGCCTCGATCGCCGAGGACCAGGTGGCACGGCTGCAGTCGGTCGCCGAGGCGATGGAGAAGCTGCTGGCCCGCAATCCGGCAGAGACCTTCCTGATCGAAGGCCACACCGACGCCGTCGGGTCCGACCTCGCCAACCTCGCTTTGTCGGACCGGCGCGCCGAGGCGGTCGCCGACGCGCTCACCAACGTGTTCGCAATTCCGCCGGAAAATCTCGCTACGCAGGGTTACGGCGAGCAGTATCTGAAGGTGCGCACACAGGCACCCGAGCGCGAGAACAGACGCGTCGCCATCCGCCGCATCACGCCGCTGGTCGCGCCGGTGGCGCAGGCGAAGTAGAGTTCCCTGCCCCGTCCCGCTCCGGCGGGACATGGCCCCTCGCCCGGTCGGCACGATCGCCCGACCGGGCATTTTTTTGCGCCTCGGCCGGCAAGGTCGCATCTTGCCAAACGCGTCCGCGCCGACCAGATAGGGCGCAACATCCGTAGGGACCTGTCTGCATGAAGCGCCTCGAACTGGCGGTCGAATCCATCATCCTCGCATCGCGCTGGCTGCTCGTGGTCTTCTACATGGGGCTGGGCCTGGCGCTCGCGGTCTATGCCGTGTCGTTCGCCAAGAAGCTCTACGAATTCATCACCAAGGTGTTCGTGCTCGAGGACACCGAAACCATCCTGAAGATGCTGGGGCTGATCGACGCGGCGCTGGTGGCCAGCCTCGTCGTCATGGTCATCATTTCCGGCTACGAGAATTTCGTCGGCCGCTTCGACAGCGAGCACGAGGGCGAGGTCCACTGGCTGGGCACGATCGACGTCGGCTCGCTGAAGATCAAGGTGGCGTCGACCATCGTGGCGATCTCGTCGATCCACCTGCTGCAGGTGTTCCTCAACGCCGCGAGCTACACCTCGGTGCAGTTGATGTGGCTGACCATCATGCACATGGCCTTCGTGCTGTCGGCGCTGCTGCTGGCCTATATCGACAAGCTCTCCGGCAAGAAGAAGCCCTCGCCGGAGGACGGCCCGCAGATCTGAGGCAGGCTCAGCCGAAGGTCCGGGCGACCTTGGTCGGCAGGCGCTCGAACACCGCGTCCGGCACGAAGAAATCGCCCGCCAGCGCCCCCTTTGCTCCGGGCGCATAGTGCGAGAAGTCGGTGACGCCCTCGGCGCGCAGCACCTCCTCGTCGATGAAGAAGTTGCCGGTCGTCTGGCGCGACGGCCGGTTGAAGATCGCATGGGCCGCATCCGCGACGATCTCCGGCGAGCGGCTCATCGCGGCGACGGTGTCGCCGCCGAGCAGGTTGCGCACCGCCGCCGTGTCGATGGCGGTGAGCGGCCACAGCGAGTTGACCGCGATCCCGTCGCGCGCGAACTCGGCGCTCATGCCGAGCGTGCACATCGACATGCCGAACTTCGCCATCGTGTAAGCGACGTGGCCCTTGAACCACTTCGCCGCCATGTCGAGCGGCGGGGCGAGATTGAGGATATGCGGATTCGGCGCCTTGCGCAGATGCGGGATGCACAGCTTCGATACCAGGAACGTGCCGCGCGTGTTGATCGTGTGCATCAGATCGTAGCGCTTCATGTCGGTTTCCAGCGTGCCGGTGAGCTGGATGGCGCTGGCATTGTTGACGCAGATGTCGATGCCGCCGAAGGCCTCGACGGTCCTGGCGACCGCCGCCGCCACCTGCTCCTCCTCGCGGATGTCGCAGAGCACCGGCAGCGCCCGGCCGCCGGCCGCCTCGATCTCGGCGGCGGCGGTGTGGATCGTCCCCGGCAATTTGGGATGCGGCGCGGCCGTCTTGGCGGCGATGGTGACGTTGGCGCCGTCGCGGGCCGCCCTCAGCGCGATGGCAAGCCCGATGCCGCGCGATCCGCCGGAGATGAACAGCGTCTTTCCCTTGAGCGACATGGCGCATCCTCCCTGTGTCGCACCGGTTTTGGCGAGGATTGCCGCCGACTGCAAGAGGCGCCTGGGTTGCGCCGCGTCACCCCGCCGGCCGTCGGCGGCTACTTCCTGGCCGTCTTCCCAGCCCCCTTCGGCTTCTTGGCCGGCGCCTCGGCAGCCTCGGCCTCCTGCGCCAGCCTGAGCGCCCGGAGCTTGGCCGTCTTGGCATCGCGCGCCTTCGTCTCGGCCTGCAGGATCGAGCGGGCGACCATCGTCGTGGCGTCGGCCTTCGATTCCTGGCGGTTCGGACGCGGCGCGAAAATGCCGTTCGGCAGTTCGGTTTGCTTGGACATGGCGGCTCCTTTCAAAACAAAAAAGGCCGGGCTGCCCCGACCTTCTCCTGTCATCGCGGCGACTGGCGCCAGTACATCCGTGGTTGCCGGACCGCGATGGTCTCCGCGTCAGGCCGCCCGCAGGTTCTCCGCGGCGCTCTTGCCCGAGCGGTTGTCCTTGACCACGTCGAAGGACAGCTTCTGGCCCTCGACGATGGTGCGCATGCCGGCCCGCTCGACAGCCGAGATGTGGACGAAAACGTCCGCACCGCCGGTTTCCGGAGCGATGAAGCCGAAGCCCTTGGTTGCGTTGAAGAACTTGACGGTTCCAGTGTTCATGGCGATTCCTTTCGATCGACAAGATTTGTCCGCTCGCGCCACAGGATGAGGCGCGACTTCGGGTGCATCGATTTTGAAGGGGAAGATCGCATGTGGCGCAAATTCTGCGCCGGTACAAAGTTCAACAGGCAAGACCGATGGGACATATCTAGGGGCTCTCGCCTGAAATAGCAAGGACACGCCGGTTTTATTTTCCCGGCGCCCGATTCTGCATGCCGCGAGCATCGCGCGATTGCCGGACGTCGCCGCCTCCCGGCGCGCCGGGCCGGATCGGTTGCCGCCGGGTACAGGGCGCACAGGAGCGGAGTCCTTCAGTGCGTGCTGCCGCCGGGTCCATCCAGCCCGAACATCTCGGCCAGGACACTCCGGCCCGCCTTGATGCGCTTCGGCATCCTGCCATGGGGGACACGGAGCGCCCCGTCGTCGGTAAACAGGAAGGTGCGGACGTCCTGCGGATCGATGCGGCAGAGGAAGTAGATCATCGCCGTGCGCGTCAGCATGGAGCGCAGCGAATCGGCGTCGGGATCGCGCTCCTCGCGCTCGCCCCACAGCACGGCGGAGCACTGGCGCGCCGTGTGCAGGAGGCGCTCGAACGCCTCCATCTCCTGGCTGTCGATCTTGCCGTCGTCGGTCGTCTTTTCATCCTGCATGGTTGCCTCCGGGCGTGAGTTGGCGATCCCGCGCCTCCTCGGCCGGGTCATGGGATGCGGGAGACGACGCGAGGCGTTGCGCCGAAAGGGTTCTTAAAAAGTGACGCTTCGCCTCACGTCGCCGGCGTCTTATCCCGACGCGGCAGAGGCCGCCGGTCGCGCCGGCGGCTTGCCGCACCGGGCCGGAAGGCCCCGTTCACCGTTGCGGGGTTCTTCTTCCGGCGCCGCCTCTGCCTGGATGCTCGGTTGTGCACACCCGTTCCCGCAAGCAGACTGCTGGGACGGAGTATGGAAGGGGTCGGGAGGGAGGGGGATAGATTTTCGGGATTGGCGCACTTCCTTCTCCCCTGGCGAGAGAAGGCGAGGCACATCCCCTCCGCTTCGTCATCCTCGGGCGGAGCAGGCCGAAGGCCGTCGCGCAGACCCGAGGATCCATGCCGGAACGGCGGTGAAAGAGGCAACGGTGCAGAACCGCCCCCTCGCCCGCCGCCGCACGCGGCCGTCGTCGTTCAGGCATGGATCCTAGGGTCGCGCTTCGCTGCGCTGCGCTTGCCCTAGGATGACGAAAGGAAGAGATGCGCCGTCATCGGACGTTCGGCGGACACGCCTCCGATAGAGACAGAACTACGGCGATGCACTTGCGCCATGACCGGCATCGCCATCATGCTCGGTAGATGACCGGCTATGTCTACATGACCGCGAGCCAGAAGGGCGGCACGATCTATATCGGCGTGACCAATGACCTCGCCCGCCGCATTCCCAAGCATAAATCCGGAACCAGCTCGCGCTTCACCGCGCGTTACGGCGTGAAGCAACTCGTCCGGTACGAGGAACACTTCGACAGCCATCCAGCCGGGTCCCCGCCTCGCCGCAGCGTCCCGGCCTTCTCAGCCGATGATCGAGCCAGAGGCTCGATCGCGATAAGGGCTCGGCGACACTCTTGAGAGGTTTGGCGGGACAGCGCCCCCCTCTGGCCTGCCGGCCATCTCCCCCTCAGGTGGGGAGATTGGCAGCGTCTATGCCGCGCTCGCGCCTTCGAAGTAGCTCTGCAACGGCCGGACCTCCAAACTCCCCGCCTTGAGCGCCGCGATGGCTTCGGCAACGGCGGCCGCACCGGCGAGCGTCGTGTAGTACGGCACCTTCTGCATCAGCGTGGCGCGGCGCAGCGATTTGGAGTCGGACAGCGCCTTCTGGCCGTCGGTGGTGTTGAAGACGATCTGCACCTGGCGGTTGCGGATGGCGTCCTCGATATGCGGGCGGCCTTCCAGCACCTTGTTGATCTTTTCCGCCTCGACGCCGTGCTCGCGCAGATAGCGGGCGGTCCCGCTGGTGGCGAGCACCTTGAAGCCGAGCCCGGCCAGCCGCTTCACCGCCGGCAGCACGCCGGCCTTGTCCTCGTCGCGCACCGAGACGAACAGGGTGCCGGCACGCGGCAGATCGATGTTGGCCCCGAGCTGGCTCTTGGCGAAGGCCATGGCGAAGTCGCGGTCCAGCCCCATCACCTCGCCGGTCGACTTCATCTCCGGCCCGAGCAGGATGTCGACGCCGGGGAAGCGCGCGAAGGGGAAGACGGCTTCCTTGACCGCGATGTGGCCGGGATTGCGGGCATCGGGCTTCTCGCCGTAATGCGCGAAGGCGGCGTCGAGCCCCTCGCCCGCCATGATGCGCGCCGCGATCTTGGCGATCGGCTTGCCCACGGTCTTGGCGACGAAGGGCACGGTGCGGCTGGCGCGCGGATTGACCTCCAGCACATAGATCGTGCCGTCCTTGACCGCGTATTGCACGTTCATCAGCCCGCCGACCTTCAGCGCCCTGGCGAGCGCCGCCGTCTGGCGCTCCAGCTCGTCGACCAGCGACGAGGACAGCGAGTGGACCGGCAGCGAGCAGGCGCTGTCGCCCGAATGGATGCCGGCCTCCTCGATGTGCTCCATGATGCCGGAGACGTAGACGGCCGAGCCGTCGCAGAGCGCGTCGACGTCGACCTCGATGGCGTCGGTCAGGTAGGTGTCGAACAGCAGCGGGTTCTTGCCGAGCAGCGTGTTGATCTGGCCGGTCTTGTCGTTGGGGTATTTCTGCTTGATGTCCTCCGGCACGAGGCCGGGCACCGTGTCGAGCAGGTAGGTCTGCAGCATCCCCTCGTCGTGGATGATCTGCATGGCGCGGCCGCCGAGCACATAGGAGGGGCGCACGACCAGCGGGAAGCCGAGCTCGCCAGCCACGGTGCGCGCCTGCTCGACCGACCAGGCGATGCCGTTCCTGGGCTGGCGCAGGTCGAGCCGGTCGAGCAGCTTCTTGAAGCGGTCGCGGTCTTCCGCGAGGTCGATCGCGTCGGGCGAGGTGCCGAGGATCGGGATGCCGGCCTTTTCGAGCGCTTCCGCAAGCTTCAGCGGCGTCTGGCCGCCGAACTGGACGATGACGCCGTGCAAGGTGCCGGCTTCCTGCTCGGCATGCAGGATCTCCAGCACGTCCTCGGCCGTCAGCGGCTCGAAATAGAGCCGGTCGGACGTGTCGTAGTCGGTCGACACGGTCTCCGGATTGCAGTTGACCATGATGGACTCGTAGCCCGCCTCGCGCAGCGCGAAGGCGGCGTGGCAGCAGCAATAGTCGAACTCGATGCCCTGGCCGATGCGGTTCGGGCCGCCGCCGAGGATGACGACCTTCTTGCGGCTGAGACCTGGGCCTCGGAGCGCGGCGCGCCGGCGAAGGGCACCTCGTAGGTCGAATACATGTAGGGCGTCGGCGAGGCGAATTCGGCCGCGCAGGTGTCGATGCGCTTGTAGACCGGGCGGACGCCGAGTTTTCTGCGAAGTGCTGCCACCTCGTCGGCCTCGCGGCGGACGAGCGAGGCCAGCCGCTGGTCGGAGAAGCCCAAGGATTTGAGCATGCGCAGATTGTCGGCGTCGTCGGGCAGGCCGTGCTCGCGGATGCGGGCCTCCATCGCCACGATGCCCTCGATCTGCTCGAGGAACCACGGATCGATGGCGCACATGGCATGCACCTCTTCCGTCGAGGTGCCCATGCGCAGCGCCTGTGCCACGATCAGCAGCCGGTCCGGCGTCGGGGTGCCGAGAGCGGCCTTGATGGCATTGCGGTCGTCGCCCTGGCCCAGGCCGGGGATCTCGATCTCGTCGAGGCCGGTGAGGCCGGTTTCAAGGGAACGCAGAGCCTTCTGGAGGGATTCCTGGAAGGTGCGGCCAATGGCCATGGCCTCGCCGACCGACTTCATGGCCGTCGTCAGGGTGGGCTCGGCGCCGGGAAATTTCTCGAAGGCGAAGCGCGGGATCTTGGTGACGACATAGTCGATCGACGGTTCGAACGAGGCCGGCGTCGCGCCGCCGGT
>JAHBYY010000112.1 GCA_019635715.1 Rhizobiaceae bacterium | reverse complement strand
GGCGCAGGCCTGCGCGGTCAACAAGGACATGGGCTGGAACCCGGACATCGTCAACGTCAATGGCGGCGCGATCGCCATAGGCCACCCGATCGGCGCCTCGGGGGCGCGCGTCTTCAACACGCTGGTCTACGAGATGCGTCGCCGCGGCGCCAAGAAGGGCCTGGCGACGCTGTGCATCGGCGGCGGCATGGGCGTCGCCATGTGCGTCGAGGCGATGTGAGAAAAAAGTGAATAGCGAATAGGGAGTAGCGAATAGGGGGAGGACGGGCGAAAAGCGCCGGGGGCAGGTCCCATTCGCTGTTCGCTACCCGCTATTTGCTTCTCCGGCCAAAGGGAGGAGACCTAGCATGGCACGGACAGCACTCGTCACCGGCGGATCGCGCGGCATCGGCGCGGCCATCTCGGTCGCGCTGAAGGCGGCGGGATACAAGGTCGCGGCGAACTATGCCGGCAACGACGAGGCGGCGAAGAAATTCTCCGACGAGACCGGGATCAAGACCTACAAATGGTCGGTCGCCGACTACGATGCCTGCGTCGCCGGCATCAAGGCGGTCGAGGCCGATCTCGGGCCGGTCGACGTGCTGGTCAACAATGCCGGCATCACCCGTGACGCCATGTTCCACAAGATGACGCCGCAGCAGTGGAAGGAGGTCATCGACACCAACCTCAACGGCGCGTTCAACATGACGCATCCGCTGTGGAGCGGCATGCGCGACCGCAAGTTCGGCCGGGTGGTGACGATTTCATCCATCAACGGCCAGAAGGGTCAGGCCGGGCAGGCGAACTACTCCGCCTCCAAGGCCGGCGACATCGGCTTCACGAAAGCCCTCGCCCAGGAGGGAGCCCGCGCGGGCATCACGGTCAACGTCATCTGCCCCGGCTATATCGGCACCGAGATGGTGCGGGCGATCGACGAAAAGGTGCTCGCCGAGCGCATCATCCCGCAGATCCCGGTCGGACGTCTCGGCGAGCCGGAGGAGATCGCGCGCTGCGTGGTGTTCCTCGCCTCCGACGATGCCGGCTTCATCACCGGCTCGACCATCTCGGCGAATGGCGGGCAGTATTTCGCCTGACGCGATCCGGAACGCTTCCGTCGCACGCGACGTTTGGCCTCTGCCAGACAGTCCGCACGAAGGAGAGAAGCGTTTGAAACATATCGTCGGCTTTGCCCAGGCGCCGGGTCAGCGACCCTTCTATGCCTATGAAAGCGATTCGGGGCCGCAAGGCTTCGCGGTAGGCAGCAAGGTGCTGGCGTCGCCCCCGGGGCAGGCCCCGAGATGGCTCCAGGTCACCTCGGTCGGCTATCAGCTTCATGCCGAAGCGGTGGTGACGACGGTGGTCGTCAACGAGGCGACCAGAATCGGCGGCGACGGCGAGGACTTTGCCGTCTGGCCATGGCCGGAACAGGGCTGAGCGACCGAGCCGGCGCGAAACCGCGACAGGCCGCGGTTTCGCGCCGGCTGATTTTCAGCAGGTCAATCGTTCTCGAAAAGCGACTTGTGCGCGAAACCGGCGATTGCCGCGCCGACGATCGGCGCTATCCAGAACAGCCAGAGCTGCGAAAGCGCCGCGCCGCCCACGAACAGCGCCGGGCCGGTCGAGCGCGCCGGGTTGACCGAGGTGTTGGTGACCGGGATCGAGATCAGATGGATCACCGTCAGCGCCAGGCCGATGGCGATCGGTGCGAAGCCTACCGGAACGCGGCCGTGGGTCGAGCCGAGGATGATCATCAGGAAGAAGAAGGTCAGCACGACCTCGATGACCAGAGCCGAGGACAGGCCGAACTTGCCGGGCGACTGCTCGCCATAACCGTTGGTGGCGAAGCCGCCGATGCCGGCGAAATCCGCCTTGCCGCTGACGATCACGTAAAGCACGGCGGAGGCTGCGATCGCGCCGATGACCTGGGCGACGATGTAGGGAATGAGATCCTTGGCATCCAGGCGCCCGCCGACGAACATGCCGACGGAGACGGCGGGATTGAAGTGCCCGCCCGAGACGCCGCCCACGGCATAGGCCATCGTCAGCACGGTCAGTCCGAACGCGAATGCGACACCCACAAATCCGATTCCCAGTTCGGGAAAGGCGGCGGCCAGCACCGCGCTGCCGCACCCTCCGAATACCAGCCAGAACGTCCCCAGAAATTCCGCAGCCAATCGTTTCATGATGTCCCTCCTTGATGCCGCGGCACATGGCTATGGCGCGCCGGCAGCCACATATATCAGCGCGCCGGAGGATTTGCAGCAGCGCCGCGCGCGCCGTTGCGCAGAGACGCGGGGTACGCGCTGCCTTCCATCGCCGGTGACAAGAATGCCCTTCCGTTCGGGGCGCGAAATGCCTATCTCTTCAGGCGACGGCAGGTCTCCGGAAGGCTGTCGAGGCGGGCCGACATGAGCCCGCGACATCCAGCCCAGCCGAAAGGCCGTCCGCCAGCCGATGAACTCCCACATATTCAAGAGTGAACCGCTGATCCTCTCGGGTCGCGACGTGACCGCCGTGCTCGGCCCGACCAACACGGGCAAGACCCACCTCGCCATCGAGCGCATGGTGGCGCACGAGAGCGGCATGATCGGCCTGCCGCTGCGTCTGCTGGCGCGCGAGGTCTATGGCCGCGTCTGCGAGAAGGTGGGTGCTTCGAAAGTCGCGCTGGTCACCGGCGAGGAGAAGATCCTGCCGCCCGGCGCACGCTATTCGGTCTGCACGGTCGAGGCCCTGCCGCGCCAGACCGACGTCGCCTTCGTGGCGATCGACGAGATCCAGCTCGCCGGCGACCTGGAGCGCGGCCATATCTTCACCGACCGCATCCTGCATCTGCGCGGGCGCCAGGAGACGCTGCTTTTGGGGGCTGCCACCATGCGCGGCATCCTCGAGCGGCTGCTGCGCGGCGTCTCGGTGGTGACGCGGCCGCGGCTGTCGCATCTCGCCTATTCCGGATCGAAGAAGATCACCCGGCTGCCGCGCCGCTCGGCGGTCGTCGCCTTCTCGGCCGACGAGGTCTATGCCATCGGCGAGCTGATCCGCCGGCAGCGCGGCGGCGTCGCCGTGGTGCTCGGGGCGCTCAGCCCGCGCACCCGCAACGCCCAGGTGGCGCTCTACCAGTCCGGCGACGTCGACTATCTGGTGGCGACCGACGCGATCGGCATGGGTCTGAACCTCGATCTCGACCATGTCGCCTTCGCGCAGAACCGCAAGTTCGACGGCTTCCAGTATCGCGCTCTGACGGCGGCCGAGCTCGGGCAGATCGCCGGGCGGGCCGGGCGTCACGTGCGCGACGGCACGTTCGGCGTGACCGGGCAGGTGGATCCGCTCGACGACGAGCTGGTCGAGCGGATCGAGGGCCATGATTTCGACCCGGTCAAGGTGCTGCAGTGGCGCACCGGCCAGTTCGACTTCTCCAACCTCGACGCACTGCGCCGGTCGATCGAGATGCCGGCGCCGATCGAGGGGCTCACACGGGCGCTTCCCGCCGTCGACGCCCAGTCGCTGGAGCAGTTGGCGCGCGATCCGGAGGTGCGCGATCTGGCGACGAGCCGCTCGCGCGTCGAACTTCTGTGGGACGTCTGCTCGCTGCCGGACTACCGCCGCATCGCGCCGGCGCAGCACTCCGAACTCGTCGCGTCCCTCTACTTCGACCTGGCGCGCCGCGGCCATGTCGATGAGGACTACCTGGCCGAACAGGTGCGCCGGGCCGATTCCACCGAAGGCGAAATCGATACGCTTTCCAACCGCATCGCGCAGATCCGCACCTGGACCTACGTTTCCAATCGGCCTGGCTGGCTGCGTGATCCGCGCCACTGGCAGGAAAAAACGCGCGAGATCGAAGACAGATTGTCGGATGCGCTGCATGAACGGTTGACGAAACGGTTCGTTGATCGCAGGACTTCCGTCCTCATGCGTCGCCTTAGAGAAAATACGATGCTCGAAGCCGAAATCGATCCGTCCGGAACCGTCATGGTCGAAGGCCACCATGTCGGCGACCTGCAGGGATTCCGCTTCACCGCCGACCAGAGCGCCGGCGGCGAGGATGGCAAGGCGGTGCGCGCGGCGGCGCAGAAGGCGCTGTCGGCGGAATATGAAAGCCGCGCCGAGAAACTGTCGGCCTGCGCCAATCACGATATCGCGCTGGCATCGGACGGCATCCTCCGCTGGATCGGCGCACCGGTGGCGACGCTGGCGGCCTCCGAGGACGCGCTGAAGCCCCGCATCATCCTGCTCGCCGACGAACAGCTCGCCGGCCCGGCGCGCGACAAGGTGGCGGCGCGGCTGGAGCGCTACGTCGCGTTCCAGATCGAGACCCTGCTGAAGCCGCTGATCGATCTCGGCAAGGCCGACCAGTTGGCGGGAATCGCGCGCGGCATCGCCTTCCGGCTGGTCGAGCAGTTCGGTCTCGTCAACCGGCGCGACATTTCGAGCGACATGAAGTCGCTCGACCAGGAGAGCCGGGCGTCGCTGCGCCGCCTCGGCGTGCGCTTCGGCGCCTACCACATCTTCATCCCGGCGCTGCTCAAGCCGGCGCCGGCCGGATTGGTCACGCTGCTGTGGGCGCTTCGGAACGACGGCAAGGACAAGCTCGGCTTCGGCGACGTCGTCCATTCGCTGGCGGCCGGCCGCACCTCGCTGGTCGTCAACACCAGCTTCGACAAGGCCTTCTACGGCCTGGCCGGGTTCCGCATCCTCGGCCGCCGCGCCGTGCGCGTCGACATTCTGGAGCGCCTGGCCGACCTGATCCGCCCGGCGCTCGCCTGGCGGCCCGGCAGCGGCGTCCGCCCGGACGGCGGCTATGACGGCAGCGCCTTCATCGTCACGCCGGCGATGATGTCGATCCTCGGTGCCGGCGGCGACGATGTCGAAGAGATCCTGAAAGGCCTCGGCTATCGCGGCGAACCGAAGCCGGCCGGCGATGTCAAGGCGCGGCTCGAGGCGCTCGACCAGGCCGCGCGCGAGGCTGCGGAAAAGGCGGCAGCCGACAGGCGGGCGGCCGAGGCTGCGAAGGCCGCCGCCGCCGCGGCGGAATTGGAGGCAGGTTCGAACGCCGGCGACGTCGCGACGGAGGCGCTTCCCGCTGCCGCAGAGGAGAGCGAGGCGCCGCACGGCGAGGCCGTTCACGCCCCCGGCGATGCGGAAGGACAGGTCGCGGTCGACGCTGCAACCGAAGAGCAATCGGCAGGCTCGGAAGCTCCGGCTTCCGCCGATTCGCTCGAAGCTGGCGCGGACGTGACGGAAATCGACGTCGCGGAGGCGGTTGCGCCGGCCGCGGCCGACGTTGCCGGCGAGGCGGAGAGCGCTGGCGCAGCCGCCGAATCGAGACCGGAAACGTCCCCGGAAACAGCCAGCGAGGCTGCGGCGACGCCTGCGGAAGAACCCAAGCCGATCCTGCTGTGGCGTCCGGCCCGTTCGGAGCCGCGACCGCGACACCAGCACGGCAACCGCAATCGCGACGGACAGGCTGCGCAGGGACGCGGCAACCGGCGCGACGGCGACCGCCGCGGTCCGCGGACCGGCAATGCTCCTGCCGAAGGCGCTGCCGCCGAAGCCTCCGCCGCGGAGGCGCGGCCGCGCGACGGCGGCAAGCCGCGCTTCGATCGCGACCGGTCCAAGGGGCGCCCCCCGCGTCCGGACGCCGAAGCACGGGCGGATCGCAACGGACGCGGCGACCAGCCGCGGCAGGACGGCCGTGGCGAACGCGATCGCCACAAGGGCGGCGGCAAGAGCGATGCCCCACGGCAGAAGCCGCGCGAGGACCGTCCCGTGCGCTTCGATCCGGATTCGCCCTTCGCCAAGCTTGCGGCGCTGCGCGACCAGCTCAAGAAGTAGATGGCCGAGCGCCGGCAGCGCATCGACAAATGGCTGTTCTTCGCGCGCCTGGTCAAGTCGCGCTCGCTCGCCGCCAAGTTCGTGCTCGGCGGCAATGTCCGCATCAACGGCCGCAAGTCCGACCAGGCCTCCGACGCTGTACGAACCGGCGACGTCCTGACGATTGCCAGGGGCGACCGCATCCTCGTCTACCGCGTGCTGGCCGAGGGGACGCGGCGGGGACCGGCGGAGGAGGCGCGCACCCTCTACGAGGACATATCGCCGCCGGCCGTTGCGCGCCCGCCCGCCCTTGAGGTGGTGCCGGCGCGCGATCCCGGCGCCGGCCGTCCGACGAAGCGCGAGCGCCGGCAGATCGACCGGCTCAAGGCCCCGGATTGAGCATGGTGCGCTGCGGCGCTCCGCAGCGATGTCCGGCTTTCCGCACGGCGAGCCGAGCCCGGCTTGGCCTGCTTGCCGGCTGCCTGTCGGTTCGATAGTCTTTCCGGTGATATAATCTTCTTTGCAAGCAAGTCCGTGAAAGCAAGGAGCGGTCATGCTGAAGCTGCGCTATCCCGAGGTGCGCAGGGGACCGCCGCGGCCGAGTGCGATCATCCGGCCGGGCGGCCTGTCGCCGCAGGCGGGGATGGAGCGCTACACCGTGCCGGGCGCCGGCGCGCTCCTGATCGAGGTGGAGGCGGGAGACGGCGTGACGGTGGTCGACGCCGAGGGTGGCCAACCATGCGAGCTCGTCGCCTTCGACCGCCACAAGCGCGCCGATACCGGCATGCTCGGCGTTCCTGCCACCGGCCATGCGGCGGGCCTGAAATCCCTGTTGCTCGCCGGGGACGACAGCCTGCGGCTGTTCCGCGCCCGGATCGAACGGCGCGGCCTCGACCTTGCGGGAGCCGGGGCCGTCCGGATTTTCGGCCCGTCGACGCCGCCCGGCACTGAGGAGCGCTTCACGATCCAGCGCGACGGCACGCTGATCGTCGCCGCGCCCGGCGGGCCGATGCGGGTCGACGCGCACGACACCACGACGCCGCTCATCGTTCGCGTCCAGCGGGCGCGTCCGCGGCCGTCCGCGGCATTCGAGCTTCCCGAGCCGCTCGCCGATCCGATTGCCGATCTTCGGGTCCGTTCGTCGACGGCAAGCTCCTATTTCGTCAAGGCGGGCGACTACATCCAGATCATCGACGTCGACGGGCGCCAATGCACGGACTTCCAGTGCTTCTCGGCGCGCAAGCTGGACAGGGGCCTCGATCATCCGCTCGACGTGACGACGACGCGCACGCTGATGGGGTCGAGCTATCCGATGCCCGGCCTGCATTCGAAATATTACGACCAGGACATGGAACCGCTGGTCGAGGTGGTGCAGGACACGTGCGGGCGGCACGACGCCTTCGCGCTCGCCTGCGCGGCCAAATACTATGACGACATCGGCTATCCCGGGCACATCAACTGCTCGGAGAATTTCAACGGGGCGCTGGCCGACAGGGGCGTCAGGCCGCGGGCCGGCTGGATGGCGGTGAACTTCTTCTTCAACACCTCGATCGACGCGAGCGGTCTGGTCATTTCAGACGAACCGTGGTCGCGCCCCGGCGACTACGTGATGCTGCGGGCCCTCACCGACATCGTCTGCGTGTCCTCGGCCTGTCCGGACGATACGACGCCGGCCAATGGCTGGAACCTGACCGACATTCACGTTCGCACCTATTCCGGGGCGGAGAAGTTCTCTCGAGCCATAGCGAAACGAATGACCGCCGATGCCGACCCGATCATGACCCGCGAAACCGCCTTTCACGCGCGCTTCGCCGAACACACTCGCAACTTCGTCGAATACAAGGGATACTGGCTGGCCAATTCCTTCGCCAAGGCCGGACCGATCGAGGAGTACTGGGCCTGCCGCGAAGGCGCGGTGGTGCTCGACCTGTCGCCGCTGCGCAAGTTCGAGGTGACCGGCCCGGATTCGGAAGCGCTGATGCAATATGCGCTGACCCGCGACGTGAAGCGTCTCGGGGTCGGCCAGGTGGTCTATTCCGCCATGTGCTACGAACATGGCGGGATGATCGACGACGGCACGCTGCTCAGGCTCGGCCGCGACAATTTCCGCTGGATCGGCGGCGACGACTATGGCGGCGTCTGGCTGCGCCAGCAGGCCGAGAAGCTTGGGCTGAAGGTGCTGGTGCGCTCGTCGACCGACCAGATGCACAACATCGCCGTGCAGGGGCCGAAAAGCCGCGACATCCTGAAGGAGGTCGTCTGGACGTCGCCGCTGCAGCCGTCGATCGGCGAACTCGAATGGTTCCGCTTCGCCGTGGGGCGGATCGGCGATGCGCAGGGGGTGCCGGTCGTCGTGTCGCGCACCGGCTACACCGGCGAACTCGGCTACGAGATCTGGTGCCATCCGCGCGACGCGTCCAAGGTGTTCGAGGCGGTCTGGGAGGCGGGACGGCCGCACGGGCTGAAGCCGATGGGCCTGCTTGCCCTCGACATGGTGCGCATCGAAGCCGGGCTGATCTTCGCCGGCTCCGACTTCTCCGATCAGACCGATCCTTTCGAAGCCGGCATCGGCTTCACCGTACCGCTGAAATCCAAGCCCGACGACTTCATCGGCCGGGACGCGCTCATCCGCCGCAAGGAGCATCCGACGCGCCGACTGGTGGGCCTCGACATCGACGCCAATGTCGACGTCAAGCACGGCGATTGCGTCCACATCGGCCGTGCCCAGGTCGGCGTGGTGACGTCGAGCACGCGCTCGCCCATCCTGGGGAAGAACATCGCGCTCGCCCGCATCGACATCGCGCACAGCGGCGACGGCGGCGAGGTCGAGATCGGCAAGCTCGACGGACATCAGAAGCGCTTGCCGGCGCGGATCGTGCCGTTCCCGCACTACGACCCGCAAAAGACGCGGCCGCGCTCCTGACCTTGCCTGCCGGAGCCGCCCAGCAAGCAGGCAGCCGCAGCCGCTGCCTTGACCAATGCGCCCATCGCGTGGGCTCGTCGCGCCGCCGCGCCGCGCTCCGCCGGTTTCGCGGGCCAGAAAAGCCGGCCGGACTGCCGGGAGGCATTGCGAACTGTCATGATGGTATATAAAATTTCACGTCATGAAAAAGGGGATCGGGCCTGCTTGCGCCAGCGAGGCGCAAGGGGCGCAGCCGGAACGGCCGACACGCCTGCCGCGAAGAGCAGGGACGCGGTTCGATCATATGGCGGCGGCGCCGGCGACAGCCCGGACACTCCGTACAAGGCCGCCAACGGCCGACTGGGGAATGAATTCCGAAATCTGATCGACAAATGGGAGCAACGCATGTCGATGACCAGCAGACGTTCAAGACTTTCGATGGGAATTCTGGGCCTTGCGGCCTCATTGCTCGCGACCGGCAGCGCGCTCGCGCAGGCGCCGGAATCCAGCGATCCGATCAAGATCGCGCTGTTCGACTGGACCAGCGTCAATCTCAACGCCAAGATCATCGGCGGAATCCTGGAAAAACTCGGCTACACCGTCGAGTATCCGACCGCCGACTATCTCTCGAGCCTGACCACCGGCCTGACCAATGGCGACCTGACGCTCGCCATGGAATTCTGGGACACGACGGCCGGCGAGGCCATGAAGGCTTCCGATGCCACGGGCCAGACCGAGAAGCTCGGACCGCTCGGCCCCAAGGCCAAGGAAGAGTGGTGGTATCCCGAATACATGAAGGAGAAATGCCCGGGCCTGCCCAACTGGGAAGCGCTGAAGGACCCGAAATGCGCCGAGGCGTTCTCGACGCCCGAGACGGCTCCGAACGGGCGCTATCTCGGCGGGCCGGTCACCTGGGGCGGCTTCGACGACGAGCGGGTGGCCGCACTCGGCCTGCCCTTCGAGGTGATCCATGCCGGCACGGACGCCGCGCTCTTCGCCGAGCTCGAAAGCGCCTACCAGCGGCAGGCGCCGATCCTGCTCTGGATCTACGCGCCGCACTGGGCGCCGGCGAAATACAAGGGCGAGTGGATCGAATTCCCCGAATACACCAAGGAATGCTACACCGACCCGAAATGGGGCTCGAACCCCAACGCGCTCTACGACTGCGGCAAGCCCTTCGGCGAGATCTGGAAGGTCGGCTGGGCCGGCGTGAAGGACAAGTGGCCGGGCGCCTACAAGGCGATCAAGGCGTTTTCGATCGACAATGACGAGATGGGCAAGATGATCACCGCCGTGGACCTCGACGGCAAGAAGATCCCCGACGTCGTCGCCGAATGGATGGGCGCCAACGAGGCCAAGTGGTCGGAGTGGATCAAGAAATAGGTCTGCCAGACCTCCATCACAGCATGACCGCGAAACTCTCCTGCCGGCACGTGTGGAAACTGTTCGGCGAGGGCGCGAAGGCGTTTCTCGCCGACACGCCGTCCCCCGACGCCGCGGCGCTGTCGGCGCGCAACCTCGTCGGCGCGGTGCGCGACATCAATCTCGACGTGGCCGAGGGCGAGATCTTCGTCATCATGGGCCTGTCCGGCTCCGGCAAGTCGACGCTGGTGCGGTGTCTCTCGCGGCTGATCGAGCCGACCGCAGGCGAGATCCTGTTCAACGGCGAGAACCTGCTCGCCGCCGACGAGAAGCGGATGATCGAGATCCGCCGCCACCGGATGGGCATGGTGTTCCAGCATTTCGCGCTGCTGCCGCATCTCACCGTGCTCGACAACGTCGCCTTTCCGCTGTCAATCCAGGGCATGGACCGCGCCGCCCGCGAAACCCGGGCGCGCGAGATGATCGACCTCGTCGGACTGACCGGCCGCGAGGCTTTCTACCCGCGCCAGCTCTCCGGCGGACAGCAGCAGCGGGTCGGCATCGCCCGCTCGCTCGCCGTCGAGCCGGAACTGTGGTTCCTCGACGAACCTTTCTCGGCGCTCGACCCGCTGATCCGGCGCGAGATGCAAGACGAGTTCGTGCGCCTTCAGTCCAAGCTGAAGAAGACGATCGTCTTCATCACCCACGATTTCGACGAGGCGATCAGGCTCGCCGACCGCATCGCCATCATGAAGGACGGCGAAATCGTCCAGACGGGCACGCCGGAAGATCTCGTGCTCAACCCCGCGACCGACTACGTGCGCGAGTTCACCCGCGACGTGGCGCAGGCGAAGGTGGTGCGGGTCGGTCGCCTGATGCAGCCGGGCGACGCATCCGGCCGGCCGCGGGTCGCGGCGACCGCGCGCATTTCCGAGGCGGCGCGGCTGTTCGACGGCGGCGAGACGCTGGCAGTGGTCGATGCCAACGGCGCGCCGGTCGGCCGGCTCGAACGCCGCGACGTCGCCGACCTGATGCTGAGGGGGTGAGCGTGCGCGTTCGACCCCACACCCCCACCCCTAACCCCTCCCCACAAGGGGGAGGGGAAGCTGCCGCGCGCCCGTCCCCCTCCCCCTTGTGGGGAGGGATTAGGGGTGGGGATAGTCGCCCATGACCGCCTCAGCCATTACTCCGCGCGACATGTCCACATCGACGACGGGCCGGAACAACTACCCGGTCGTCTGGCTCATAGCGCTCGCCGTCTTCGCCCTTCTCTGGCTGGCGCCGGTGCCAGGCTGGATCGACGTCTACCCGAAAGCGTGGGAAATCCCCGCTTCCCGCTGGATCTCGGCGGCGATGAAATGGCTGGTCAACGAAGCCAGCTTCGGCCTCTTCACCTTCACCGAATTCACCCGGTTCCTCGCCTCGATCATCGAGGCGCCGTACCGGCTGGCGATGAGCCTGCTCGCGACCGGCTTCCTCTCCGGCCAGGGGTCGAGCGCGGTGCAGGTCGCGCCGCCGCTGTCGTGGGTCGCGGTGATCGGCATCGCGGCGCTGATGGGCCATGCCGCCGGCGGGCGGGCGCTCGCGCTGCTGGTCTTTGCCTGCTTCGCCTTCATCCTCGTCTTCGGCCAGTGGCAGAGCGCGATGGCGACGCTCGCCTCGGTGCTGGTCGCGGTGCCGATCGGCATCGCCGGCGGGCTTTTGCTCGGCATCGCCGCCTACCGGCATCCGCG
>JAHBYY010000111.1 GCA_019635715.1 Rhizobiaceae bacterium | reverse complement strand
GTGGCGGCGCGGTATGCCATAGACGCTTCCTTCCGCTACAATGCTTCGTCAGCGACGGGCCGGAGCGATTCGATGCTTTGGGATTTTTCGATCGGCCGGACGTTGTGGATCGTCCTCCGGACCTGGCCCTTCGTCGTCTTCCGCATCATCGTCTACACGGCGATCACCGCGACCTACATTCTCGCCACCGGGACCGGCGCCGGCGTCGGCTATGGTGTCGGCCACATCTGGTCCGATCCGAGCGGCCCGGTCGGCTTTGCCTTCTGGGGCGGGGTGATCGGCTTCACGCTGACGTCGATCGTCGTCTACTGGATCCGCGAATACATCCTCTATATCCTGAAGGCCGGCCACATCGCCGTCATGGTGCATCTGATCGACCGCCGCCCCATCCCGGGCGGCGCCGGGCAGATCGCCTATGCACGGCAGGTCGTCACCGCACGCTTCGGCGAGGCCAATGTGCTGTTCCTGGTCGATCAGCTCATCAAGGGGGTGTTGCGCATCATCGCCGGCATCATGAGCAGCATCGCCAATCTGCTGCCGATCCCTGGCCTGAGCACGCTGGTGGGCATGGTCAACGCCGTCATCCGCATGTCGGTGACCCATGTCGACGAAATCATCCTCGGCTACAACATCCGCCGCGACAGCGACACGCCGTTCGAAACGGCGCGCCAGGGCCTCGTGCTCTACGCGCAGAACGGCCGCGGCATGCTGAAGAACGCCGTCTGGCTGACGATCTTCACCTGGGTCATCGCCCTGCTCGTATTCCTGACGACGCTCGCCCCGGCCGCTGCCGTGCTCTACTACATCCCCGGCGAGATGGCCGGCTGGGGCTTCGTCCTGGCGATCGTCTTCACCTGGGCGTTCAGCGCTTCCCTGGTCGAGCCGTTCTGCATCGCGGCGCTGATGCAGGTCTATTTCGTCCGTATCGAGGGCCAGGTGCCGGACCCCGAATGGGACCGCCGCCTGCAGGAGGCGTCCTCCAGCTTCCGCGATCTCAAGGACAGGGCCGTCAGGCAGGTGACCGACCCCGCCGTCTGGGGACGCGCCACAGGCCTCTGAAACCGTCTCTCGTCGGGTACATCATGCGCTACGGCTTCATCGGTCTCGGCAATCTCGGAGGGCCGCTCGCCCTCAACCTGCGCAGGGCCGGCATCCCGCTGGCCGTCCACGACATCGATCGCGGCAACGCCCGGCCGCATGAGGACGCCGGTGCGGCCTGGGCGGCCTCGCCGGCCGAGCTCGCAGCACATTGCGAGGCGGTGATCACCTGCCTGCCGTCGCCCGCGGTCTCGGAGCGCGTTCTCGACCAGTTGCTGCCCGCTCTCGCTCCGGCTGCGACCTGGATCGAGATGTCGACGCTCGGCCGCGACGTCATCCTGTCGCTCGCGGCCAAGGCGCAGGCGCGCGGCATCCGGGTGCTTGAACTTCCGGTCACCGGCGGCGTCCATCTCGCGGCGCGCGGCGAGATCACGCTGCTGGCCGGCGGCGAGCCGGACCTGATCCAGCTTCACCGGAGGGCACTGGATGCGCTCGGCGGCAGGCTGTTCCACATGGGGCCGGTCGGGTCGGCGGCGGTCATCAAGGTCATCACCAACATGCTGGCCTTCATCCACCTGGTCGCCGACGGCGAGGCGCTGATGCTGGCGAAGCGCGGCGGCCTCGATCTGGCGCAGGCCTGGGCGGCGATCCGCGCCAGTTCGGGCAACAGTTTCGTCCATGAGACCGAGGGGCAGCTAATCCTCAACGGCAGCTACGACATCGCCTTCACCATGGACCTGGCGCTGAAGGATCTCGACTTCGCCATGGATTTCGGCCGCGAGTTTGGCGTGCCGCTGGATCTTGCCGGCCTGACCCAGGACACTTTTTTGCGCGGCAAGGCCGCCTATGGCGGCGGCGCGCAGTCGACCGGCATCGTTCGGCTGCTGGAGGACGCTTTGGCGACAGACCTGCGCGCGCCGGGATTTCCGGCCCGCCTGGAGTAGCTGGCTCTCGAAGCTGTTGACGCCGCACCCGAATGCCGCGGCAAGCGTGGCCTTTGGCGCCGCAAGCCCCTATATCCGCACGATGGCCACCCGTCTCTACACCCATCCGGTGTTCCTCGAACATGTGACGCCGCCTGGTCATCCGGAGCGGCCCGACCGGCTGAGGGCGATTTCGCGTGTCCTCGAAGACGGCGCCTTCGACCTCCTGGACCGCATGGAGGCGCCACTCGCCGACGAGGCGACGCTGCTCTACGCCCATCCGGAAAACCATGTCGCCGCCCTGCGCCGGGCGATTCCGGAGACGGGTCTGCGCGCCATCGACGCCGACACCTCCGTCAGCCCGAAGAGCTGGGAGGCCGCCCTGCGCGCCGTCGGCGCCGCCAACGCGGCGGTGGACGACGTCTTCCTTGGCCGCGCCGACAATGTCTTCGTCGCGTCGCGCCCGCCCGGCCACCATGCCGAGAAGACCACGGCGATGGGCTTCTGCCTGTTCAACAACGCCGCGATCGCCGCGCGCCACGCGCAGCAGCGCCACGGCGCCGAGCGGATCGCCATCGTCGACTGGGACGTGCATCACGGCAACGGCACCCAGGACATCTTCTGGGACGACCCCTCCGTGCTCTACTGCTCGACGCACCAGATGCCGCTCTATCCCGGCACCGGCGCCAGGGACGAGGTCGGCGCCGGCAACATCGTCAACGCGCCGCTTTCGCCGCGCACCGGCAGCGAGACCTTTCGCGACGCGTTCCGCACGCGCGTCCTGCCGGCGATCGACCGGTTCAGCCCCGACCTGATCGTCATCTCGGCCGGCTTCGATGCACACCACCTCGATCCGCTGGCACAGATAAATCTCGATGAAGACGATTTCGACTGGGCGACGGGGCAACTGATGGACCGCGCGGCGGCCACGTCCGCAAACAGGGTGGTGAGCCTTCTGGAAGGCGGCTACGACCTCGAGGGACTGTCGTCCTCGGTCGCCGCCCATGTCAAACGCCTGATAAGGGGATGAGAATGGCCGAAGACGTAAACTCCGACATCAAGGCCATGAGCTTCGAGCAGGCGCTGGAGGCGCTGGAGCGCATCGTCGACGATCTGGAGCGCGGCGACGTGCCGCTCGACCAGTCGATCCGCATCTACGAGCGTGGCGAGGCCCTGAAGGCGCATTGCGACCGCCTGCTCAAGGCCGCCGAAGACAAGGTGGAGAAGATCCGCCTGTCGCGCGACGGCAAGCCGGTCGCGACCGAGCCGCTCGACGGCGAATGATCCCGGCAGCCGCGCTTCGTCAGGCCCCGATTGCGGCTTGTACCGGCCGGCATATCGTCTAGGGTGCCGGTGGCAGGCGAGGGGGCCGTCGACATCATGAGATTGCGTCTGGGGCGAACCTACCAGCATCTGGCGCATGACGCCGGTTGCCTCTGTACGACGCCGCTCGCGGCGGCCGCGAACGAACGGCTGTCGCAGGGTCTGACGCGCCGGGAGATGCTGGGCGGGGCCGCGGCTTCGCTGGCGATCGCCCTCGGTGCCGGACGGCCGTCGAAGGCCTTCGCCCAGGCCCCGGGCCAGCGCCTTCTTCTGACCAACGCCCGCATCTTCGACGGGCGCTCGGCAACGCTGATCGAGGGCAGGGGCGTCCTCGTCTCGGGCTCGACGATCGAGGCGCTTGTGCCTTCGGCCGAGCAGGTGGCGGACGCCGAAATCGTCGACTGCGCCGGCGGCGTCGTCATGCCGGGCCTGATCGACGCTCATTGGCATACGATTCTCGCGGCCGTTCCCTTTCTCGCCGCGTTGACCGCTGACGTGCCCTACGTCCACCTGCTCGCCGCAAAGGAAGCCGAGCGCACGCTGCTGCGCGGCTTCACGACAGTGCGCGACGTCGGCGGGCCGGCCTTTGCGCTCAAGCGCGTCATCGACGAGAGCCAGGCGGTCGGTCCGCGCATCTACCCGTCGGGCGCCATGGTCTCGCAGACCTCCGGCCATGGCGATTTCCGCTGGCGCAACGAAATCCCCCGCTCGACACAGAGCAATCTCAGCGCGGCGGAGGTCGCGGGCGTTTCCGCCATCGCCGACGGCGAGGCGGAGGTCCTGCGGCGCACGCGCGAGCAGCTTCTGCTGGGCGCCAGCCAGATCAAGATCGTCGTCGGCGGCGGCGTGTCCTCGCTCTACGACCCGCTGGACTCCGTCCAGTTCCGGGCCGACGAGATCCGCGCCGCGGTGGACGCCGCGGCCGACTGGGGCACCTACGTATGCGCGCACGTCTACACGCCCGAAGGCATCAAGCGCGCCCTTGCCAACGGCGTGAAGTCGATCGAGCACGGCCAGCTCGCCGACGAGGACAGTGTGCGCATGATGGCCGACAAGGGCGCCTGGTGGTCGATCCAGCCCTTCCTGGCGGATGAGGACTCCAACCCGAAATCCGATCCGGTGCAGCGCCGCCAGCAGGAGGAGATCGCGGTGGGAACCGTTCGGGCCTTCGAGCTCGGTCCCAAGCACGGCGTCAAGCTCGCTTTCGGCACCGACATTCTCTTCAATCCCGGCGGCACCTCATCCCAGGGGCGGCAGCTCGCGAAGCTGGCGCGTTGGATGGACCCGGCGACCGTGCTGCGCATGGCGACCAGCGACAACGCCGACCTGCTGGGGCTTTCCGGGCCGAGAAATCCTTACCCGGGCCGGCTCGGCGTCGTCGAGCCGGGCGCGCTGGCGGATCTGCTCGTCGTCGCGGGCAACCCGCTCCAGGACATCTCGCTGATTTCCGACCCCGACGCCAACTTCAGGCTGATCATGAAGGGCGGCCGGGTGCACAAGAACACGCTGGCGGCCTGAAGCCGGGACACCGTTCATCCCGCCGGACCTTCACTCCCGGGGCCGTTGCGATCGCCCTGCGGCGACTTTGGGGCGGCGCCCGTCGTGGCTGCGTCGCCCGCCGATCATCCCGTCGTGCAGCGAAATTGCCATTCGCCTCCCGTCGGACATCCGCCGGTTGCCGGAACGATCGGCGGGAAGGGATCCGGGAATGCGGAACTTCACGCGGCTTTCCTGGGGAGATACCTTCCGGGGCGAGTGCCGCGAAGATCGCCAGCGACCGACCACGAAGATGTCGACGACGGCGGTCGCATTTGCTTGAGGGAGCCGGTCGCCGCCTGCGTTGTGGACATCTGCCGGATTTCGCGCCTGCGTTGAAGAGGCTATAGTTCCCCTCATGGTCACCGCATGAGGATTATCGTGACATGAGCTTTTTTCCCGGAAACGACCCGCGCCCCGGCGATGCGTTCGCCTGCGATGCGATCGAACTGATGGTCATCCCGAACGCCAAGGACATCGGGGGGTTCGAGGTGCGCCGCGCTCTGCCGACGGCAAAACGCCGCCTTGTCGGGCCGTTCATCTTCTTCGACCGCATGGGACCCGCCATCCTGCGGGCGGACAAGGCCATGGACGTGCGCCCGCACCCGCATATCGGCCTGGCCACGGTCACCTACCTGTTCGACGGCAGGATCCGCCACCGCGATTCGCTCGGCACCGAGATGGTGATCGCCCCGGGCGACGTGAACCTGATGACCGCCGGCCGCGGCATCGTCCATTCCGAGCGCACGCCGGAGGAGAGCCGCGGCTCGCCCATGTCGATTTCGGGACTGCAGACCTGGATCGCGCTGCCGGAGGCGCATGAGGAGGATGCGCCGTCCTTCGAGAACACGGCCGGCGCCGCGCTTCCGACCTTCGATTCGGCAGGCGTGTCGGGCCGGCTGGTCATCGGCGGATTCGCCGGACTGAGATCGCCGGTGAAGACCGCATCCGACACGCTTTATGCCGACATCTCCCTGGCGGCCGGTGCCTCGGTCCAGATACCCGCCGACGCCGAGGAGCGGGCGATCTACACGCTGGATGGCGACCTGGAGATTTCCGGCGACCGCTTTCCGCCGGACCGCCTGCTCGTCTTGCGGCCGGGCGACGAGATCGTCGTTTCATCCGAGCGGGGGGCGCATTTCATGCTGTTCGGCGGCGCCTCGCTCGGTTCCAAGCGCTACATCTGGTGGAATTTCGTGTCCTCGTCGCAGGAGCGGATCGAGCAGGCGAAGCAGGAGTGGAAGACGGGGCGCTTCGACATCGTTCCCGGCGACGAGGAGGAGTTCATTCCGCTCCCCGAGAGCTGAACGTGCCGCCCGGCCGCATTTACATCGCCATCGTTAGACCCTATCTGCAGGCCAGACCAAGCCTGCGCGAAAGCAGAGGCCAGGACAGGCAGATTTGAAAACCCCACCCGATACACCTCTGCTCGACAAGGTTCGCATTCCGGCAGACCTGCGCGACCTCGACGAGGGCGCGCTGCCGCAGCTTGCGTCCGAACTGCGCGCCGAGCTGATCGACGCGGTCTCGCAGACAGGCGGTCATCTCGGCGCGGGCCTCGGCGTCGTCGAGCTGACGGTGGCGCTCCACTACGTCTTCGACACGCCGGAGGACAGGCTGATCTGGGACGTCGGCCATCAGGCCTATCCGCACAAGATCCTGACCGGACGCCGCGACCGCATCCGCACCCTGCGCATGGAGGACGGGCTCTCCGGCTTCACCAAGCGCACCGAGAGCGAGTACGATCCGTTCGGCGCGGCTCACTCGTCCACCTCGATTTCCGCCAGCCTCGGCATGGCCGTGGCGCGCGACCTGCAGGGCGGCCGCAACCATGTCGTGGCGGTGATCGGCGACGGGTCGATGTCGGCCGGCATGGCCTACGAGGCGATGAACAATGCCGGCGCGCTCAACGCGCGGCTGATCGTCATCCTCAACGACAACGACATGTCGATCGCGCCGCCCTCCGGCGCCATGAGCGCCTACCTGGCGCGGCTCGCCTCGGGCAAGACCTATATGGGCTTCCGCGAGTTCGGCAAGAAGCTCACCTCCTACCTCGGCAAGCGCGTCGACCGCGCGGTGACCCGCGCCGTCGAGCATGCCCGCGGCTATGTGACGGGCGGCACGCTGTTCGAGGAACTCGGCTTCTACCATATCGGCCCGATCGACGGCCACAATCTGGAACACCTGATCCCGGTGCTGCGCAACGTCCGCGACAATGGCGACGGGCCGGTGCTGATCCATGTCGTCACCCAGAAGGGCAAGGGCTACGCGCCGGCCGAGGCGGCGGCCGACAAGTATCACGGCGTCAACAAGTTCGACGTGATCACCGGGGCGCAGGCCAAGGCGCCGGCGAACGCCCCGAGCTATACGCGGGTCTTTGCCGAGAGCCTCGTCCAGGAGGCCCGTGAGGACGACCGCATCGTCGCCATCACCGCGGCGATGCCGTCCGGCACCGGGCTGGACCTGTTCGGCGAGGCCTTTCCGTCGCGCACCTTCGACGTCGGCATCGCCGAGCAGCACGCCGTCACCTTCGCCGCCGGCCTGGCGACCGAGGGGCTGCGTCCGTTCGCGGCGATCTATTCGACCTTCCTGCAGCGCGCCTACGATCAGGTCGTGCACGACGTGGCGATCCAGAAGCTGCCGGTCCGTTTTCCGATCGACCGCGCCGGCTTCGTCGGGGCTGACGGTCCGACGCATTGCGGCGCCTTCGACACGACCTATCTGGCGAGCCTTCCCGGCTTCGTCGTCATGGCCGCCGCCGACGAGGCCGAGCTCAAGCACATGGTGCGCACCGCCGCCGCCTATGACGAGGGTCCGATCTCCTTCCGCTACCCGCGCGGCAACGGCGTCGGCGTCGACATGCCGGAGCGCGGCGCGATCCTGGAGATCGGCAAGGGGCGAATCCTGCGCGAAGGCACGAAGGTGGCGCTGCTGTCCTTCGGCACCCGCCTTCAGGACTGCCTGACGGCGGCCGAGGAACTGGCCGCGGCCGGGCTTTCGTCGACCGTCGCCGATGCGCGCTTCGCCAAGCCGCTGGACGAGGCTCTGGTACGCCGCCTGGCGACGCAGCACGAGGTTCTGGTGACTGTCGAGGAGAACGCGGTCGGCGGCTTCGCCAGCCAGGTTCTGCACTTTCTGGCCCGCGACGGCCTGCTCGACCGTGGCCTGAAGATCCGCACCCTGGTGCTGCCCGACGCGTTCACCGATCACGCCAAGCCCGAGAAGATGTATGCCGACGCGGGACTCGACAGCACCGGCATCGTGCGCTCGGTATTCTCGGCGCTCGGGCGCGGCGTTCGCTCCGCGACGGCCTGACCCGCTTCACTCGTGAACGGCTGCCGGCCCGGTTTGGCAATTCGCTAACCCTGCGGCTTGGCCGTTTCTTAGCCGGCGCCTGCTAGTCTGCCTTGAAACAAGAGGCGTTGGACGACATGAGAGCGGTGCCGGTCTGCATCGCGGCGCTGGCTGTGCTCTGCACGCCCGCTGTCGCGCAAATTCGCTATGATCTGAAGCTCGAGAAGGCGGCGATGGAGATCATCGCCCGCAAGATCGGCGAGATACGGCCGACGATGATGGCCGAGCCGCCGGCGCGGCAGGTGGTCAGCGACGATGCCTTTGCGTCGGGGCCCGCCCGTGCCGCACCTGGCGTCCAGGGCCCGCCGGTGCCTCTTCCCGGGCCGGTCCACAAGGACTGGCAGGTGCTTCGCGGCTCGACCGACATGAGTTCGGTTTCCGACGGCTCGTTCCAGTCCTTCTCCGGCGGCCTGGTGCTGTCGCCCGAAGAACGCCGCAAGGCGGCTTCGCGGCCCGTCTCGCGGATCATCAATTTCTGATCGCGCTTGCGTTGCGCCGCGGCCTTCGCCAATGAAGCCGCATGCAGGCTCAGTTCAAATCGCGCCTCGACGAGCTTCTGGTCAGGCGCGGCCATTTTTCCAGCCGTTCTCGGGCGCGTGACGCCATCGAACGCGCCACGGTTACCGTGGCCGGCATCATCGCCAGCAAGCCCGGTGCCATGGTCGCCGACGATGCCGAACTCGGCGTCGACGATGCGGCGGGCCGATATGTGGCGCGTTCGGCGCTCAAGCTCGTCGCCGGCCTCGACCATTTCGGCGTCGCCGTCGCCGGCGCGACCGCTTTGGATCTCGGCGCCTCCACCGGCGGGTTCACGCAGGTGCTGCTCGAGCGCGGCGCCGCGAAAGTCCATGCCGTCGACGTCGGCCACGGCCAGTTTCATCAGAGCCTGCGAAGCGACCCGCGCGTCAATCTGCGCGAGGGACTCAATGCCCGCGATCTGTCGATGGCGGATTTGGGAGGCGACGCTCCTGATCTGCTGGTCTGCGACGTCTCCTTCATCTCCCTGAAACTCGCCCTGCCACCAGCATTGGCTCTTGCGGCGCCCGGCGGGCGCGGCGTCTTCCTCGTCAAGCCGCAGTTCGAGGCCGGCCGTGAAGCGATCGGCAAGGGGGGGCTGCTGCGCGACCCGGCGCAAGGGCCGCGCATCGCCTCCGACCTCGCCGCCTGGCTCGGCTCGGTTCCGGGCTGGCGGGTGCTCGGTGTCATCGATTCGCCGATTTCAGGCGGCGACGGCAACCGCGAATACCTGCTCGGCGCGGTGAAGTCGGCATGAGCGAGACGCTGGTCATCGACCGCCTGGGTGCGCAGGGCGACGGCATAGCCGATAGGCCCGGCGCCGCCGTCTACGTGCCCTTCGCGCTGCCGGGCGAGACGGTTGCCGTCGCCCGCGACGGCGATCATGCCCGGCTGCTCGACATCGTCGCCGCGTCGCCGGACCGCATCGAACCCGTGTGCCGTCACTTCTCAACCTGCGGCGGCTGTGCCGTCCAGCATCTTGCCAAGGAGCCCTATCGCGACTGGAAGCGCGACAAGGTCGTGCAATCGCTGTCAAGCCGCGGGATCGAGGCGCCGGTTGGAGAGACCATCGGCATCGAGCCGCGGACGCGCCGTCGCGCCGTATTCTCCGCCAGGGCGACGTCCGGCGGCATGCTCTTCGGCTACAATCAGGCAGGCTCCAACGCGATCGTCGATCTCGTCGAATGCCTGGTCTCCGTCCCGGCGATCGCCGAGGCGATCGGCCGGCTGCGTCTGCTGGCGGCCCTGGTCTCCACCACGCGCGATCCATTCCACGTCACGGTCATGGCGACCGCGTCGGGATTGGATATCGCGGTGGACGGCTGCGGCAAGCTCACGGAGGGTCTTCGCCGTCAGGCGCTCGAATTCGCGCTGCGCGAGCGATTCGCCCGCCTGACCGTCGATGGCGAACTCATTGTCGAGCCGAGCCGTCCGGCGGTGCATTTCGGTCGGGCGGTGGTCTCGCCGCCGGCGGGCGGCTTCCTGCAGGCCGTGGCTCAGGCCGAGGAAGCGATGGCCGGCCTGGTCTCGGCGCATCTCAAGCGCGCGAAAAAGGTCGCAGACCTGTTCGCCGGCGCGGGCGCCTTCACGTTCCGGCTGGCGGAGAAATCCGAGGTGCATGCGGTGGAAGGCGATGCGCCGGCGCTCGCCTCCCTCGACCGCGCCGCCCGCGCGACGACCGGCCTGAAGCGGATCACGCACGAGCGGCGCGACCTGTTTCGGCGGCCGCTGACCTTCAAGGAACTGAACGCCTTCGACGGGGTCGTGTTCGATCCGCCGCGCGCCGGAGCCGAGGATCAGTGCGTGCAGCTTGCACGGTCCGACGTGCCCTATGTCGCTGCGGTTTCCTGCAATCCCGCGACGCTGGCCCGCGATCTGCGGATCCTGATCGATGGCGGGTATGCGCTGCGGGGCGTCACCCCGCTCGATCAGTTTCTGTGGTCGCCGCATGTCGAGGCGGTCGCCCTGCTGGAGAAGCCGAAGCGTCGCAGATAGCCATCTTGCTTGAAATGCGCTGCGAGCTCCCGAGATCGACGTCATGCGCTTGCGCGCAAAATGCCGCGGGCGGCAAAATACTCGGGCATTGAAAGATGTTGAACCTTTTCCAATATGCCAAGCTGCTCAAGATTTCCGATCGTCATCCGCGCGGCGCGGTGAGTGACTCCCAGAAGTTGCTGAACGGCAGGCGCGCTAACCACCGGTGTGATGAAAAGATGATCGATGAGAATCAAGATGTTATTTGATCTGAATGAAGCCATGGCACTTTGTCGATATTGATCTTGGAGTGCAATCATCCGGTCGATAACATCGACGGTTGAACTGCAGGTGTCCCGGCAAATTTCCAGAAAGAAGCGTAGCCATTCAGTCCATTCTCCTCGTGAGGAGACGTTGAACATGCGGTCGATGTATTCGTTCTTGCGTTCTTCCATATTGGCGCTTGGGTAGAAAACCGCGCTTCCGATCAGCGCACGTGACAGCAAGAGAAGTGGTATGAGGATTCGCCCGACGCGGCCGTTTCCATCTGAAAAAGGATGAACAGTCTCAAACTGATAGTGAACGAGCGCAGCTTCCAGCAGAGGTGGGATTGTTGACGTCTCCGGGCGGTTAATGAACGCTTCAAGCTGATCCATAGCGAACTGCGTCTCCCCTGGTGGGGGAGGTACGAATCGAGCCGCTTGGATTGTTGCACCGCCGATCCAATTTTGATCTGTCTTGTATTCTCCGGGCCTCTTGTTTCCGCCTCTTCCCACAGGAAGTCCACCAAGTAGCTTTTCATGTGTTTCTTTGATAAGGCGATGACAAAGTGGCAGGTCTGCCATCAAGTTCACGGCGTGGGTTAAAGCAGTGATGTAATTGTAGACTTCTCGAGTGTCAGTTCGTACAGTTCCATCTGCGCCTGCTTCAAGAAGGGCCAGTTCATCGCTGGTCGTAAACGTTCCTTCCATCGCAGATGATTGAAGCGCTTCCCTGCGCTGCAACGGTCGGATTATGAGATTTGGATTTTTGAGCTGCGCAAGTTTTGCGTTGAGCGTGCCAATTCCTGCCATGGCCTCGCCGTACAACTGGAATAGATCTGAGAAGTTGATTTCCGGTGGAAGCGGATTCGGGACAAACGCCAATGCGTCTTGGATCGTCGGCTTCAGAGTGCCCGGCGATTTGACATCGAAAAGCGCATAGTCCACCAGTGATACCTATTGAGCCGTTTGCTATCGGAGTTTTCGGTGTTCGCTAAACAGGTATCATGTCAATCCATATGTGATACCTAATCGACTTTTATGTATCAAACCCGCGTGCCGCCCAGCGTCATCTGGTTCATCCGCAGA
>JAHBYY010000110.1 GCA_019635715.1 Rhizobiaceae bacterium | reverse complement strand
ATCAAACCAAGAACTTAATGCGCCGCGCCTGAGTCCAATTGGACGCGACGCGCTTCAAACCGCGATCGGCGCCCGGATCGTCGCGTCGGCGACATAGTTCTCGAGCGCAAAATCCTCGTAGCGGAAGGCGAAAAGATCCTTCACCGCCGGATTGAGCCGCATCGTCGGCAGCGGCTTCGGCCTGCGCGACAGTTGCTCGCGTGCCTGCTCGAAATGGTTGGAGTAGAGATGCGCATCGCCCAGCGTGTGGACGAAATCTCCTGGCTTCAGGTCCGTGACCTGCGCCACCATCATGGTCAGCAGCGCGTAGGAGGCGATGTTGAAGGGCACCCCCAGGAAGATATCGGCGGAGCGCTGGTACAGTTGGCAGGAGAGCCGGCCCTCCGAGACGTAGAACTGGAACAGGCAATGACAGGGCGGCAGTGCCATCCGGTCCACCTCGGCCGGGTTCCAGGCCGAAACGATCAGCCGCCGCGAATGAGGATTCTTCCGCAACTGGATGAGAAGATTCGCGATCTGGTCGATCTCGCCGCCGTCCTCGGCCGGCCAGGAGCGCCACTGCTTGCCGTAGACCGGGCCGAGGTCGCCGTTCTCGTCGGCCCATTCGTCCCAGATCGAGACGCCATTGTCCCTGAGGTAGCGGATGTTGGTGTCGCCGGCCAGGAACCACAGCAATTCGTGGATGATCGATTTCAGGTGCAGCCGCTTCGTCGTCGTCACCGGAAAGCCTTCGGAGAGATCGAAGCGCATCTGGTGGCCGAACACCGAGCGCGTTCCCGTGCCCGTCCGGTCGCTGCGGTCGGAGCCGTTGTCGAGCACGTGTCTCAGAAGGTCGTGGTACTGGCGCATGGCGTCCTGCATGATTCTGGGCGGCGGGCCGTGAGCCACAGTCTAATGCATGTCGCCCGAAAGTGGGAACCGGTTTCGGGACAACGACATGCATCAAACCAGGAACTTAATGCGCTGCGCCTGAGTCCAGTTGGACGCGACGCGCTTTAGCGCCCCGTCGTGAAGAATCCACGCATCCGGGCAGCGAAATGCACAGCGACAAGCAGGCGGCGCGGGTCGCTCCCGCGCCGGATTCGGTCGGCGGCCGGCGGACGCGTCAGAGCGTCTCGAGCTTTCCGAGATGCTTCGCCGTAAGGTAATAGAAGGTGACGCGGCTCTTCGAACGGTCATCCGCCATCGCCGCGCAGACGGCCTTGATGGCCTCGTCGGCCTTGGCCGCGTCGCTCACCGCCAGCTTCTTGGCGATCCAGCCGGCTTTCACCCGATCCAGCTCCTTCGGGTCGGACGCCGACACCAGCGACGAGTCGCGGTTGCGCAATGCGATGCCAAGGTGCTTGACGATCTTGTTGACGACATCGGCGCTGGCGCCGGCGTCGTACTTCTTCACGTCCGCGAGATAGTCGGTCATGCCCTCTCCCCGTTTGCCCGCAGCAAGCGGCGGCCGGGGCGTCTCCCCGGTCGCCGTCCGGGCAGGATGGGTGGCGACAGCCGGGGTGTCAAGCAGAGCGCATCAGGCCGGTCCGAGCCGATCAGACCAGCTCCACCCGCACGCCGCCGTCGCGCAGCCGCGCGATGGTCTCCGCCGATACGCTGCGCGAGATCAGCACGCAGTCGAAGCCGACGAGATCGGCGACGTAGTTCAGCGCCGAGAAATGGAACTTGCTCTCGTCGACCAGCAGGATCTTCTTGCGCGCGATCTCCATCATCGCCTGTTTGGAGCGCAGCACCTGCTCGTCCTGCGTGAACATGGCGAGCCCCTGGATCGTGGTGGTCGACATCAGCGCCACGTCGACATGGTAGGAGCGGATCGCGCGCTCGCAGGCCATGCCGAAGAAGCCGTTGTAGCCGCGGTGGTAGCGGCCGCCGAGCCCGATCAGGTCGACCTCCGGCATGTCGCGCAGCCGCTCCATCACCGGCAGGGCGTTGGTGATGACGGTGACGGGCGTCACCATGTCGATGAATTCGCAGACATGGTAGGTCGTCGAACTGTCGTCCCAGACGACCGCGTTTCCCGGCTCGATATGGGCCACCGCGGCGCGTGCCAGGCGGCGCTTCTCGTCGACGTGCTGGCGCGCCCGGTAGAGGTAGCTGCTTTCGAACAGCATGGACTTCTCGGCCTGCACCGAGCCCCTCACCCGCCGCACCAGGCCCTGCTCCTGCAGGTCGTTCAGGTCGCGATGGATGGTCATCAGGCTGACATTCAGCCGCGCCGCCAGGTCCTTGATCTGCGCGGTGCCGGCCTCCATCAGGACGCGGATGATCTCGGAGCGCCGGCGCTCCGACTTCGAACTGACCTGGGGTGTCTCGGGTGCGTCCATGGGCGATTTCCCTCGCGAAACACCTTTTAACATTTTGGACGCTTCATTCCAGCCAAATGTTAAAACAATCGAGGCCGCGTCATGCACCGCAGCACGCCGGCGACGTCCGCCGCGCCAGAAAGCCCCGCGCAACGGCCTAAGTCGCTATTTCGCTACGATAATTGGCCATTTTTGCACCGCAACATGGATGTTCGGCCGACCGTCGGCCGGAATGCCGGCGGTGCGGCCTGAGCCGGAGCAGTGATCACTTCTAACAAATTTTTTGTGGAAAATAACTTTCTGGTTGATGTTTTTAACGGCACCCCCTAAGGTCGGACCCGGGTAGGCAACGGCCGGGAGGTTTCGGTCGACCTCAGCCCTGGAACCCTTCTGGAGGAGATCATGACCAAGGGAACGCGCAAGCGTCTCATGGCGACGGGTGCTGCCTTTGCAGCGCTGATGGCCGCTTCGTCGGCACGCGCCGAAACCAACCTGACGTTCGTCTGGCATGCCGGCACCTGTGCCGACGCGCTGATGGACATCGCCAAGGACTATCCGGACAAGGACGTGAAGATCGTTCCGGCGCTCGTCCCCTACGGCCCGCAGTGGCACGACAAGATCGCATCGGAATTCGCGATCCAGGGCGACGCCTTCGACTTCGCCATGTGGGACAGCCAGTCGACCGCCGAATTCGCCTCGCACGCGGTCAAGATCAACGACATCTTCGACAAGTCGAGCTACCTCAAGGCCGACATCTTCCCGCCGGCGTCGCTGTCGCGCTACGGCGAATATCCGGACGGCTCGGGCGAGTTCTACGGCCTGCCGGCCAACCAGGACGCCTACGGCCTGACCTACCGCAAGGATCTGTTCGAGGATCCGAAGGAGCAGGAAGCCTTCAAGGCCAAGTACGGCAAGGACCTGAAGGTCCCGCAGACCTATCAGGACGCCAAGGAAGTCGCCGAGTTCTTCACCCGTCCCGACCAGGGCCTCTACGGCTGGGCCCAGATGGGCGGCCGCGACTACGACTTCGCCACCACCGCGTCGAACTCGTTCCTGTGGTCGTTCGGCGGCGAGCTCTACAACCCCGCCACCTTCGAGGTGAAGGGCTATCTCGACTCGCCGGCCTCGATCGACGGCGTGCAGGCCTATGTCGACATGTTCAAGTTCGGCCCTCCCGGCTCGACCAACTGGGGCTTCGACGAGGTCAACACCGCCATCCAGCAGGGCCAGGTCGCCATGGCGATGCAGTGGTTCTACTTCAACGGCTCGAATGCGGATCCCAAGGTCTCGAAGTTCGCCGACAAGGTCGGCTTCGGCGTCCTGCCGGGCGCGGTCGGCCGTGACGGCAAGTTCCGCCGCCAGTTCTCGGTCGGCGGCCAGGGCATGGGCATCAACAAATACTCCAAGAAGCTCCCCGAACTCACCAAGTTCATGGAGTGGTACTTCCAGCCCGAGCAGCAGAAGCGCTACGCCGCGGTCTGCCAGACCGGCCTGAAGGCCGTGCTGGAGAGCCCGGACTGGCAGAACCTGAACAGCTACAACAAGCAGTTCTCCAGTGCGCTCGCCTATCTGAACGACTACTGGCACCTGCCGGAATACCCGGTCCTGCTCGACGAGCTCCAGCAGGAGATCTCGGCCGCGGCCGCCGGCACCAAGACCGTCCAGCAGGCACTCGCCGATGCCGCCGCCAAGAACGAGCGCACGCTCGAGCGCGCCGGCTACGAGATCAAGCGCGGCGAGTCCACGCCTGAGGTTCCGGACCAGACCATCTCGCCGGTCGGCCAGGACAGCGTCGTGCCGGTGGAATAAGCTTGGGCCTTCTCCCCGTCTCTAGACGGGGAGAAGGTGCCCGAAGGGCGGATGAGGGGCAGCGTTGAGCTCGCCAAGGGTTCTGCTGCCCTCACCCGCCTGCCGGCATCCCCTCCCCGTTTAGAGACGGGGAGACGAGCACTGTCGGCGACGCCGGCTCTCAAATCGTCAACCGGACCGCTTTCGATGGGCACATCCAAATCATCAGCACTCGACCAGGCCGGCCGATGGCTGCTGCTCGCCTTGCTGATCGTCTATACGATCTACAATGTCGGGCCGATCTTCTGGCTGCTCCTGTCGTCCTTCAAGAGCCGCATGGACCTCTTTTCCATGCCGCCGAAGCTGTTCTTCACGCCGGACCTCTCCGGCTACCAGAGCGTGTTCGGCGTGGGGGCTGCCAAGGACAGCGCGTCCGCCGTCGGCGTGTTCGATTCGCTCGTCAATTCGATCATCGTGTCGTTCAGCGGCACGGCGCTGGCCGTGTTCTTCGGCACGCTGGCCGGCTATGTCTGCTCGCGCTTCAATTTCATCGGCAAGGGCGACTTCATGTTCTTCGTCCTGTCGACCCGCATGCTGCCGCCGGTGGCGGTGCTCGTCTTCTACCACCTGATGTTCGCCCGCCTCGGCCTGGCCGACACGCGCTTCGGGCTGATCCTGGTCTCGATCTTCGCCAATGTCGGCCTGGCGACCTGGATCATGAAGGGCTTCTTCGACGGCGTGCCCAGGGAGGTCGAGCAGATCGCCATCGTCAACGGCTATACGCGCATGTACGCCTTCATCAAGCTGGTGCTGCCGATGGTGAAGGGCGGCATCGCCGCCACCGCCGGCTTCTGCTTCATCTTCGCCTGGAACGAGTTCGCCTTCGCCTCGATCCTGACTACGACGCAGGCCAAGACCCTGCCCGTCAAGATCTCCGCCGCCTCCGGCGCCACCGGCATCGAATGGACGCAGATCTGCGCCGCCGGCGTCGTCCTCATCATCCCGGTGCTGATCTTCTTCTATCTGATCCGCAAGCACCTGCTGATGGGCATGACCTTCGGCGTCCTGGGAAGGAGGTAGTCCGATGAGCGCTCAGTCCCACGCGCAGCGCCAGGCAAAGCTGCGCCAGCAATCCTCCGGTCGGCTGATGATCTTCGGCTTCCTGTCGCCGACGCTGGCGATCCTGCTGTTCATGGTCGCCTACCCGATCTTTTCGCTGGTCTACTATTCGTTCTTCAACTTCTCGGCGCTGCGCCAGGGTGCGATGAAGCCGATAGGCTTGCGCAACTACGAGTTCCTGCTGACCGACGAACTCCTCTGGGAGCGCTTCATCTTCACCGGCAAGTTCGTGTTCATCTGCGTCGTCCTGCAGATGCTGATCGGCATCTTCGTCGGCTACCAGCTCCAGAAGAATTTTCGCGGCCGCGACCTCGTCTTCACCGTGCTGATGATGCCGATGATGCTGTCGCCCGTCGTCGTCGGCTTCCTCTGGCGCTACATGCTGAATTCCGAATGGGGCATCGTGAACTTTCTGCTCTCGTCGATCGGCCTGTCCAAGATCGACTGGCTCGGCCAGGCCAATGCCGCGCTGTGGGCGGCGGCCGCCGCCGACACCTGGATGTGGACGCCGTTCATCGTGCTTCTCGCCACGGCCGCGTTCCGCGGCATACCGGAGACGATCTACGAGGCGGCCGAGGTGGACGGCGCGAGCCCGGCCTACCGCTTCTTCCGCATCACCCTGCCGATGTCGGCACCGGTGCTGTTCATCGCGCTGATCCTGCGCCTGATCGACAGCTTCAAGCAGTACGACCTGTTCGTCGCGCTGACCGGCGGCGGCCCCGGATCGAGCACCGAGACGGTATCCTTCGCCGTCGCCAAGACCGCCTTCAGCTATTTCTATACGGGCGAGGCCTCGGCGCTGGCGGTCATCCTGCTCGTCATCATCATCGGCCTGTCGATGATCCTTGTCCGCCACCTGCAGAAGATGGGCGAGAAGTTCTGATATGTCGGAAATAGAACTGAAAAATCTGACCATCGACTTCGGCGGCTTCAAGGCCGTCGACGATGTCAGCCTCACCGTGAAGAACGGCGAGTTCGTCGTCTATCTCGGTCCGTCCGGCTGCGGAAAGACCACGACGCTCCGCTGCATCGCAGGCCTCGTCAAGGCGACCAGCGGCGAGGTGCTGTTCGACGGCAAGCGCGTCAACGATCTCACGGCCAGCGAGCGCAACATCGCCATGGTCTTCCAGTTCGTCTCGCTCTACCCGCACCTGAAGATCCGCGAGAACATCGTCTTCCCGCTGAAGGCGCGCGGCGTCCCCCGCGCCGAGATCGCCCGCAAGCTCGACTGGGTCACCGAGGTGTTCAAGCTCGGCGACGATCTCGACCGCTATCCGGCCGCCCTGCCCCCCGGCGCGCGCCAGAAAGTCGCGCTGGCCCGCGCCGTCATCCGCGATCCCGCCGTGCTGCTGCTCGACGAGCCGCTTTCGGCCATCGACGAGCAGTTCCGCGAGGAGATGCGCTGGGAGCTCGGCCATCTGCAGCGCCAGCTCGGCGTCACCACCATCTACGTCACCCACGACCAGCGCGAGGCGATGTCGCTGGCCGACCGCATCGTCCTGATGAACAACAGCCGCATCGTTCAGGTTTCCGAACCGGACCGCATCTTCTTCGATCCGGTCGACGTCTTCGCCGGCCAGTTCATCGGCTCTCCGTCGATGAACCTCATCGACCTCGTGCCCGTCGACGGCGGCCTCCGGCTCGGCGACAGCGGCGTCACGCTGACGGCCGCGCAGCATGACCTGCCGGCCTGGGCCCTAGGCTCGCGGCGCCCGCTCAAGCTCGGCGTGCGCCCGCTCAACGTCCATCTGGTGGATGATGCGGCCCAGGGCGTGCCGCTCGAGATCGACGACGTGTTCTCGGTCGGCCGCGAGCGCTTCTTCTCGTTCCGCATCGGCGAGGCCGTCCATCAGGGCGTCGACAAGCGGGCTTCCCGCACCGGCGCTGCGACGCGGGTCCGTTTCGATCCCTCGGGCCTGCTGTTCTTCGACGCCGCCACCGGCCGTCGCGTGACCGGGGAGATCGCGGCATGAGCGACGCACCGATGCTCGAACTCCAGGGACTGAAGAAATCCTATCGCGGCAAGCGGGCCTTGCGCGGCCTCGACCTCACCGTCAACGACAACGAGATCCTGGCGCTCCTCGGCCCGACCGGCGCCGGCAAGAGCTCGACGCTGCTCGCCTCGGCCGGCCTGATCGAGCTGGACGGCGGCACCGTGCGTCTCGGCGGCGATGACGTGACCCGCATCGACCCGGCCAGCCGCGACGTCGCCATCGTCTTCGAGGGCTTCAACCTGCTTCCCGTGCTCAACGTGCGCGACAACATCGCCTTCGCCCTGCGCTCGCCGGCCTTTCGCGAGGCCGAGGACGAGATCGCCAGGCGCGTCGGCCGCACCGCCGAACTGCTGCGCATCGCCCATCTGCTCGACCGCGACGTCGGCACCCTCTCGGGCGGCGAGCGCCAGCGCGTGGCGATTGCCCGCGCCCTGGTGCGGCGGCCGCGCATCTTCCTGCTCGACGAGCCGCTGTCGGCGCTCGATCTCAAGCTGCGCGAAGGCCTGCGCGCCGAGCTCCGCCAGATCCATCGCCAGTATCGGTCGACGATGCTCTACGCCACGCACGATTATCACGGCGCCATCGCCATCGCCGACCGCATCGCCATCGTCGACGGCGGCCAGATCCAGCAGGCCGGCACGATCGAGGAGATTTTCGCCCTGCCCGCCAATCTGACGGTCGGCAAGCTGGTCGGCAGCCCGTCCATGGCATTCCTGGAGGCGGCGATAGACGACGGTTCGGTGGTCATCAAGGGTGCGGCGCAGCGGCTCGCGCTGAGCGGTTTCGGGCGTGTTGCCCCGTCCGGCGGCAAGCTTCTTCTCGGCGTCTGGCCCGAAGACCTCGAAGTCGGCCCGGCGGGCGCGGCGGGCGGCAGCGCCGGTTCGATCTACGCCGTCGACAATCGCGGCTTCGAGCGCGCCGTGCAGGTCGAGACGACGGCCGGCTCGTTCCGCAAGGTCGTTCCGCTGGAGTTCCCGGCCGAGCAGGGCGAGGCCTGCTCGTTCCGCGTGCCGGACGGCGCCGGCTTCCTGTTCGACGAGGCGAGCGGCCGGCGCATTTCGCATCAGGACGGGAGGCCGGCATGAGGCGTTGCATTTGTCTTTCCTGCCAGGGGCCAAACGTCGGTGAAGCAACCCCTCATCCGACCTCAGGCTTCGCCCTCGGCCACCTTCTCCCACAAGGGGAGAAGGAAAGTTCGGCGCCGATCTCCGTACTAATCGCCAACGCCGGAGATATGCGGAGCCGGAGATGCAGCGCTCCTCCTTCTCCCCTTGTGGGAGAAGGTGGCCGAGCAAAGCGAGGTCGGATGAGGGGTGCTGGACGGAGCACAACCAGAGACGCGCGGAGGCCGGCATGAACCCGCAAGCCATCACCTGGGGCTACCGGATCGCCACCGTGCTGATCCTGGCCGGCTTCGCCCTGCTCTGCCAGCCGTTCACGCATGACCTGTTTGTCTTGGGTTTCCCGATCCTTCTGGCCGGTGTCGTCATCTTCATGGTGCTCGACCACGTGCCCGAGGCGCGGGCGAAGGAGGAGGATTGAACCATGGCCAGACCAGCCAAGAAGATACTGAACGATCCGAAGAACGTCGTCGCCGAGATGATCGAGGGGCTCGTGCTGGCCAATGACGGCCGCGTCGCCAAATTGCCGAAGCACAATGCGCTGGTGCGCACCGACCTGCCCGACAGCAAGGTGGCGCTGCTGATCGGCGGCGGCAGCGGCCATGAACCGCTGTTCCACGGCTTCGTCGGCAGGAACCTGGGCGACGGCGCGGCCTGCGGCCAGGTGTTCGCCGCCCCCTCGCCCGACACCATCGTCGAGGCGGCCAAGGCCGTGCATCGCGGCAAGGGCGTGCTGTTCCTCTACGGCAATTACGCCGGCGACAACATGAATTTCGACATGGCCGCCGAGATGCTGGAGGAGGACGAGGGCATCACGGTCAGGACGGTGCGCGTCACCGACGACGTGGCCGCAGCACCTCCGGAGCGCACCCATGACCGGCGCGGCATCGCCGGCGACGTCTACATGATCAAGATCACCGGCGGCGCGGCAAGCGAGCTCGATACGCTCGACGAGGTCGAGCGCGTTGCCCGCAAGGCGGTGGCCAACCTCCGCTCGATGGCCGTCGCCGTCGCCGCCGGCTCGATTCCCGAGACCGGAAAACTCACCTTCGAACTCGCCGACGACGAGATCGAGATCGGCATGGGCGCCCATGGCGAAGCCGGCGTCTACCGCCAGAAGCTGGCCTCGGCCGATTCCGTCGCCGACCAGATGATGGAGCAGATCCTCGCCGACCTGCCGTTCAGGCGCGGCGACGAGATTGCGTTGATGATCAACAATCTCGGCGCCACCACCATGATGGAGATGCTGATCGTCAACCGGCGCATCCGCCAGATCTGCGATCGCGAGGGCATCAGCGTCCACCGCACCGACGTCGGCACCTGGGTGACGACGCAGGAGATGGCCGGCTTCTCGATCACCCTGCTCAAGCTCGACGACGAGCTGAAGCACTATCTCGACCTGCCGGCGGAATCGGTCGGCTATTCGCGGATGTGAGGCCAACCATGTCCGAGACACTGGATACAGCCGGCGCGACCGCCATGCTGCGCGCCGTCGCCCAAGCGGTCATCGACCAGACCGACGTGCTCACCGATGCCGACCTCGCCATCGGCGACGGCGACCATGGCGTCGGCATGCGGCGCGGCTTCGAGGCGACGCTGGAGGCGCTGCAATCGCCGCCCGACACCGTCGAAGCCGCCTTCAAGGCCGCCGGCACGGCGATCATGAGCCAGACCGGCGGCGCGGCCGGCGCCATCTTCGGCACGTTCTTCCGCAGCGGCGCCAAGGCCTTTGCCGGCAGGGACGCGGTCGACGGTGCGTCGTTCGCCGCCTTCCTCGAAACCGGCCTCGAAGCGGTGCTGAAGCGCGGCGGCGTCACCGAGGGCCAGAAGACCATCATCGATGCCCTCGCGCCCGCCGCCCGCGCCGCCCGCGCCGCCGCCGGCGGCTCACTGGCCGACGTCACGGCGGCCGCCGCGCAAGGCGCGCTCGACGGCGTCGAGGCCACCAGGGCGATGATCGCCACCACCGGCAAGGCGCGCTCGCTCGGCGAGCGCAGCATAGGCCATCCGGACCCGGGCGCGATTTCCGTTTCGCTGATCCTCGTTGCGGCGCGCGACTTTGTCGCCGCCGCCTGAATCGAAATCTGAAGAAGGACAACAGAGATGGCTGATCTCGACGACATCAAGGACGGCAAGGACTGGGGCCAGGGGCGCCCGGCCGACACCAGCCGCTTCTACATCAAGGGCGCGGCCAATCACGACTGGGGCATGAAGGCCCGTATGGCGCGCGTCTTCAATCCGAAGAGCGGCAAGACCGTCATGCTCGCCTTCGACCACGGCTACTTCCAGGGTCCGACCACCGGGCTGGAGCGCATCGACCTGACCATCGCGCCGCTCGCCGAGCACGCCGACGTGCTGATGTGCACGCGCGGCGCGCTGCGCGCCACGATCGATCCGGAAGTCAACAAGCCGGTCGTGCTGCGCTGCTCGGGCGGCAATTCCATCCTCACCGAACTGTCGAACGAACTGGTGGCCGTCGACATCGACGACGCCATCCGCCTCGGCGCCGTCGCCATGGCGGCGCAGGTCTATGTCGGCGCCGAATACGAGCACAAGTCGATCGGCAACGTCGTCAAGCTGATCGACACCGGCACGCGCTACGGCATCCCGACCATGGCGGTCACCGGCGTCGGCAAGGACATGGTGCGCGACGCCCGCTATTTCGGTCTCGCCACCCGCATCGCCGCCGAGATCGGCGCGCAGTTCGTCAAGTCCTACTACGTCGAGGAAGGCTTCGAGAAGATCGTGCTCGGCTGCCCGGTGCCGATCGTCATTGCCGGCGGCAAGAAGCTGCCGGAGCGCGACGCCCTGGAGATGGCGTACCAGGCGATCGACCAGGGCGCCGCCGGCGTCGACATGGGCCGCAACGTCTTCCAGTCCTCCGATCCGACCGCGATGCTCAAGGCGCTCGGCGCCGTGGTGCATGAGGGCGAGACGGCCGAGCGCGCCCACGCCATGTTCCTTGACCTTCACAAGCGCAAGGCTGCCTGACCATGAGCGCGCCGCTGGCACAGACCAACGGGAAGCCCTCCAAACCGCTGGAAGGCCGGCGCGTCGCCGTGACCGGCGCCGCCAGCGGCATCGGTCGGGAGATCGCCCGGACCTTTACCGCCGCCGGCGCGCATGTCGCCGCCCTCGATATCAACCTTCAGGCGCTCGACGGGCTGAAGGACGAGCTCGGCTGCGCGACGGCTCGCTGCGACGTCACCGATCCGGACTCGGTGGCCTCCGCCTTCGACGCGGTGGTCGCCGGCCTCGGCGGTCTCGACATCCTCGTCTCGAACGCCGGTTCGGCCGATCAGGGACCGATCGGCGATCTGCCGATGGACGTGCTGCGCCGCAGCTTCGAGCTCAACTTCTTCGGTCACCAGCACGCCTGCCAGGCGGCCATCCGCGTCTTTCGCTCCCAGGGCGGCGGCGGCGCGCTGCTGTTCAACATCTCCAACCAGTCGGTGAATCCCGGCAAGGATTTCGGCCCCTACGGCATCCCCAAGGCCGCCACCATGGCGCTGATGAAGCAGTATGCGCTCGACCACGGCAAGGAGGGCATCCGGGCCAACGGCATCAACGCCGGCCGCATCCGCACCGGCCTGCTCACCGAGCAGATGATCGCCGAGCGCGCCGTCGCCCGCGGCCTGTCGCCGAAGGAGTATCTGTCCGGCAATCTGCTCGGCGTCGAGGTCACCGCCTCCGACATCGCCGACGCCTTCCTGCACCTCGCGCTGATGGACAAGGTGAATGCCGCCGTCATCACCGTCGACGGCGGCAACATGGCGACGTCGCTGCGCTGAACGGACTTGCATCCGTGCCGCCCAGGCCCTATCTCATAGAGGCCGTCGCAAGGCGGCTATGGTGCTAAACCGACTGTGCAATAGATGGACCGGACGCGGTTTCGAAACCGCCACCTCCACCAAGAGCCCGTCAGCGGCGGGCTGTTGCTGGGGGTGAAATGGGATCGACGGACGTTGAAAAGCAGTTCGCTGTA
>JAHBYY010000011.1 GCA_019635715.1 Rhizobiaceae bacterium | reverse complement strand
GGCCGACCGCAGGCTGGGTCATCCGCACGTCCGCTGTGCGGTGCTGTCGACCTTCACGCATCGCTCGATGGACCTGGCCGACATCCCGATCGTCTTCAAGCCGGGCACCGACCTGGCGATCCTCAACTACATCGCCAACCACATCATCCGCACGGGCCGCGTCAACGAGCAGTTCGTGCGCGATCACGCCGTCTTCGCCCGTGGCGCGACCGACATCGGCTACGGGCTGCGCCCCGACAATCCCGTCGAGCTGGCCGCCAAGGGCGCATCGGACCCCGGCAAGACGGAACCCATCGACTTTGACGCGTTCAAGGCCATGGTGGCCGACTACACGCTGGAGATGGTGTCGGAACTGTCCGGCGTGGAGCCGCAGTTCCTCGATGAACTCGCCGAGCTCTACGCCAATCCCGGCGTCAAGGTGATGTCGCTGTGGACCATGGGCTTCAACCAGCACGTCCGCGGCGTGTGGGCCAACCAGATGGTCTACAACATCCACCTCCTGACCGGAAAAATCTCCGAGCCCGGCAACAGCCCGTTCTCGCTGACCGGGCAGCCTTCGGCATGCGGCACGGCGCGCGAGGTCGGCACCTTCGCCCACCGGCTTCCGGCCGACATGGTGGTGACCAACCCGGAGCATCGGCGTCATGCCGAGGAGATCTGGCGGCTGCCGAACGGGCTGCTGCCGGAGAAGCCGGGCTTCCATGCCGTCCAGCAGGACAGGATGCTGCACGACGGCAAGCTCAACTTCTACTGGGTGCAGGTCAACAACAACGTCCAGGCCGCGCCCAACAGTTCCAACGAGACCTATCCGGGCTACCGCAACCCGGACAATTTCGTGGTCGTCTCCGACGCCTACCCCACCGTCACCGCGCTGTCTGCCGATGTGATCCTTCCGGCCGCGATGTGGGTGGAGAAGGAGGGAGCCTACGGCAATGCCGAACGGCGCACGCACATGTGGCATCAGTTGGTGAACGCGCCGGGCGAGGCACGGTCGGATCTGTGGCAGCTCGCCGAGTTCTCCAGGCGCTTCACCACCGACGAGGTCTGGCCGGCCGACATACTCGACGCCAATCCCGGCTATCGCGGCAAGACGCTGTTCGACGTGCTTTTCAGGAATGGCAAGGTCGACCGCTTCCCGGTCTCCGAACTCGACCCGGAATACGAGAACAGGGAGGCGCAGGCGTTCGGCTTCTATCTCCAGAAGGGGCTGTTCGAGGAATATGCCGAATTCGGCCGCGGGCACGGCCACGATCTCGCGCCCTTCGACACCTATCACGAGGTCCGCGGCCTTCGCTGGCCGGTCGTCGACGGCAAGGAAACGAAGTGGCGCTATCGCGAAGGTCTCGACCCCTACGTGAAGCCGGGCGAGGGCGTGAAATTTTACGGCAAGCCCGACGGCAAGGCCGTCATCCTCGGCGTGCCCTACGAGCCGCCGGCGGAAACGCCGGACGACGAGTTCGACGTCTGGCTGGTGACCGGCCGCGTGCTCGAGCACTGGCACTCCGGTTCGATGACCATGCGTGTCCCGGAACTCTACAGGGCCTTTCCCGGCGCGGTCTGCTTCATGAATGCCGACGACGCGCGCCGGCGTGGCATCAACCAGGGCGCGGAGGTGCGCGTCGTTTCGCGCCGCGGAGAGATCAGGGTGCGCGTCGAAACGCGCGGGCGCAACCGCATGCCGCGCGGCGTGGTGTTCGTGCCGTGGTTCGATGCCAGCAAGCTGATCAACAAGGTGACGCTCGACGCCACCGACCCGATTTCCAAGCAGACGGATTTCAAGAAATGCGCGGTCAAGGTCATTCCCGTCTGAAGCGTCCGGCGCGCATCGCGCTTGTCGCCGCCTTCGCCGTCGTCGCGGGTTCGGCGGCGCTTGCCCAGATGGCAGCCCAGATCATCCCGCCGCTCACCGGCGCGGCCCTGCCGATGGAGGAGCTTCAGGCCGGGCCCATCCCGAAGTGGACCGTCGACGACATCCGCAGGATGCGCGCCTATCCGGACCAGCCGCCGGTCATCCCGCACTCGATCGAGGGCTACCAGCTCTCCGTCAACACCAACCGCTGCCTGTCCTGCCACAAGCGGGAGTTCACCGAAAGCTCGGGCGCGCCGATGATCAGCGTCACCCACTACATGACGCGCGATGGCCAGATGCTGGCCGACGTGTCGCCGCGCCGCTATTTCTGCACCGCGTGCCATGTGCCGCAGGCAGCCACGCCGCCGCTGGTCGGCAATACCTTCATCGACATGAGCGAACTCGGTGTCGGCCACGCGGGAGACCAGTAGCATGTGGGCGCGGATCAAGGCGGTCGCGCTCTGGTGCTGGCGGATCCTGTCGACGCCGGCCGCCACCCTCGGCCTTGGCTTCCTCACCCTCGGAGGGTTCCTGGGCGGCGTGATCTTCTGGGGTGCGTTCAACACCGCGCTCGAAGTCACCAATACGGAAGCGTTCTGCACCTCCTGCCACGAGATGGAGGCGAATGTGTACGAGGAGCTGACGCGAACCGTCCACTTCTCGAACCGATCGGGGGTGCGGGCCTCGTGCCCGGATTGCCACGTGCCGCATGAATGGACCGACAAGATCGCGCGCAAGATGCAGGCCTCCAAGGAGGTCTGGGGCAAGATCTTCGGCACCATCGACACGCGCCGCAAGTTCCTCGACAAGCGGCTGGAGCTTGCCCAGCACGAATGGGCGCGGCTCAAGGCAAACGACAGCCTCGAATGCCGCAATTGTCATTCGTCCGTTGCCATGGACCTCTCCCGGCAGACCGAGCGCGCCGCGACCATCCACACCCGCTACCTCCTGTCCGGCGAGGCGACCTGCATCGACTGCCACAAGGGCATCGCGCACGAACTGCCGAACATGAAGGGCATCGATCCGGGCTGGAAGATGCCCCCGGAGCTGGAGGGCGGGAAGATGTCGGACGCCTCCGTGTTCGACCGCCTGGAGCGGCTGGGCAGATCGCCGCATCGCACGGCCTGGACCGCCGAAGACCTCGCCGCGATGTCCGAGTAGCGATCGTCGCGGCGTGCGGCTTATGCGGGCGGCGATGGTCTCGTCAGCACGAAGGCCGCCGCGCCCGCCATCACCGCCGCCTGTGCCGCCACGATCCACCACGCGATCCCGGCGAGGACGGAGACCAGCAGCGCCAGGACCATGGCGGACGCGGCCAGCAGCTTCGCTTTCGTGGCGATCGCGCCGTGCCGGTTCCAGTCGCGGATCGCCGGACCGACGCGCGGATGATCCAACAGCCGGCGGTGAAGCCGTTCCGAACTCCTGGCGAAGCAGAACGCCGCCAGGATCATGAACGGCGTCGTCGGAAGCAGCGGCAGCGCGATGCCGGCGAGGCCGAGCGCTGCGCAGGCCAGCCCGGCGGTCAGCCACAGAAGACGGACGGACGACGATCCCGGTGTGGATTTCATGACATGCATTAATGCCCTTGCGGCCCGACGCGTCGCTTCATAAAAATAGCATAAAGGATACTACTTTTGGTGGCCAGATGATCCCTTCCCGCCCGGACCCAGTCGGTCCTTTGCCGGAGCAGCCGCTCGTAGATCCCCTGGTGGATCGCGCATTCATTGGCGTGCTCGTCCGCGACTTCTATTCCAGAGTGCGCGCCGACCCCCGCCTTGGTCCGATCTTCGCGTCCGAGATCAAGGGTGACTGGGAGCCGCACCTGGAGAAGATGACAGACTTCTGGTGTTCGGTGATCATGAAGGACGGCAGCTACAGCGGCCGTCCCGTTCCCGCCCATCTGAAGCTCAAGCAGGTACGCGACGGGGATTTCGACATCTGGCTCGGCCATTTCCAGCGGACCGCCGCCGAGCGCTGCCCGCCCGAGATTGCCGCGGTGTTCGTGGACAGGGCAGAGAGGATCGCCCGCAGCTTGAGGCTTGCCATGTTCTTCCGGCTGGAGCGGCCCGCGACGGCGGCCGGCTGATGGGAGCGCTGCCAAGATCGCGCGGTCCGGCCTTCAACAGCGCCCTCGGCGCAGGCTGCGGCAACCGCGCCGGGGCGGTCGCGTAGCCGACCCCATATCGTCTACTATCGGCGCTTGCTGTCTCCACGATCGGGAATCGCCTGCATGCGCCTGACACTTCAGACCGACTACGCGCTGAGGATGCTCATCTATCTGACGATACATCGCGGACGGCCATGCCGGGTCACCGACGTCGCGGCGGACTTCGGGATATCGCGCAACCATCTGCTGAAGGTCGCTCTCAAGCTTGGGCGCCTCGGCTATCTGGCGACCGCCCGCGGCCGCACGGGCGGCATCGCCTTGGCGCGGAGTCCCGAGGACATCAACCTGGGCGAGGTCGTTCGTCAGATGGAGGACGGCTTCGACCTTACCGAATGCATGCGCCGCGGCGGAACCTGCGCGATCACGCCGTCGTGCCGGCTGAAGGGGGTCGTGGGCCGGGCGCTCGATGCCTTCCTCGCGGTGTTCGACGGCATGACCTTGGCCGACATTGCCGGCAACAGGAAAGAACTGCTCGACCTGCTCGAGATGAACAGGATCTCGGGGAAGGGGGCAGCGTCCGAGCCTGCTCGGGGAGACGGCTGAACGCTTGCCGCGCGGAACGCGGAGGCTCCGGGTTTCCCACCGGCGGGGGCACCGACGCCCGGCCGCATTTCCAACAAAAGGGCTCCTAGGGGCGCCTGTCCTGCATCTCCCGCACCACGATGTCCCCGTCGACGACGATCGGCTCGTCGTCGAGGAAGAGCGAGCAGTGGCGCATCGGGATGTCGAGGTGACAGGCGGTATCGTTCGGCCCCCCGAGTTCGTTGTTGGGGCCGCTCGAGAACATCACGTTGCCGTAGAACGAACGCGGCTCCATCCCCATGCCGCCGGGGAATTCGCCCGGCACCATGCGGTGCCATTTCGCGTCGGGGTTGAGGCCCCAGCCGACATGGCTCATGCCCATGCCGCGCGGATCGTCAAAGCTCTCCATGTACGATTTGACCAGTTCGGCATCGAGGCCGCCGCGGATGTCGACGATCCAGCCCTTCTCGATCGTGTAGACGATCGGGTCCCGCACATAGATGTTCTGCGGCAGCAGGATGTCGCCCGGCGCCACGACGATCGTTCCGTCGACGCCGTCGTCGTCCCCCCCGGTGAAGACGAAGCCGGACGGCCAATGGTCCCAGCGGCCGGGCTGGTCGGTGCAGGCATATTCGGTGATCGCCGGATAGGTGTTGAGCCTGTAGGTGACATCGGTGCCGTGCCGCGAGGTGATGCGCATCACCTTGGCCTTGGACAGCACCTCGCCGGCGAACTCGACGCGCTCGCGCAGCCGCTTGCTGGGCAGCATCCGCGCCAGCAGTTCCGGAGGCTCGACCGCGGTCAGGATGCGGGTTCCGGCGGCCTGGATCGCCATCTGTTCCGGGCTGAACAGCAGGAAGATGCAGTCGATCAGCATATCGGCGGCCTTCAGCGCTTCGACCGCTTCCGGCATCGCCGCCAGGCCGGTCTGGCCCACCGCCCAGGCGCCCGCCGGCGGCACGGCCGGCAGGCGCATATGGTACATCTTGGCGCCGAGCCGCTGGCCCGCCGCCATGAATGCATCGGCATAGTCGAGCCGTTCGCTGCCCTGCGTCAGCACGATGAGCCGTTCGCCCTCATGCACCCCGGACATCTTGAGCTGGTGCAGGCAGATTTCCGTGAAGCTGAACTGGTCCATGCTGGGTCTCCTGGGGCGGGACGCGGCCGAGCGCCGGCGCGTCGGTTTCGGAATGGCCGGATGCGGCTCCGGCTCAGGCTCGGGTGCCGAGATAGCCGAGGGCCTCGTCGAGGCCGACGACGTCTCCGTATTTGGAATCGATGTCGAAGAGGTTCGCCTGATGCGGTTCGTCATGCCGGTCGCCCACGCAATCCCTGACGACGATGGTGCGGAAGCCGTGCTGAACCGCGTCGACGGCGCTGGCGCGGATGCAGCCGCTGGTCGAGCAGCCGGCCAGCATCAGCGTGTCGATGCCCCAGGCATGCAGCATCGGCGCGAGGCTGGTGCCGAAGAAGGCGCTGGCATATTGCTTGGTCACCACGGCTTCGTCGGCGGCCGGCTCGACGCCGTCGCAGAATTCGGCGAGCGGATTTCCCGCCACCATCGCCGTCATCACCGGGCTCTTCCTGACCCACATGCCGCCGTCGGCGCAGCCCGGCGCGCTATAGAGGATGTTGGTGTGGACGACCGGCGTCCGGCTTCGCCGCGCCGCGGCCAGCAGGGCGGGTGTCTTGGCCACCGCCGCGACGACGCCCGGCGCATGGAGCGGCGAGCCCTCGGTCGTGTAGGCCTTCATGAAGTCGATGACGAGGACGGCCGGGCGATCGCCGAATCCGATGCGATTGCCCCAGACGCCCTTGTAATTGTCCTCTGCCGTCCGGCTCATCGCTTGCTCCTTCAATAGGCGCCGGAAAGCAGCGCGCCGGCACCCGGAACGACGGGCGCCAGATCCAGCGATCTGAGCATCTGGTAGGTCGTGGCGATGGCGGCGGTCACCACCGGCTTGCCGGTCATCGCCTCGACCCGCGCGACGCTGGCCAGCGAGGGCATCTGCACGCAGGCCGACAGCACGACCACGTCGACGCCCGACAGGTCGAGGCCCTGCACGATGCCCGGCAGCTTCGCCGGATCATGCGCGGCGACCGCGAGATTGTCGGAAATCTCCAGCGCCCGGTGCGCGACGACCTCGACGCCCTCGGCCTCGATGTAGTCGATCACCATTCGCGTCAGCGGCTTCATGTAGGGGGCGACGAGCGCGATGCGCCGCGCTCCCATGACCCCCAGCGCTTCGACGAGCGCCCCGGCGCTGGTGACGACCGGGGCCGCGGCGCCGTTCTCCACGGTGACGGAATGCAGGCGCCTCTGGCTTTCGCGGTGGTAGCCGTGGCCCATCGACATGATCGCCACCAGACAGGCATAGCCGAGCACGTCGACGCGCGCGTCGGAGAGCTCCAGCGCGCAACGGTCCGACTGGGCGTCCATCGCGGCCAGCTCGTCGCGCGTGACATGCTTCATCCGCATGCGGGCCGAATGAAAGGTGAAGCGCTCCGGCAGGATCAGTTGCCGGGCCGTCAGCATCGCCGGGATTTCCGTCTCCATGGTGACGTTGGAGCTCGGGACGATCTGGCCGATGCGGTAATGCGTCCTGGACATCGGTCAGCTCCGGCCTGAAATGCGCGTGCCGAGCAGCGCGTCGATGCCGGATAGGAAGCCTTCGAGATCGTCCCACGGGATCATATGGCCGGCATTCTCGACCCGTGTCATGGCGATCGACGGATTGAGCCGCGCGATCTCGTCGCGATCGGCCTGTTCGATCACGCCGCCGCGTCCCGCGATCATCAGGCCGGCATGAGCCCCGAGTTTCGGCAGGTCGGCATGAAAATCATCGTCGTGGAAATCATTGAAGGCCCTGACGATCGCCGGCTCGTAGCAGGTGTGCAGCCATTCGGCGCGCAGGGCCCGCTGTTCGTCGCTCCAGGTTGGGCAAAAGGCGCGCATGCCCTCCGCGTCCGTTCCCGCCGTGGCGAGCCGGATGGACTCGACATACCAGGGAAGCCTGGAGGGATAGGGGCGGCGGCCAGGCCCGGAGACCGGCGGATCGACCATCACCAGCCGGGCGATGCCCGAAGCCTCTCCGCCGAGGGCGCGCGCGCCGATGCGGGCACCCATCGAATGGCCGAGCACGGTGACGTCGCGCAGGCCGGCCGCCTCGATGAAGCCGGCGAGATCGGCGGCCAGGGCGTCCGTCCCGTAGTCGAGGTCCGGACCGGTCGACGACAGGCCGCGGCCGCGCACGTCGAGCACATAGACGTCGAAGGCTTCCGCCAGCCGCTCGGCGACGAAGCCCCAGGTGATCGCCGGGCTGGTGATCCCCGGCACGACGACCATCGGAGCGCCCGGCCCGCGGTAGCGCAGATAATGCTGGCGGATGCCGTTGGCGCGAACGTTGTGGCCGGTGGGGGCGCAGGTCATGATCCCGGCCCTCACGCCGCCGCGGCGCTGTTCAGGGGCGCCGCGTAGATGTCGTAGCCGAACACCCAGGCAGGATCCTCCTGCGTGCGCAGCCAGGTGTTGGCGTTGGACACGGCCTGCACGCGGGAAGCGCGTTCGCGGCGGTTCTCTTCGTAGAGGCCGAAGGCGCCGGCATGATCGCCCAGGCCGGTCTCGGACAGGCAGCGCGCCAGCATCGCCGCGTCCTCGATCGCCATGGCGGCGCCTTGCGCCATGTGCGGCTTCATCGGATGGCAGGCGTCGCCGAGAAGAACCATGCGCCCCCTGCTCCACAGCGGCAGCGGGCTGCGGTTGAGGAGAGGCCACTTGGTGACCTCGTCGCTCGACTCGATGAGCGCCTGGACGATCGGGTGATAGCCCGCGAAGGCCGCCCGCATCTCCTCCCTGGAGGACGGCACCGAGGCGCCGTCGAACTCCCAGGCCTCGTGCGGCACGCCCGTGACGTAGTAGTACTCGTCCTTCGACGTGGTGGTGTAATAGACCATCATGTGGCGGTCCTTCGACCACCATTTCACGCAGCCCTCGAAATCGAGGTCGAAGCGCCGCAGGCTCTCGCCGCGGATCAGGGCGCGGTGGGCGACCCAGCCGCTGTAATTGGGCTTCTCCGGCCCCAGCAGGGTCTCGCGAACGCGCGAATTGATGCCGTCCGCGCCGACGACGATATCGGCCCGGGCCGCTGATCCGTCGGCGAAGCTGAGGGCGACGCCGGATTCGTCCTCGGAAACGCCCTCCAGGCGCTTGTCGAAATGCAGCGTGCCGGGCGCCAGGGCCGAAATCTGCAACGCGTGAAGGTCGCCGCGATGCACGGTCACATAGTGCGCGCCGTATTCCTTCAGGGCGAAATCGCCCAGCCTGATCCGCGAGAGGTAGTCGCCCGTCTCGCCGTCGCGGCTGAACCAGAAGTCCGGCCGGTTGCCCATCGCCACCAGTGCGTCCTCGATCCCCATCCGGCGGAAGATCTTGAGGACGTTCGGCCCCATGTGGATGCCGGCGCCGAGGCGCGAGAAGGCGGGTGCCTGTTCGTAGATGTCGACCTTGAAGCCAGCCTTCTGGAGCAGCGCCGCAGCCGCCACCCCGCCGAGGCCGGCGCCGATGACGGCAATGTTCCGTTGTTTTGCCATGATCCCGTCTCCGCAGTCCGTTGCCGCCGACACTACGACTGGCCGTCGAGAAATTCAAGCGTATACACTGTAATTTTGTCGCCTGCTGCGAAACCGATCTGCCCTGAAAATGCGCGAAATGCGAATTAGGTGGGCAATATCCTTGGTATCCTCGATTGAAGCGAACGCTTGACGGCGCAAACGAAATCAAAATAGAGTGTTTACGCTATTAAATCCCGTTCACTTGGGCGGCGGCCGTCGATATGCCGCAGCGGCGGACGCATCTGCGAGGACCCGGAATGCCGCTTCGCTTCTCCGTCCGCATTGACTGCCCGGCACGTTCCGCGCTTCATGCCCGGATCGCTGCGAATGCCGTGAGGCGCCACGGAAACGAGAATGCCCCCCGGACAGGACCAGACGGCGCCCGACGACGACTATGCCTTCTCGGAGCAGGTCGGCTATCTGCTGCGCCGCGCCTACCAGAAGCATCTCGCGATCTTCCAGGCCAATGCCTCCGACCCGCAACTGACCTCCGTGCAGTTCGCCGCGCTCTGCGCGCTCAGGGATCTCGGCCCGCAGTCGCAGGGCGAGCTCGTGCGCTCGACGGTGATCGACCAGGCGACGATCCGCGGCATCATCGCGCGCCTGCAGGCGCGCTCGCTGATCGCGCTCGGCCAGGACAGTTCGGACGCCCGCAAGGTCATCATCTCGATCACGCAGGAGGGCCGGGCGGTCCTCGACGCGATGATTCCCTCGGCGCGCAAGATCACCGAGCTGACGATGGAGCGGCTCAATCCGGCGGAGCGGCTGGCGCTCATCCACACGCTGCGTCAGATCATCGGATCGGACGCCCCCGACGAGCGGTAGGGCACCGCCTCCCTGGGCCGTGCCGATGACGCGCGGCACCGAACTCGTCGTCAATGGCAAGCGGGTCCGGGTCGACGTGGCGCCCCAGACGCCGCTTCTCTATGTCCTGCGCAACGATCTTGCCCTCAACGGCCCCAAATATGGCTGCGGCCTGGGGGAGTGCGGCGCCTGCGCGGTGCTGGTCGGCGACCGCTCCGTCCGCGCCTGCGCGGTTCCCATCTCGGCCCTCGGCGATCGGCAGGTCACCACCCTGGAGGGACTGGGAAGCCGCGACGAGCCCCACCCGGTGCAGTCCGCCTTCATCGCCTGCGACGCGGCGCAATGCGGCTATTGCCTCAACGGCATGATCATCGCGACGGTCGCGCTGCTGCGCCGCGTCGCCCACCCCGACGAGAGCCAGATCCGCGAGGCGCTGCGCTACCATCTGTGCCGGTGCGGCACACATCTGGAGATTCTCGACGCCGTGCGCAGCGTCGCGGCGCCGCCCGAGGGACCGGCCTCCGGCCACCGGGAGGAGCGATGACGTCGCAGCGCGAACGGCCGGTCTCCTCCTACCTGGCCGACCACGACAGCCTCACCGTCACGCGCCTCGCGGCTGCCGGTGGCGAGGAACTGTTCATCGCGATCGGGCCGGATGGCAGGGTTCGCGCCTTCAACGGGCATGTCGATCTCGGGACCGGCATCCGGACGGCGCTCGCCCAGATCGTGGCGGAAGAGCTCGACGTGCCGTTCGGCTCCGTCGAGATGGTGCTGGGCTCGACCGGGGCGGCGCCGAACCAGGGTGCCACGATCGCCAGCGAGACCATCCAGGTCGCGGCGGTTCCGCTCCGCCTGGCCGCAGCGACCGCCCGTGCATGGCTCGTCGCGCGCGCCGCGGCGGCGTTCGGCTGTGCCGAGGCCGACATCGTCGTTTCGGACGGCGTGGCGCGCCCGGGCGCTGAAGGCAATCGCTTCCTGAGCTATGGCGAGCTGATCGCCGGCAGCCGCGCCCGCCTGCGCATCGACCCCGACACGGCGCTGAAGCCGGTCGCGGATTATCGCGTCGTCGGTCGCGCTCAGCCGCGCGTCGACATCCCGGACAAAGCGACCGGCGCCTTCTCCTATGTGCACGATGTGCGGCTTCCCGGCATGCTGCACGGCCGTGTCGTCCGGCCGCCCTATGCCGGCTTCGACCATGGCGCGCATGTCGGTTCCAGCCTCGTCGCGGTCGACGAAGCCTCGGTCGCCGACGTTCCGGGTCTGGTCTGCGTGGTGACGATCGGCGATTTCGTCGGCGTCGTCGCCACCCGCGAGGAGAACGCGATCCTGGCGATGCAGCGGCTGCGCGTCACCTGGCGCGACATCCCGGCGATCCCCGACCTGAACCGCCCGGAGGACGCCATCCGCGGCAATCCGGCCTCGCCGCGCAAGCTGCTCGACCGGGGCGATGTCGACCGGGCGCTCGAAGGCGCCGGCGAGATCATGCAGCGCAGCTATGTCTGGCCGTTCCAGATGCACGGCTCGATCGGTCCGTCCTGCGCCGTCGCCGACTGGCGGCCGGACGGGCTGACGGTCTGGTCGGGGACGCAGAACCCGTTCCCGATGCGCGGCGACCTGTCGCGGCTCATGGACATGCCGGAGGAGATGATCGTCGTCGAACGGCTGGAGGCCGCCGGCTGCTACGGCCGTAACTGCGCCGACGACGTGACCGCCGACGCGGCGCTGCTGTCGCGCGCCGCCGGCATGCCCGTTCGTGTCCAGCTCACCCGCGAGCAGGAGCATGGCTGGGAGCCCAAGGGCGCGGGCCAGGTCGTCGACATCCGCGGCGGCCTCGACCGGGAAGGCGGCCCCGCCGCCTATGCCTTCGAGACGCGCTACCCGTCGAATCTCGCGCCGACCTTGCCGCTGCTTCTCACCGGCAAGATCCCGCCGACCGCGAGCGTCGTCCAGATGGGGGATCGGACCGCCGTCCCGCCCTACGCCTATGGCAATATGCGCGTCACCGTGCACGACATGCCGCCGGTCGCCCGCGCCTCCTGGTTCCGCGGGGTTTCGGCGCTTCCCAACAGCTTCGCGCACGAATCCTTCATCGACGAACTGGCAACCGCTGCCGGTGTCGATCCGATCGAATACCGCCTGCGCTACCTCCACGATCCGCGTGCCGCCGACCTCGTCCGTGCCGTCGCCGAGCGGGCGAAATGGAAGCCGCATACCGGCCCGTTCTCGCATGGAGGCGATGGCGATATCCTGTACGGCCGCGGTTTCGCCTATGCGCTTTATGTCCATGGGAGCTTTCCGGGGACCGCCGCCGCCTGGTCGGCCTGGGTGGCGGATGTCGCGGTCAACAGGAAGACCGGCGAGATCGCCGTCACCAGGGTCGTCTGCGGCCAGGACACGGGCCAGGTCGTCAATCCCGACGGGGTGCGGCATCAGATCCACGGCAATGTCATCCAGTCGACCAGCCGGGTGCTGAAGGAGCAGGTGGATTTTTCGTCCACCGCCGTCGAAAGCCTCGAATGGGGCGCCTATCCGATCCTGCGCTTTCCCGAAGTGCCCGACGTCGACGTCCTCATGCTGCCGAGGCCCGACGATCCGCCGCTGGGCGCCGGAGAATCCGCGTCGGTTCCCAGCGCCGCGGCCATTGCCAATGCGATCTTCGACGCGACGGGCGTTCGCTTTCGCGAACTGCCGCTGTCGCCGGAGCGCGTGCGCGCCGCGCTCAATCCGTTGCCGCCTCCCGACGTCCAGGAGAAGCCGAGATCCGTCCGCCGCCGGGTCGCCGGGCCGCTGGCCGGCGCTTTCGCCGGGGCCTTGGCGCTCGGCGCCGCGGTACTGCCGTGGCGCTCGCCGATCCCGCCGGTCGAGCGGCCCGCGGCCGATGTCTTCTCGGCAGCGACCGTCGAGCGCGGCCGGCTGGCCGCAGCCCTGGGCGCCTGCAACGTCTGCCATGTCGGCAGCGACGGAACCGCCTTTGCCGGCGGGCGGGCCTTCGAGACCGATTTCGGCGTCATCCATGCGCCCAACATCACGCCGCATCCGGAAGCCGGCATCGGCGCCTGGTCCTATCCCGCCTTCGAACGGGCGATGCGGCAGGGCGTGCGGCGCGACGGCGGCCACCTCTATCCGGCTCATCCCTATCCGTCCTTCGCCAAGGCGGGCGAAGGCGACCTGCAGGCGCTCTATGCCTACCTCATGCAGCAGCCGGCTTCGCCGCGGAAAGCCCCGGATGCCGAACTGCGGTTTCCGTTCGGCATCCGCCCCCTGATGGCGGCTTGGAACGCGCTCTACCTTTCCTCATCTGGTGCCCCGCGCGATACGGCACGCGGCGCCGCGTGGAACCGCGGCGCCGAACTGGTCGAAGGGCTCGGCCATTGCAGCGCCTGCCATTCCGACCGCAACGTGCTCGGCGCCGAGCTGAAAGGTGACCGGCATCTCGGCGGCGGCTACGCCGATGGCTGGCACGCGCCGGCGCTCGGCGCGCTGTCGGCCGCGCCGGTCGGCTGGACCGAGGATGCCTTCTACGACTATCTGCGCAAGGGACGGTCGGACGATCACGGCCCGGCATCCGGGCCGATGGCGCATGTGGTCGAGTCGCTGGCGCCGCTGCCCGACGCGGACCTCCGTGCCATGGCGATCTATCTCGCCAGTCTCGGCGGCGACGCCGCCGCGCCGACGCAAGTCAGCCCGGCCGGCGCGATCGACGCAGCGAAGGCCGCCGAGCCGGCGGCCCGGCTCGGCTTTCCGGTCGGCGCGCGCATCTTCGAGGGCGCCTGCGCATCCTGTCACGACGCCGGCGCTCCGATGGCGTCGCTCGCGCTCAACTCGAACCTGCACGCCGACACGCCGCTCAATCTGATCCGGACGATCATGGACGGCATCCCGGAACCGGTCGGCGAACGCGAGGAGGTGATGGCGATGCCCGCCTTCGGCGCTTCGCTGTCCCGGCCGGCGATCGCCGATCTGGCCGACTACATGCGCGCCCGTTTCGCACCGCAGCGGGCGGCCTGGAGCGAGACCGCGTCGACGGTCGAACGGCTGGCCGCGGGCGCGCCGGCCCGGCCCTGATCTCCTCGGCGGCCGGTGTGGGCGCCGCCTGGGACGGGACTGATCGCTGCGGAATGCGCTACCGAAGCTTCAGGAGCAGGCGGATCAGCGCGTCGCGCTCCTCGCCGTCGAGCGGTTCGAGCGTCTCGCGGGTGACTGCCTGCGCAGCCCCGACCCATGCGGCATAGGCTGTGTGGCCCGCCGGCGACAGCGAGATCGAGAAGCGCCTCGGGTCGGCCCGGTCGCGCCTGGTGACCAGCAGCCCCCGCTTCACCAGCCGTCCGACCACGCCCTTGATGGTGACGTTGTCCATCGCGGTCTGTCGGCCGAGCAGGTTCTGCGAGATGCCGCCGACCTCGGCGAGCTTGGCCAGCACCGCCCATTGAGTCGGCGTCAGGTCGTCGCCGACATGCGACGCAAACAGGGCGGCGTGCCGCTGGTGGACCTGACGCAGGATGAAGCCGACCTGCTCGTCGAGCACATAGACGTCCGCTCCGCTCGCCGGCGTTGCGGTGTCTGCCGGCGTCCCGTCCTTTCGTGCCTCCCGGTCCAGCAGTGGCGGCTGGTCGGCATGGCTTTCAGGACCGCGCGCCATCATGCGGCAACGAGAATGGTATGGAAGGCCTCCCAGGTCAAAGCGATCGCCTGGTTCGGACCGAAGCGCTCGTCGGTGCGGTTCTGCACGAACACGGTCACCGTCCTGTCTCCGGCGTCGACCTTGTAGGTGACGCTGTTGCCGGTGAAGACCTCGGCCGTCACCCGACCCTGGATGGTGTTGATGCGCCCCTGCGGCGCCTCCGGCCGAGGCGGCCCGGCCAGCAGCTTTTCCGGACGCACCGCGGCGGTGACCTTGGCGCCGGCCGGCGCCTCGTCGGTGGTGAAGATCGCCTGCCCGTCGGGCAGTTCGATGCGTGTCAGCCCGTCGCTCCGCCCGGAGACGACGCCCTCGAAGAAGTTGGCCGTGCCGAGGAAGCTCGCGGCGAACGCCGTGCGCGGCCGCTCGTAGATCTCGCGCGGCGAGCCGATCTGTTCCACCCCGCCCTTGTTCATGATCGCGATGCGGTCCGACAGCGTCAGCGCCTCTTCCTGGTCGTGGGTGACGAAGACCGTGGTGATGCCGACCTCGCGCTGGATCTGCTTGAGCTCGAACTGCATCTCCTCGCGAAGCTTCTTGTCGAGCGCGCCGAGCGGTTCGTCGAGCAGCAGCACCTTCGGGTTGGTCGAGAGGGCGCGCGCCAGCGCGATGCGCTGCTGCTGGCCGCCCGACATCTGCTTGGGCTTGCGCGCCTCGAAGCCCGACAGCCGCACCAGTTCCAGCAGATGTCTCACCCGCTCCGCGATCTCGGACTTCGGGCGATGCCGCACCGACAGGCCGAAGCCGATGTTCTCGGCGACGGTGAGATGCGGGAACAGGGCGTAGTTCTGGAACATCATGCCGATGTCGCGCTTGTTGATCGGGATGTTGGACACCGTCTTGCCGGCGATGGTGATTTCGCCGCGATCCGGCTCGACGAAGCCGGCGATCGAGCGGAGCAGCGTCGTCTTGCCGCCGCCGGAAGGTCCGAGGAGGCCGAAGAACTCGCCGTCCTGGATCGTCAGGGATACGTCTGCGAGGGCTGCGAGCCTGCCGTAGTACTTCGCGACGTTGCTGATGCCGACAGCGCTCATTTCAGCGTTCTCCACCGAATTTGGAAAAGTAGGCGAAGCCGATCATCAGGATCATCGACGCCAGGATGATGATCGTCGAGATCGCGTTGATCTCGGGCGTGAAGCCCTTGCGGATGGCCGAGTAGATCTGCACCGGCAGGGTCGAGGTGCCGACCGGTGCGAGGAAGTAGGAGATGACGAACTGGTCGAAGGAGATGGCGAAGGCGAACAGCGCCGCCGCCACGATGCCCGGCGCCATCAGCGGCGCCGTCACCCTCCAGAAGGTCTGCCAGGCATTCGCGCCGAGCGTCGCCGCCGCCTCCTCCATCGAAACGCCGAAGCTGCGGAGCCGCGCGCCGACGATGATCACCACATAGGGCAGCGACAGGGCGACGTGGCCGAGCAGGATGGAGTGAAGGCCGCGCCCGATTCCCGACCAGAAGAAGAACAGCAGCATCGCGGTGCCGGTGATCAGCCACGGCATCGTCAGTGTCGGCAGGAGCAGGCCCTGCAGCACGCGCTTGCCGCGGAATTCATAGCGGGCGAAGCACAGCGCCGTCATGGTGCCGAGCGTCGTCGCCAGGACGGCGTTGACCAGCGCGATGAGGATGCTGTTGCGCGCCGCGCCGAGCAGTTGGCCGTTCTGCGCCAGTTGCTCGTACCATACGAGATCGAACTCGAAGGGCAGCAGGTAGAGCTCCGACCGGTTGAAGGACATGATCATCATGATGATGATCGGAATGTAGAGGAAGAACAGGATCAGGATGAGATAGAGGCCGGAGAGGGCCGAGGTCGTCTTCTTCATTGCCAAACCCTCAGTCGACCGAGATGTGCTTCTTCAGCACGGGGTAGAACAACCCCATGATCAGAAGCACGATCACCAGCATGATGAAGCCGAGCGCCGCGCCGAGCGGCCAGTTGAACGATGCCGTGAACTGGCTCTCGATCAGCGTGCCGAGCATGATGGCCTGCTGGCCGCCGAGGATGCGGGGCTCCATGAAGGCGCCGAGCACCGGCACGAAGATCAGGATCGAGCCGGCCACCAGGCCCGGCAGGCTGAGCGGCAGGATCACCCGGCGGAACACGTCGAAGCGCGATGCGCCGAGGCTGTAGGCCGCTTCCGACAGGCTGTCGTCGATCGCCTGCAGCGAGATGTAGCAGGTGAGGATCATGTAGGGCAGGTAGGCCTGCATCAGCCCGATGACGATCGCCGGATAGGTGTAGAGCAGGTCGAAGGACGGCGCGAACGGAAGGACGCCGTGGACCGCGCGCGCCAGCAAGCCGTTGTCGTTGAGCACCATCGTCCAGGAGAAGGTGCGCACCAGGCTGTTGCTCCAGAACGGCAGCACGACGAGCAGCAGCAGGGCCTCGCGCCAGCGTCCCTTGATCGTCCTGGCGAGGACATAGGCGGCCGGATAGCCGACCAGCGCGCAGAAGAAGGTGACCTCGAGCCCCAGCCGGACCGACCGCCAGGCATTGGTCAGGTAAAGCGGACGCGTGAAGAAATCCGTGTAGTGCTTGAGCGTGAACGCAGCCTCGCGTCCGCCCATCGGCACGACGGTGAGGAAGCTGAAGACCAGCATCGCCGCCAGCGGCAACGCCACCGTCACGACGAGCCAGAGGGCGGTCGGCCCGCTCAGGCCGAGAATGGCGCGCAGGCGCCTGGCGCTGCTTGTCATGGCTGCCTCGACGACATGACGCCCGACCGACTGCCGTCGGGACGTTTCCCAATTACTGTTCGTATACGAACTTAAGCGCGTTTCCGGTTTGGTGGCAAGCCGGTTTTTTCCGCCAGGCAGCGAACCGCTCGAAGATTCATCCAATTCCCCTCTTGCGCAAGGGAAAGCGTGGGATAATGTTAGCATACGAACATGCGCGGGAGCCGCATTTTCGCCAAACAGAATCGACGCATACACAAGCTGGGGAAAAGGAATTCGACATGAACAGGCGCAACATCATTCTTTCGACCGCCGCGGCGCTCGCCGCCACGACAATGCTGACGCTGTCGGCCGGCCTGACCGCCGCCCAGGCGCAGGAGATACGCGTTCTGAACTGGAACGGCTACGGTACCGACGAGAAGTTCGCGGTGGAGAAGTTCAAGGAGATGACCGGCGTCACGGTCGTCCACGACTACTACACTTCCGAGCAGGAGATGCTGACCAAGATGCGCACCAGCCCGGGCGCCTATGACGTCGTCGTGGTCGGCACGCCCTTCCTCCCGGCCGCCCGCGACGAGGGGCTGATCGAGCCGGTCGACACGTCGAAGATCAGCAATTTCGGCGACATCTCGGCCCAGTTCAAGGACAGCGAGATCGTCAAGGTCGGCGATCAGACCTGGGGCGTGCCGTGGGTGTGGGGCATCAACTCGTTCGCCTACAACACCGAGACCATCAAGGAGAAGATCACCTCGGTGAACGCGCTGTGGGATCCCAAATATGCCGGCCGCGTCGCCCTGCGCGACGACGGCATCTACAACGTCCAGATGGCGGCGCTGGCGCTGGGCCAGGACATGAACCACCCGGAGGACATGGCGGCAATCAAGGAGAAGTTGCTGGCGCTCAAGCCGCAGATCCGCGTCTTCTGGGCCTCCGAGGACGAGTGGATGAAGGGTATGGCCGCCAAGAACTTCGATATGGGCGAGATCTGGGCCGGCGGTGCCGCGCGCGCCCTCAAGCGCCACAAGCTGCCGATCGATTTCGTCATCCCGGAGGAGGGCGCCTCGGCCTGGTTCGACGTCATGATGATCGCCAAGGATGCGCCGAACAAGGAAGCGGCCGAGAAGTTCATCGACTATATGGTCAGCCCGGACTTCTACATCACCTGGGACACCACGGCGGGTGCCGCGGTTTCCGCCAACGCCAAGGCGGTGGCCGGGCTGCCGGAGGACGCCTTCAACAGGACGGTCATGGGTCGCCCCGACGTGCTGTCGCGCCTGAAGTTCGCGGTGCCGCTGACCGAGGACGAGCGCCAGGTGATCGCCGACATGTGGGCCGAGGTGAAGACCGAGTACGCGCAGTAGCGCGGGCCGCCGATCACGATCGGGGCGGGCTCCGGCCCGCCCCGATCCCCTCCCGGACGGGCCGGCGCGCCCGCATGCAGGACATTTGCCGATGCTTGTCGATGCCGACGTCCCGGTCGCGCGTGCCTGGAACACCTGGTCCAGCCGGCCGGCGGAGATGGTCTTTCTGCCGCTCGGCGTGAGGCTCACGCCGGTGCTGTTCTCCAGCCGTGCCGGCACGGCGACGACGATCCGCCCGGGACCTGACCTGGTCCTCGGACGCCACGGCATCGATGGCGAACACATCGCCTTCCGGACGCGTCACGGCGGCACCCATCTCGACTTCCGCTACGACAAGAGCGACCCCTGGGCCGTCCACGGAGAATGGCGCTGCGCGCATCATGGCGAATGGGGGCTGCGCTACTGGGTGTCGCTGTGTCTTTCCGCCGAGAACGGCGCCGTCGCGGTGTTCGACGAGACCGAGCAGGCGGCGACCATCAAGGTCGGAACGCGCTTCGTCGCGCTCGTCACCTCGGTCAGCCCCGTCCAGGTGACCGCCCATGAAACGGTCGCCGGCCTGGTCGCCGATTTCGACGCCAACGGCTATTTCTATCTCGGCAGCCGCGGCAACGAGGCCCGCGCGCTCGCCCTGCGCTTCGAACTGGAAATGTCGAGGCACACGCGTTTCGCGGCAGCCGTCGCGGACAGCCGTGCGCTCGCCGTGGCGAAGGCGCGCAAATGCCTCGCCGACGGCGCGCCCGCGCCCCGGCTGCCGTCGCAGGCCGGCCGCAACGCCGGCGCGCTCGACGCGGTCTGCGACGTGATGGGGTGGAACACGCTGCGCGACACCGCGAACCACCGCAACTTCACCGCGACGAGCCGGATGTGGGACCTCGGCGGTTTTGCCGTCTGGTACAACGACGCCACCTACCACGCGCTGATGTGCGGCCTGTTCGATCGCCGCCTCGGCTTCGACAACATGGTGGCGGCGATGGCCAACGCCACGCCGCAGGGAAATTTTGCCTGCATCACCAATGTCAACGATTCCTGGGTCGACCGCACGCAGGCGCCCAACGGTGCCTTCATGGCCTGGATGATGTTCCTGCGCAGCCGCGACCGCTCGCTGCTCGAACTCGTCTACGAACCGCTGCGGCGCAACCAGCTCTGGTGGCGCGAGATGCGCGATCCGGATCGGCGCGGGCTCGTCTCCTGCGGCACCTCCGATGTCGGCGAGGGCATGTACAAGGGCATGCATTTCGGCGCGCGCAACGAAACCGGCATGGACAATTCCGCGACGCATGACGAGGCCGCCTACGAGCCCGGAACGCGCACCCTCTCCACCTTCGATGTCGGCCTGAACTCGGTGCTGGCGCTCGACGCCGAGATGCTGGCGCTGATCGCCCGCGAACTGGGGCGCCCTGACGAGGCGGCGGAGCTCGACGCCCTCGCCGCGTCGAGCCGCGATCGGATCCGCACCGAATTGTGGGACGATGAGCGCGGCATCTTCGCCAACCGCCAGCGCAGGGGCGGCTTCGTGCGCAGCCTGGCGCCGACGAGCTTCTATCCGCTGATCTGCGGCGCGGCCACGCCGGACCAGGCGCGCAGGCTGCTCGCCCATCTCGACGATCCGCGGACGTTCGGCGGCGAATGGGTGATCCCCAACGCCGCGCGCGACGATCCCGCCTATCGCGACAACGTCTACTGGCGCGGCCGCATCTGGCCCAACGTCAACTATTTCGTCTGGCACGCGCTGCGCCGCAACGGCTTCGACGCCGAGGCCCGCGCCTTCGCGGCAAAGTGCATGAAGCTGTTCGAGAAATCGTGGACCGAACGGGTCATCGCCGAGAACTACAATGCCGAGACCGGCGAGGCGATGGACCAGGGCGACACCGACCCCTTCTATTCCTGGGGGGCGATGCTGCCGCTGCTCGGCGTTGCGGACATCATGGACATCAATCCCTGGGCCGGTTGGGAATTGCGCAACGACGGCGAACCGACCTCGCTGGGACCCGTCGAGACGCCGGTGGGGCCGGTCGGCGTCGTGGTCGAGCAGGGCGTGCTCACGCTGTCGGCGCCGGATCGGACGCTCCTGGTCATGCCGACCCGCGGCCGCGTCGCCAATCTGGCAATCGCCGAGACCGCCATTTCGATGACGCTGCATCCGGCCGCCGGCAGCGGTTTCGACATCGTCCTGCCGGGCATCGCGCCGGGCAGGGTGGTGGCGGCGCGCCTCGACGGCGAGGCGGTCGCCTGGACCGGGGAAGATGGGCAATTGCGGTTCTCGCTGGCGGATGCCGATGGGCGCCGCCTCGTCGTCCATCTGGCCCCGAGCCCCTGAGCACGATGGACGCGCCAGACGGGTTCCGCTGTCCGGCGTCGCCGTTCCGGCCCGGCGCGTTCTGGTTCTGGCATCACATTCCGGGGCCCGCCGAGATCGTCTCCGGCCTCGCGGGGATCGCCCGTTCCGGCCTCGGCACGATCATGATCCAGGCAAGGCTGGGGCTCTCGCTCGACGACTATCTTTCGCCGGCCTTCCTCGACGCCTATCGCTTTGCCTGCGCCGAGGCCGCCCGCCTGGGCATTTCGGTCGAGATCTACGACGAGTACAACTGGATGTCCGGCCATGGCGGCGGCCGGACCGTCGAGGGCGCCGACCATCTTCGCGAACGCCATCTGTTCTGGCTGACCGTTCCGGTGCGCGGCGGGCTGGCCCGTGCGACATTCCGCGACATCCGCTCCGCCTGGCTGGACTTCCTCGGCGATGAGGGCCGGCGGTGGTGCTACGAAGGCGGCGAGCCGCTGTGGGACGAGTGGCAGATCGTCGCCGCCGCGGCACGCGGACCGGGCCGCCGGCTCGCGCCGCTTACCCGCCAGGCGCGGATCGTCGCCGAAGACGATGTTTCCTGCACGGTCGAGGTCCGGGCCGATGCGGAACAGTCGGTCACCGTTTTCGTGTCCGCCCGGTGCCGCACCTCGCGCCTGATCAATTATCTGATGCCGGAGGCGGCCGAACGCTACGCCGAACTGGTCTACGGCCCGCTCCTGGACGCGGCCGGCGGCGGCGCGAAGAGCGTCTTCTTCGACCATCCCTATGCCGGTTTCTACCGCTGGCGGGACATGGCAGGCGATCTGGGCAACAGCCTGCTGTGGGACAGGCGCCTGCCGGCTCTCCTCGGCACGGCGTCGCTCGAACTCCAACTTTGCGCCCTCACCGAAGATGTCGGGCCCGACACCGCGAAGCTGCGCGCCGGTTTCTTCCGCGCCTATGGCGACCGCCTGCACGAGGCCTTTTTCGGAACGCTGCGCGGCTGGTGCGATGCGCGCGGCATCGGGTTCAGCGGCCATGAACTGCTGACTCATGTCGGGGGCTGGGGGCTGCATGACGGGCTCACCGGCATCGACCCGCGCTCGATGCCCGGCGTCGACTATTTCGGCGTCGACAGATACCGCACCGCGACCTCGGTCGATGCCGCCGACTATCGCCCGCAGCTCGCCGCCAGGCTCGGCGACTCGGTCGCCCGCGCCAATGGCCGCTCGCGCTGCACGCTGGAACAGTATTCGACCGGCCGCGAGACCGGCATGCCGGGCGGCGCCGGCCAATGGGGATTGACGCTGCAGCGCCTTCGCGCCCAGGCGATCCGCCACACCCTGCAGGGCGCGCGCCGCGTCGTGCTGCATGCGCTCTATCTGACCGACGGTTTCGCGCCCGGTGCCGGAACGGGCGTCAATCCGCGCTTCGACTTTGCCCCGGGGTTCAATTTCGAACCCTGGTGGCAGGACGTGCCCGACGTTTTCGACGAGCTCGCCCGCCTGTCCGTCTTCGTCGAGGAGGGCGAGCCGGTGCGGCCGGTGGCTCTGCTCTACCCGTTGGAGACCATTCGCGCCGAAGGCCCCGCCTCGGCCTGCGGCCGGCACTTCGGCCTGTGGGCGGAGGCCATGACGCTGGCCGGCATCGGCTTCGACGTGATTGACGAAAGCGGGCTCGCCGCCGCGGAAGTGTCGAACGGGCAACTGCGGCTGCCCTCCGGACGCTACGCGATGCTGGTCCTGCCGGCGGTCGGCACGCTGGCGGGACCGGCGACGGCGGCGGTGATCGGCGCCTTCGCCGGCACCGGAGGCCGGCTGGCGGCATCGGGCGGCCTCCCCCGGCAGACGCGCGAAACCGGCTTCGACGCGTCGCTGGCAGCGACGCTTGCCGCCCTGCCTTGCAGCCATGTCGAAGACCCCTGCCTCGACACGCTCGCCGCCCTGCTTGGCGAGGTTCTGCCGCCGCCGCCCGTGCGGTTCGAGGCCGGGCCGACCTTCGCCACGACGAGCCGGCTCGATGGAACGCAGCGGCTGGCACTGTTCAACGACCAGCCGCGGCCGCGCGTGGCCGGGTTCTCACTGGGAGACGGCCCGGTCGATCTCTCGCGCTGGCATCCCGAGACGGGCGCGATCTCGTCGCTCGCGCAAGGCGTCGGCGGCGCAGTCCGCGTCGAGCTCGCGGCGCATGCCCTGCTCTGCGTCGAGGTCCGGCCCGCCAGGGCACCAGGCACATCGGTGCCGGCGGTTGCGTTCGAGCCGCCGCCGCCGGTGGTCCTCGGCGACGGCTGGAGCTTTTCCGCCGGCGGTCCGTTTCGGCCGGTCCGCACGGATATGGGCTGGGAGCGGCAGGGTTTCGCGACCTTTGCCGGCACCGGCATCTATCGCCGCGACATCGATCTTCCGCCGCGCCACGACGGGCGGGGCTGGAGCCTGGTCTGCCCCGGCCTCGACGGCACGGCCGAGTGCATCGTCGATGGCGGGATCGCTGGCCGCCATGTCGCCGGCGAAGCCGTGTTCCCGCTGCCGGGCAAGGGGCGGATCGCCGTCGAGCTCCGCGTCCGCAACACGGCCGCCAACCGCTACTATTCCGGCACGGTCCATGCGGCCGGTGCCGGCCAGCCCTCCGGCCTCACCGCCGCGCCGCGCCTCGAACTGCGCGCCGCGGGCGACATCCGTATCCTGTCCCCCTGAAAGGTCGCTCCATTGTCCGACACGATCCCGCAGATTCCCTTCGCCCTCATTTCCGGCAGTGCCCAATGGGGCCTGATGTTCCCCGACGATGTTCTGGAGCCGGGCGTCTCGGTCAGGGAGCGCGGCCTGGTCTTCGAAACGCCGTGGGGCCCGAGCGAGAACTGGCAGATCATCGAAGTCTCCGGCGCCGGCACGCCGGACGGCGAGCCGAGGCGCATCCTCAACGTCTTCGCCCATGGATGGCCGATCGACACCATCGATCACGAGGCCTTCCGCAAAGTCGCCTGGATCCTCCAGGAGGCCGGCGTCCGCAAGATTCTGGCGGACTCGACCTCCGGCTCGATGAACCGCATGCTGAAGCCGGGAGACTTCATCATCCCCTGGGACGTGCTCGACCTGTCGCAAACCCGCTACTCGCTGTCGGGCAAGATGACCGCGGCGTGCCAGTCCGTGCAGCTTTTCTGCCCGCAGTTGGCAGGCCTCCTGAAGGAGACTGCCGAGGAGCTCTGGCCGCAGCCGCACCGCGTCGTCGGGCAGGACCAGCAGTTGGTCTTCGCCCACAACTGGGGTCCGCGCTTCGGCAGTCGTGCCGAGGCGCATGCCTACAAGGTCATGGGGGCCGACGCGATGAATCATTCGACGGGCGCCGAGGCCTCGCTCGCCCGCGAGATCGGCGCCTGCTACGTCGCCGCCAGCTTCATCGTGCGCTGGCAGGACGGCATCATGGACCGGCCCCCGGAGGACTCCTCCGCCCTGCACGAGAAGCTGCGCCATCCGGCCTCGCGCATCAGCCTGCGAACCATGATCCGCGCCACGCTCGGCCAGGAATGCGGCTGCCACAGGCTGCGCACCTTGACGCGCCGGGAAGACGTCCGCTTCGCCCAGAACCAGCGCGGCATCACCTGCGGCGAGGTCTGACGAGACGCTACGCCGCGAAGGCCGGGCGGCTGTCCAGCAGCTCGCCCGCTGCCTCGGCGATGCGCGCCCTGACCGTCGTGTCCGCCGGCTTTCCGTCCGAAAAATCCGCGTCGCAGGCATAGATCGCGGTCGGCATCACCCGGGCGCGGAAGAAGCCGAAGAGCGGACGCATCTGGTGCTCCACCACCAGCGCATGGCGCGGGCCGCCACCGGTCGCGGCGACGATCACCGGCTTGCGGTAGAGCGCGTCGGGCCGGACGAGGTCGAAGACATGCTTGAACAGGCCGGTGTAGGAGCCCTTGTAGACCGGGCTGGCGACCACCAGCGCATCCGCCCTCTCGATCGCCGCCAGCACGCGCGCCGCCTCGCCGGTCAGTTCTCCCGCGTGCAGGGCGCCGCCGAAGGCCCGGGCGGTGTCGGAGAGATCGTGGAGGTGGGCGGGACCGAAGCCGCCGCCCAGCGCTGCCATGATCTCCTCGACCAGCGCCCGCGTCTTCGACGGACGCTGGATGTTGGCGGAGAATCCGATCAGCATGGTGCGCGGCCTTCGTCGCGAAGATGCTGGCGCAGCGTGCTCCCCCGATAGGCCTTGCGGAACAGCCCTCTGCGCTGCAGCTCCGGCACCACCGCCCGGGCAAAGCTCTCGTGGCTGGTCGGGAATGTGGCGGGGGTCAGCACGAAGCCGTCGCAGGCCCGCGACACGAAAAGGTCCTCCAGCAGATCCGCGATCGTCGTCGGCGAGCCGACCAGTTGGTTCGGCAGCGGCTTGCGCGCCGCTTCCGAGACCGACAGCCGTCCATCCTTGCGCACCTGTTCGAGCAGATCGACCGAACCCTGCATGCCCTGGCTGCCGGCGAGATCTTTCAACGACTGCCCCTCCTTGTAGCGGCTCATGTCCACCCCGACCGAGCTGGAGGTCGTGGCGAGCCGCAGCTCCTCGTCGGCCAGTTCGTTGAGGAAGGCGGCCTTTTCGGCGGCGATCGCATCGGTTTCGCCGACGATGCAGGTTGTCTGCACCAGGATCGCGCAATCCTCCGGCCTGCGGCCGTAGGCGTCGAGCTGTCCCTTCAGATCGGCGTAGAAGGCCTGCATCTCGGCCTTGCCCTTCTGCGCCGCGAAGACCACCTCGGCCCAGCGGGCCGCGAACTGCATGCCGCGCGCCGAGGACCCCGCCTGCATCAGCACCGGGTGGTTCTGGGCGCTCTGCGGGATGGAGAGCGGGCCGCGCGTCCTGACGAAGCGGCCGGCATAGTCGGAATAATGCACCTTCGACGGATCGGCGAAGATGCCCGCTGCCTTGTCGTGGCGGAATGCGTCGGTGTCCCAGCTCCGCCACAGATCGAGGCAGGCTTCGACGACTTCGTCGGCGCGGTCGTAGCGCGCGTCCTTGTCCGGCAGCGCGTCGAGCCCGAAGTTCTTGGCTTCGAGGTCCGTCGCCGACGTCACGATGTTCCAGGCGACGCGGCCCTTCGAGAACACGTCGAGCGACAGCAGCGACCGTGCCAGATGGTAGGGATGGAACAGCGTCGTCGACAGCGTCGCGCCGAGGCCGAGCCGGCTGGTGGCGCGCGCCATCACCGGCAGCACCGTCATCGGGTCGAGGAAGGAGATCTGTCCACCCCGTTCGACATAGGTGTCGAACCCGCCCTTGTGGATGTCGTAGAGGCCGAACAGGTCGGCGAAGAAGCAGGCGTCGAAGCAGGCATCCTCCAGCACGCGCGCAATGTGTTCGTAGCGCTGCGGCTCGAAGATGTCGGCCAGCGTCGCCTCGGGATGGCGCCAGCCTCCGGCATGCAGCGCGGTCGGGCCGGTCTTCAGGTAGGCGGCGAGGTGCATCTGGCCTGGCATGGAAAATCCGTATGTTTGAGCGCTTCGGCGCCATCCTGCCCCGGCGGCCGCGGATCGGCATCCTTCAATCGGTAGGACATCGAGGCTATGATTGTCCTATGAATCATAGGATGGACCGATGACTCCGCAAGCGGTCGACGAGCTGGCGCGACGGCTGGCCGAGTGCCGCGACGGCGAAGCCATTGCCCGGGAGGTGCTGGCGGGCGCGACGCGGATCTGCCCGCAATGGCAGAACACCGGTCTGCTCGAGGTCGACGGCTCGACGGGAACGGTCAGGCTGCTGGCCCGTCACGGCCCGGTGAGCCCGCTGTTCGACGGGCTGCGGACGAGCTGGCCGCTCGGCATCAGCCCGGCGCGCGAACTTCTCCGGACCCGCGTCCCGCAGTTCATCCCCGACATGCGGGAAAGCGCCGCCTTCCCGCTCTACCGCCTGGACGCCGGCCTGCAGGGCTACCGCTCGGTGGCGCTGCTGCTTGTGCGTGCGCAGGACAGGTCCGGCCTGGTCGTTAGCTGCCATTCGGAAAGCATCCTCTCCAGGGAGCAGGCGGCCCTGCCCTGGCTGCAACTCGTGGTCGCGATCTTCGCGCTGGCGCTGAGCGGCGTCGACGCCGCGCTGTCCGAGCCGCCCCGCGACGAGGTCCACCCCGCCGTTTCGAAGCTGGCGCGCGAGAAACGCGTCGAGCTGATCGAGACCGCGCGGGCCTTCGCATTCCACGAGGGGCGATTCCAGCGCACCGCCGACGCGCTCGGCATCCATGTGTCGACGCTGCGCTACCGGCTGGACCGGCTGCGCGACACGTCGCAGCTCGACCTGCTCGACCGCGAGACGCGTCTCGCCTTGCTGCGCGATGGCGCAGCCGGCAAATCGTGACCCGCCGCCCGGGCTCCATCGCCTCCGAAAGGTTGGTGCCCCGCCGCCGGCCGTGCTATGCGGCGCGCTCATCGAGACCGCCGCCATGACTTCCGCCGAAGACGCCCCTCGCTCCGCCCCGCCGGGCGCGATCCATCCCGTGCTCGCCGCCGCGCTTGCGGACAGGGGGTACGCGCAGCTAACGCCCGTCCAGTCGGAGATGGCGAATGCCGAGCTGCGCGATGCCGACCTGCTCGTCTCGGCCCGGACCGGGTCGGGCAAGACGGTGGCCTTCGGCATCGCGATCGCGCCGACGCTGCTCGGCGACGGCGCGCGCTTCGCCCCCGCCGATCGTCCGCTCGGCCTGGTCATCGCGCCGACGCGCGAACTGGCGATCCAGGTGCAGCGCGAGCTCGACTGGCTCTATGCGGCGACCGGCATGGTCACCGCGACCTGCGTCGGCGGCATGGACATGCGCAAGGAGCGCCGCGCCCTCGATCACGGCGCCCATCTCGTCGTGGGCACGCCCGGGCGCCTGCGCGACCACATCAGCAAGGGCGTACTCGACCTCGGCGCGCTGCGCGTCGTGGTGCTCGACGAGGCGGACGAGATGCTCGACCTCGGCTTCCGCGAGGATCTGGAGTTCATCCTCGGCGCGGCGCCCGCGCAGCGCCGCACGCTGATGTTCTCGGCCACCGTGCCGCGCGGCATCGCCGAACTCGCCAAGACCTTCCAGCGCGATGCCGTGCGCATCGCCGCGACGGCCGCCAGCGAGCAGCATGCCGACATCGACTACCAGTTGATGCTGGTGCGGCGCGACGAGCGCGAGCACGCCGTCATCAACACCCTGCTCGAATCGGAGTCGAGAAGCGCGCTGGTGTTCTGCCATACCCGCGAGGCGGTCCGGCACCTGACCGCTCGGCTGGCCAATCGCGGCTTCTCCGTCGTCTCGCTTTCGGGCGAGATGGCACAGTCGGAGCGCTCGAACGCGCTGCAGTCGATGCGCGACGGCCGCTCCCACGTCTGCGTGGCGACCGACGTCGCGGCGCGCGGCATCGACCTGCCCAGTCTCGATCTCGTCATCCATGCCGACGTGCCGAGCAACCCGGCGACGCTGCTCCACCGCTCCGGCCGCACCGGCCGTGCCGGGCGCAAGGGCGTCTGCGTGCTGATCGTGCCGGAAAGCCGCCGCGGCGCGGCGCAGCGGGTGCTGACGCTGGCCAAGCTCGTCGCGACCATCCGCGTCGCGCCGGGCATCGCCGAGATCGAGGCGCGCTACCGCCGGCAGATTCTCGACGCGGCGCTTGCCACCGCGGCGCCGGACGAGTCGGAGGCCGGCTTTGCCGCCGAACTGCTCGCCCGCGTCTCGCCGGAGCAGCTCGCCGTGGCGTTCCTTCGCCAGCAATTGTCGGCCCGGCCCGTACCGGAAGACCTCCTGCCGCTTCCGCTGGATGCCGTGCAGGCGAGGAAGTCGCTTCGCGACCGCCGTGCCGAGGCCGATCGCGGCGAGCCGGAGGTGCGCGAGCCGCGGCGCGCCGACATGCAGGGCGGCGTCTGGTTCAGCCTGTCGCTGGGGCGCAAGCAGCGCGCCGACCCGAAATGGCTGCTGCCGATGATCTGCAAGGCAGGCGGCGTTTCGAAGCGCGACGTCGGCTCGATCCGCATCGAGGACACGGCGACCCTGTTCGAGATTTCCGCCGAGCGGGCGGCGGAGTTCGCCGATCGCCTCGGACAGCCGGGCGGCCTGGAGCGCGGCATCGTCATCGCGCCGGTGGCTGGCGCGCGTCCGCCATCGGGACGGGCCAAGCCGGATCACGGGAAGGGCGCCAAGCCGGGAAACAAGCCGTTCCGCAAGCCGCAGCATCGCGGCAAGGCGGCGACGGGCCGTCCCGGACCGGGCGGCAAGTTCAAGGCGAAGCCTCCGAAGCCTCGGACGTGACGGCGCGCCTGCCCCCGGGCCGCGCGATTTTCGCGCAAGGAGCGCCGCTCTGCGCCGCCCCGCGTCAGGCGACGTTGGTCATTTCCGGCCACAGCGGCCTGGCGAGGCACGATCCCGGTTGATTTTCCGGCCGTTCGCGGCGAGGGAAGGGTTTGCCGATCCGGAGTCCAGCATGACCGTTCGCTTCCACAGCCAAGACCTTCCCGATCTCGACCGCTACGCCGTCGACGCCGTCGCCATCGATACCGAGACGCTCGGCCTCAATCCGCACCGCGACCGGCTCTGCGTGGTGCAGATCTCGCCGGGCGACGGAACGGCCGACGTCATCCAGATCGCCCCGGGTCAGCGCAAGGCGCCGAACCTCGTTTCCCTGCTGCGCGACCGCAAGGTGACAAAACTCTTCCATTTCGGGCGTTTCGATCTGGCCGTTCTCTACCACGCCTTCGGCGTCATGCCTGAGCCGGTCTTCTGCACCAAGATCGCCTCGCGGCTGGTGCGCACCTACACGGACCGCCACGGCCTCAAGGACATCTGCTCGGAGCTTCTCGGGGTCGGCCTGTCGAAGCAGCAGCAATCGTCCGACTGGGGCGCCGAGACGCTGTCGCCGGAACAGCTCGACTATGCCGCCTCCGACGTCCTCTACCTGCATCGCCTGCGCGACGTGCTGGCGGCGCGGCTGCGGCGCGACGGCCGCGCCCGCGAGGCGGAAGCCTGCTTCCGCTTCCTGCCGACGCGCGCCAAGCTCGACCTGATGGGCTGGGACGAAGAGGACATCTTCGCCCATAGCTGATCCTCACGCGCCGTAGAGGGCCTCGATCAGGTAGTATTCGAGCTTCGTGCTGTCGCCGTTCGCGGCGTTCTGGACGGTGAAGGTGATCGTCAGCGCGCTGGTCATGTCGAAGCTGTAGGTCGACGGCGCGATGGTGCTGACATTGTAGGTGCTCTGCGAGGTCGGTCCCTGGGCCACCTGTGCATTGGTCGCGCCGCGGTTGCGCATGTTGATCTGCTTGCTGTGCGAGCGATTGCTGGCCAGCGCGGTGCGGTCGACCTCCGTCCCGTTGATGCGGACGCGCCCCGACTTGACGCTGGCATCGTTGACGCCGCACGACCACAGCGTGGTGATGCGCAGCACGCCGTTGGGACCGTTGGCCGGCACGATGCCGGTCAGCGTGACCATCGTGGTCTCGGCGGTGTTGCCCGTGTGCGTCCAGCCGGTGGCATCGCTGGCGATCACCCGCCACGCCGGCACGGAAGGTCCGAGACCGAGACTGACCAGCCCTGTCGTCCTGTCGACCGTGACGGCGGTCGTCCAGGCGCTGCCGTCCGGCGACACCTTCAGGGCGAGATTGTCGTTGCCGATCAGGCCGAGTTCGGCGCGGCCCGAGAAGCCGGTCTGCAGCAGGATCGACAGCACGTCGGATGCCGTCTCCTTGTTCATCGTGTAGCGCAGGTCGCCGTCGCCGCCCTCGGCGGCGGTCTTTGCCGTCCACAGCGCCTTGTTCAGCTTGGCCGAAAAGGGGTTGGTGGCGTCGGCAGTCGTCCCCAGCCCGAGCCGCGCGATGTTCTGCAGCGTCGAGATCACCGCCGAGACGTCGGCCCAGGCGGCGCCGGTCCAGTAGAGAAAAGCCCCCTCGTCGGCGACATGGCAGAGAAAGCCGGTTTGCGGCGGATGAAAGCTCCAGGCGCCGTCGAGATAGTGGGCGACCGCGCCGCTGTGGCCCGCCCAAGTTTCTGTCGCCCCGGCCGCGACGATGTAGCGGGCGCCGGCGGCGGGGGAGGGCGGCGGCGCCGCGAGATCCCGGTCGGCGACCGACAGGTGCACCAGCGCGTCGAGCATCCCGAGCGCCTCATTGTGGGTCACGTGTTTCTGTGCCTGGGAGGGCATCAGATAGGGCAGGCCCAGATTGTCGGAAGTGTCCATGTCCGCTCCTTGTCGCGGACAATATTCCTATTCCGGAGAGCGCACGGTCATGGATGCGACGATCCATGCTTACGTCATGCCGCATGCCGCCAGCCGTGGAACCCAATAAGGCCTTGAAAAGGCTGACTGTCCAGGGCGCGGGCTCAGGGACCGATCATCGACTCGCCCGAATTTTGCAAAAATCTATCCCCGTGTCCCGAACCTCAGGGCAATCGCAAAGAGCGGATTCAACCCTCTCACCCGGCCTTCGCTTCGCTCGGTCGCCCTCTCTCCCGCGGGGGAGAGGAGGTCACAAACGCCGGTGTCTTCCCAGCGGGGAGAAGGTGGTCGCGCAGCGCCCGGATGAGGCGGCGGTTCCTATAGGTAAATGCCCTGCCGCAACCCGCCGTGGTCAGGGGACCGATGCGCGCACGCCCCGCGGCCGCTCATACAGCCCGGGGCGATCGTCTCCGTAAATTGCCTCCCCGACCTTGGCATAGCCGTTGCGTTCGGCGACGCGGATCGAGGCGACGTTCAGCGGATCGATGATGCAGACGGTTTTCGGCGCGTCGAGCGCATGGTCCGCCCAGCCGACCATGGCGCCGACGACCTCGGAGGCGATGCCCCGGCCCTGCCAGGTGCCGCGCAGCGCCCAGCCGGCCTCGGGAAGACCTTCGATGGAGGGCGTCATGCCGCGCTTCAGGTCATGGAATCCGCCTTCTCCGGCGAAGGCGCCGCTTTCCGCATCCTCGATCGCCCAGTAGCCGTAGCCGAGCATCGACCACATGCCGGCATGGCGCAGGAAGCGCAGCCAGCTTTCCTCGCGGCTGCGCGCCCGGCCACCGATGAAGCGGGTGACGGACGGCTCTGCCCACATCTCGGCATAGGCATCGAAATCCGCCAGCCGGTGCGGTCGCAGGATCACGCGGCCCGCCGCGATGACGGGGATGTCGGTAACGGCCATCGGGTGCCGAGCCCTTCGTTGAAGACAGCCCGGCTTCTACCGCCGCGCCTGCCTTGCGGCACGGTCCACCTGCGCCGCATCCGTCCTGCCAGTCGAGGGAGCGGAAACGTCTTGACATCGTCAAGATTGATTGAGATCTTGACGACGTCAAAATTTGCGGAAACTTCCCATGGAACTTGCCGATCTGCTGCTCGCCACCCTCCACCACGTCCTGGCCTTCGGCCTCGTCGGGCTGTTGTGCATGGAAATGGCGCTGGTGAAGCCCGGCCTGCGCGCCGCCGATCTGCCTCGGCTGGCGCGTATCGACGGCGCCTATGGAGCGGCGGCGGCACTCATCGTGCTGGTCGGCATCGGCAGGGTGGTGTTCGGCCTGAAGGGCTGGGAATATTATGTCGCCAACGACGCCTTCTGGACCAAGATGGCGGCCTTCGCCGCGATCGGTCTGCTGTCGATCAAGCCCACCCGCACGATTCTGCGCTGGCGGCGCCAGCCGGCCGGCGATCCGCTCGCCGATGCGGAAATCATGGGCCTGCGCCGCTGGCTGAAGGCCGAGGCCGCGCTGTTCGTCGTCGTCCTTGCCTGCGCCGCCGCCATGGCGCGCGGCTACGGCTCCTGACTGGATGCGGCGTCGATTTCCGGCGCGATGGGCACGAGCGGCGCGGGGATCGACGACCATTTCTCCGGGGATTTGCACAGGTCGGCGATGACGCAGCGCGGACAGTCGGGCTTGCGTGCCTTGCAGACATAGCGGCCGTGCAGGATCAGCCAGTGATGGGCGTGACGCATGTATCGGGGTGGAATGATGCGCACCAGCCCGGCTTCCACCTGTTCCGGCGTCTTGCCGGGCGCCAGCAGCAGGCGGTTGCCCAGGCGCAGGATATGGGTGTCGACCGCCATCGTCGGCTGGCCGAAGACCGAATTCAGCACGACGTTCGCCGTCTTGCGTCCTACGCCGGGCAGCTTGACCAGTTCATCCCGGCTGTCCGGCACCTCGCCGCCATGGTCGCGGATCAGCGCCTCCGAGAGCGCGATGACGTTCCTCGCCTTGCCGCGCCACAGGCCGATCGTCCGGATGAACGCCCCGACCCGCTCCTCGCCGAGTGCGGCCATCTTTTCCGGCGTGTCCGCCGCCGCGAACAGGCCGCGCGTCGCCTTGTTGACGCCGGCGTCGGTGGCCTGCGCCGACAGCACGACGGCCACCAGCAGCGTGAAGGCGTTGCTGTGTTCGAGCTCGCCTTTCGGCTCCGGCCGCTGCATCGAAAAGCGCCGGAAGATCTCGTCGACCTCGGCGCGGCTGTAGCCGTAGGGCCGCACCGGCCGGGGCCGCGGCCTGGCGTTGCTTCCGTCCCTGACGGCGGGGGCTGCGACGCTTTTCGTCTTGGGGTTTTTCATCGGCCTTCTATAATCCCTCGCATGGCCGAGACAAATCTCCCGAACAGTGCCGACGAGCCGTTCTTCAGCGCCCTGCTGACGCCGCACCGGTCGATGGGCCGCACCGGCTTCAGGGTGCTGATGGGAGCGCTGCTGTTCGCCTGGCTGGTCACCGGCGCGATCTTTCTCTCGCAGGGCGCCTGGCCGATCTTCGGCTTCTTCGGCCTCGACGTGCTCCTCGTCTATGTGGCGTTCCGCCTGAACTACCGCGCCGCGCGGATGCGCGAGGAGGTCTCGGTGTCGCGCACCGCCCTCGACATCCGCAAGACCGGGCCGTCGGGCCGCAGCGAGGCGCACCGCTTCAACCCCTTCTGGGCGCGGTTCGACGTGGCCCGTCATGCCGAGATCGGCATTACGAGGATGGCGGTGGAGGCGCGCGGCCAGTCGGTGCCGATCGGCAGCTTCCTCAATCCGGACGATCGCGAAAGCTTCGCCGACGCGTTTTCCCGGGCACTGGCCACGGCGCGGTCGCGCTGACGGTCGCTTCCCCGCTTCGTTTTGAGAATGACCGCGCTTGATTTGGCGGGCGCCGGCCCGCAGCCTCGATGAATCGAAGCCCGGTCCGGCAGGTCGCCGGCTGCGGGTGTCTGGAACAGCGAAGGATGGCAGCATGATCTTCGAGCGACGCGCCTACACGATCCGGCCGGGAAAGGTGGATGCCTTCTGGCAGGCCCAGATGGACTGGAACACGCCCGACAAGTTCAGCCCGATCCTGGCGCAGACCATCGGCTATTTCAGGACGCTGGCAGGGCCGGCGAGCCAGATCGTCCATCTTTACCGCTTCGACGATCTCGATCACTGGCAGTCGATCTATGCGCGCTACTACGCCGCCCAGAACCCCGACTACTTCGCCTATGTCCGCCCGCTGATGCTGCGGCAGGAAAACGCCTTCCTGGCCGAGCCGCCGCTTGCCCGTCTGCATGCCGGCTGGACCGGGCAAGGCGTCCCGCGGCTCCCCGCGATCCTGGCGCCGAAGGGCAAGGATGATCCCTATTGCCTCGTCGAGACGACGACCTCGTTCTTTCCCGGCGGTCTGCCCGCCTATTGGAAGGCCTATGAGGCGCATCGCGGCGGACGCGATCCGATCGCCGCCAACCTGATGGTCGAGCTCGTCTCGCTGATCGGACGGCTGCATCGCGTCTTCCGCTACGAGGCTTTTGCGACGCCGGCCGAGGCGCATGCGGCGCTGGCGGCGCGGCGCGCCGACCCGGTCTGGCAGGCCTTCGTCGCCGCGCAGTCCGACTGGGTCGCGGCCGAGGAGACCATCCTGCTCGAGCCGACGCCGCTGCCGTCGCGGCGCTTCCTGACCACGCAGGCGTGAGGGAACGGGGCCGATCCATCCGGACCGCGCAGGTTTCGGGTGGCGGCCGCTTCTTCGCGGGACGATATTGGGCGTCGAAGGAGATCATCATGAACGCCCAGACCGCGATCCTCAAGAAGGACATCACGCCCGCCGGCGGCGACTACGAGACCGTTCGTCGGGTCATCGAGAAGATCAGCCTCGACTACCGCGATCAGCCCTCGCTCGACGACCTCGCCGCCGACGTCGGCGAGACCTCCGGCGGCCTGCAGAAGCTGTTCACCCGCTGGGCCGGGCTGTCGCCGAAAGCCTTCCTCCAGGCGGTGACGCTCGACCATGCGCGCCGTCTGCTCGACGGCGGCATGCCGCTGCTGGAGGCCGCCTACGAGGTCGGGATGTCGGGGCCTGGCCGGCTGCACGACCTTTTCGTGACGCATGAGGGCATGTCGCCGGGCGAATACAAGAGCCGCGGCGAGGGCCTGGTGATCCGCTACGGCTTCCACATCTCGCCCTTCGGCGTCGCGCTGGTGATGGTGACGGACAAGGGCCTGGCCGGCCTGTCCTTCAACGATCCGGGCGGCGAACGCGCCGCCTTCGCGGACATGAGCGGCCGCTGGCCCAACGCGACCTATGTCGAGAGCCTGGCCGACACAGCGCCCTATGCGGCACGCATCTTCGATCCGGCGCGCTGGCGCGCCGAGGAGCCGCTGCGCGTCGTGCTGATCGGCACGGATTTCCAGTTGCGCGTCTGGGAGGCGCTGCTGCGGATTCCGATGGGCCGCGCCTGCACCTACTCGGCCATCGCCGCCGGCATCGGCAAGCCGTCGGCCAGCCGCGCGGTCGGCGCGGCGGTGGGCGCCAATCCGATCTCCTTCGTGGTGCCCTGCCACCGCGCCCTGGGCAAATCCGGCGCGCTCACCGGCTATCACTGGGGCTTGACCCGCAAGCGGGCCATCCTCGGCTGGGAGGCCGGGCAGGTCGTGGCACACGCTTGAGCCCCCACTTCGGCGCGGCGTCGACCTTTGCGGGCGGGCCGGATTGTTTCTGACCCCGCGCGGGCGCTATAGCGTGCTCCAAAGACCCTTGGGAGGCTCGCTGTGATCGTCGTCGTCGGTTCCATCAATCTTGATCTGGTCGCGGATGTCGAGCGGCTTCCCGCGCCCGGCGAGACCGTTCCGGGCGCCACCTTCCGCACCGCTCCCGGCGGCAAGGGCGCCAACCAGGCGCTCGCCGCCGCACGTGCCGGGGCAGAGGTCCGCATGATCGGCGCGGTCGGCAAGGACGCCTTCGCCGGCGAGGCGCTGGCGCTGCTCGAAAAGGGCGGCGTCGACCTCTCCGCCGTGCGTCGCGTCCACGCCTCGACCGGTGTCGCGCTGATCTTCGTCGACGGCGCCGGCGAGAACGTCATCGTCGTCGTCGCCGGTGCCAACGGCACCGTGCTGCCGGGCGATCTGGCCACGGCGGAGATCGCGCGCGACGACGTCCTGCTCTTCCAGCACGAGATCCCGCTGGCGACCGTCGAGGCGGGCCTGCGCCTTGCCCGCGAGACGGGCGCGCGCTCGGTTCTCAACACCGCGCCGTTCCGGCCGGAGGCGGCCCATCTGCTGGCGCTGGCCGACACCGTCGTCGCCAACGAGACCGAGTTCGACCTCTATGCGTCGGAACTCGGCCTGCCGGGGGCGGCGCGCGAGGAGCGCATGCGGGCCTTCGTCGCGGCGACGGGCAGGACCCTGGTGGTGACGCTCGGCGGCGACGGCGTCATCGCCATCGACGCCGAAGGCGTGCTGCGGGTGCCCGCCATGTCGATCCGGCCGGTCGATACGGTCGGCGCCGGCGACACCTTCTGCGGCTACCTCGCCGCTTCCCTCGCCGAAGGGCTCGACATCGAGGCGGCGCTGCGCCGTGCGGCCGTCGCCGGATCGCTGGCCTGCCTGGAACCCGGCGCACAGCCTTCCGTCCCGACCCGCGACAAGGTCGAGGCGGCGCTCGCGGCGTCCGCCTAATGCATGTCGCCCGAAAGTGGGAACCGGTTTCGGGACAACGACATGCATCAAACCAAGAACTTAATGCGCTGCGCCTGAGTCCAATTGGACGCGACGCGCTTTAGCGTCCCTTCGCGAAGCCGAGATCGCCGCTGCGATGGCTTCGGCCTGCAGGCGGGCATTGGTGAAGCAGCCGCGCAGATCGGGCCGCATGCCGGTGAACCACAGGCCGGGCAGGCGCGGATCCTGCGCCGCCCCGTTGAACAGCGGCTTGCCGCGCGGGTCCAGCACCCCGAGATGTCCGACAAGCGGCTCCAGCCCCGTCCGGTAGCCGGTCGCCGCGATCACGACGTCTGGCTTCACGATACTGCCGTCTTCGAGAACGACGCTGTCGCGGTCGAAGCTGCGGATCGGTCCGATCACGCGGACCCGGCCGGCCTTGATCGCGCGCACCGCGCCATCGTCCGTGGCGATTGCGATGCTGTCGCCGCGCAGCCGGCTCGCCCCGCCGCCGATCGGCGGCGGCAGGCCGAGGCGGGCGTGGCTGCCGAGGCTCAGGCGTTGCGTCATGGCGATGACGGCGTCGGCGAGCCAGGTCGGCAGCGAGGCGAGAAACGGCGAGACCTTGTGGACGGCGAGGTTGGCGATGCGCTTCGGCAGGATCGCCGGGCCGCTGCGTGCCGACAGCCAGATCGGGCCGGTCCGCGCACGCACCAGATGGTTGAGCACGTCGAAGCCCGAATTGCCGGCGCCGGACACCAGCACGCTTTTCCCGGCATAGGCCGCGGCCTCGCCGAACGCGGCGGCATGCAGAAGGCGGCCCGTGAAACCCCCGTGCCCGGGCCAGTCCGGCATATGCGGGACGCGGTCGCGGCCCGTCGCGACCACGACGTTGCGCGCCGACCGGGTGCCGTCGTTTGTCTCGACGATCCAGCGATCATTGTCCCGGCGGACCTGCCGGACCTCCGTGCCGAAGGCGATCGGCAGCCCGTGCAGCCGGACGAAATCCTCGAACAGGCTGACCACCGCCTCGCGGGCCGGGAAGGCGGGGGTGCCCGGCGGATAGGCAACGCCGGGCAGCGTCGACAGGTCGCGGTAGGAATTGAGCGTCAGGTTCCTGTGCCGCTGCCGCCATGGTTCGCCGACATGCGGCTCCTTCTCGACGAGTTGAACCGAGAGGCCGCGCGCCATGAGCGCATGCGCCGCGGCCAGACCGGCCGCGCCGGCGCCTATGATCAGAACGTCCGTGTCTTGCATCGATCCCGACCGGTTGCGATCGCGGGCCTTCCGGTTGCCGCGAGCCGACCCGGTGATCGGCAGCATGCGTCGCAATGTCAAGCTGGTGGAAGCGCGGCGGGGCGCGGCGATTTGCCAAGCCATGCCGCCGCGCCTATGTGTGATCCTGTCCGAAACCGGAGCCCGTCATGGCTCGCGCCTTCCTCTTCGTGCTCGATTCCTTCGGCATAGGCCATGCGCCGGATGCCGCCCGCTTTGGCGACAAGGGGTCCAACACCTACGGCCACATCGCTGTCGCGGCGGCGATCGGCCGGGCCGACCGGCCGGGTCTGCGCAGCGGCCCGCTGCGTCTGCCCAACATGGATCGCCTCGGGCTGGCGGCGGCCGTCGACATCGCGGCGGGGCGGGCGCCGACTGCCGCTCTGGCCCCCGGTGTCTTCTTCGGCGCCGCCCAGGAAGTCTCCAGCGGCAGGGACACGCCGTCCGGCCATTGGGAGATCGCCGGCGTGCCGGTTCCCTTCGACTGGGGCTACTTTCCGCAGACCGTCCCGACCTTCCCCGCCTCCTTGACAGAGGCGATCGTCCGCGAGGGCGGCGTGCCCGGCATCCTCGGCGATTGCCATGCCTCCGGCACCGAGATCATCGACCGGCTGGGCGCGGACCATATCCGCACCGGCAGGCCGATCTGCTACACTTCGGCCGATTCCGTCATCCAGATCGCCGCGCACGAGGCGCATTTCGGACTTGAGCGGCTCTACGAGCTCTGCCGCGTGGTGCGTCGCCTCGTCGATCCGCTGAACATCGGCCGCGTCATCGCCCGCCCCTTCGTCGGCGAGGCTCCCGGCAGCTTCGAGCGGACCGCCAACCGCCGCGACTTCGCCGTGCCGCCGCCGGAGCCGACCCTGCTCGACCGGCTGGCCCGACGCGGCAGCCGGGTGATCGGCATGGGCAAGATCGGTGACATCTTCGCGCACAGCGGCGTCAGCGAGGTGCGCAAGGCCGCCGGCAATCTGCCGCTGCTCGACGCGACGAGGACGGCGATCAACGACGCCGCCGATGGTGATCTCGTCTTCGCCAATTTCGTCGACTTCGACAGCAATTTCGGCCATCGCCGCGACGTGCCGGGCTATGCCGCGGCGCTCGAAGCCTTCGACGCGGCCCTGCCGCGGACCCTTGACGGGCTCCGCGACGGCGACCTGCTCCTGCTGACCGCCGATCATGGCTGCGATCCGACCTGGGCCGGCACTGATCACACACGCGAGCGCGTTCCGATCTTCGGCGTCAGCCTCGGCGGCAAGGGAGGGACGGTCGGGCTGCGCAAGACCTTCGCCGACATCGGCGAAACCGTGGCCGCGCATCTCGGCCTGCCCGCCGGGCGGCACGGCACCTCCTTCTTGGGGGCGATCGCCGGCCATGCCTGAACTGCCCGAAGTCGAGACCGTCCGGCGCGGCCTGCAGCCGGCGATGGAGGGCGCGCTGCTCGACCGCGTCGAGCTGCGTCGTGCCGACCTGCGGTTCCCGTTTCCCGAGAACTTCGCTCAACGGCTCGCTGGCAAGCGCATCGACAGCCTGTGGAGGCGTGCCAAATTCCTGGTCATTGGCATTGACGGAGCGCCGGACCTCATCTGCCATCTCGGCATGTCCGGCTCTTTCCGCGTCGAGGACGCGGCCGAGACGCTGGTGCCCGGCGTGTTTCATCGGCAGCGCTCCAAGGCCGAGGCCCACGACCATGTCGTCTTCCACCTTTCCGGGCGCGGCGGACCGCGCAGGCGCGTCGTCTACAACGACCCGCGCCGCTTCGGCTTCATGCTCTTTGCCGAACAGGGCGCCAATGCCCATCCCATGCTGGCGGGTCTTGGCCCGGAGCCGGTCGGCAATGCGCTCGACGGCCCGATGCTGCAGGCCCTGTTCGCCGGCCGCGCCGCGCCGCTGAAAGCCGCGCTGCTCGACCAGCGCAGCATCGCCGGGCTCGGCAACATCTATGTCTGCGAGGCGCTGTGGCGCGCCGGCCTGTCGCCGGCCCGCGCCGCCGGAACCATCGCCGTCGCGGGCAGGAAGGCGCGCGCGCGCGCCGATCGTCTGGCCGAGGCGATCCGCTCGGTCATCGCCGAGGCGATCGAGGCCGGCGGTTCGTCGTTGCGCGACCACATCCAGGCCGACGGCTCGCTCGGCTATTTCCAACACTCCTTCTCGGTCTATGATCGCGAGGGCGGGGCATGTCCGCGCTGCGGCGGAACCGTCGCGCGGATCGTGCAGTCGGGAAGGTCGACCTTCTTCTGTCCGCCGTGCCAGAAATGAGCGGATTTGCGCAACGGGATGGGAACGGGCATGGCTTTTGAAGCGATCACCATAGAGACCCGCGGCAAGGTGGCGCTGCTGACGCTCAACCGCCCCAAGGCGCTGAATGCGCTCAACGGCCAACTCCTGTCCGAGATCCTCGCCGCCATGCGCGAGTTCGAGGCCGATCCCAAGGTCTCGGCGATCGTGCTCACCGGTTCGGAGAAGGCCTTTGCCGCGGGCGCCGACATCAAGGAGATGCAGGACCTCTCCTATGTCGACATGTATCTGCGGGACTTCTTCTCGGGCTGGGATGAGTTCACGCGGCTGCGCAAGCCGGTGATCGCCGCCGTCGCCGGCTACGCGCTGGGCGGTGGCTGCGAACTGGCGATGATGTGCGATTTCATCATCGCGGCGGACAACGCCAAGTTCGGGCAGCCGGAGATCACCTTGGGGGTGATCCCCGGCATGGGCGGGTCGCAGCGCCTGACGCGGTTCGTTGGCAAGGCCAAGGCGATGGATATGGTGCTGACCGGCCGGATGATGGACGCGGCCGAGGCCGAGCGCAGCGGCCTGGTGTCGCGCGTCGTCGCTCCCGCCGATCTCGTCGAGGAGGCGATGCGGGCAGCGGCGCGCATCGCCGAATTCCCGCTCCAGGCGGTGATGATGGCCAAGGAGGCCGTCAACCGGTCCTATGAAACCACGCTGGCCGAAGGCCTGCGCTTCGAGCGCCGGCTGTTCCATTCCATGTTCGCCTTCGACGACCAGAAGGAAGGCATGGCGGCCTTCGTCGAAAAGCGCAGCCCGAGCTTCCGCAACCGCTGACGACCTTGCGCGCCGCGCGGAATCGTCGTTGACGGGTCGCCAAAGCTGATCTATAAGCCGCGCCAATCCCGGGCGGCCATTGGCTGCCCATGTTTTTTGTGCGCGGGCTGCGGCCGGGCGCGCCTGTTTCGAGATCGAGAGAGAGGCAAGAATGGCCAATACGTCTTCGGCCAAGAAGGCAACGCGCAAGATCGCGCGCCGCGCGGCCGTCAACAAGAACCGCCGCTCGCGTGTCCGCACCTTCGTCCGCAAGGTCGAGGAAGCGCTGGCCTCCGGCGACAAGGCGGTTGCCGCCGAAGCGCTCAAGGCCGCCCAGCCTGAGCTGATGCGCGCTGCCACCAAGGGCGTGCTGCACGGCAACACCGCGTCCCGCAAGGTGTCGCGTCTGGCCAAGCGCGTCGCCGCGCTCGCCTGAGTGGCTCGGCCCGCGTCGGGCCTGAAAACGCGACCGCCAATCGTTAGCCTGACATCGTTCCGTGAAACGCCCGGCCTTTGGCCGGGCGTTTCCGATTCAGCCTGCCGGCAGCTCGGCAGCCCCCTCCGCAGGCCTCGAATCCGGGTCCGCCGCTATGTCGTTGCGGACGCTGCGTAAACTGCTGAAATCCCTGAAAACAGGGTCGCCCGGATTTTGATCAAAGGGCCATATTATAGATTAAAAACAGTACTTTAATAGGTATTTATCCACAGGCCTCGGATGCCCTCGCGACCCGCGTTTGAGGCGATTCCGTGTCAAGGATTTTATTTGAAATTATTTTGTCGGCGCCGATCTCGCCGGCAAGTTTCGCACAAGGGTTTGAATCACAAGGTCTTGCCCTTTTCGCTCGTCCGATCCGTCGCGGCGAATCGCCCGTTTCGTTGGGCGGCAAAGCTTAAGAAACCGTTAGCGGCCCTTGCAGACCGCCGCCGCATTTCGGTAAGGTCCATCCATCGAAGGGATGGCGACCGCCAGGCAATCCTAACAGTTCGGTGAACGCGCGCAACGTGGCGAAGGCCGCGCTCGGGCTTCGTGTGTGTAGCAGTCTGCGCGTAATGGCGGCAGGGTAGCAGCAGCGGGAATTGTGTCGCAGGGCCTTCGGGTCGCGCGAAGGCGTGAGTTATTGCTTTGAAGCCGGCGCCCAAGGCGCATGGTACCGGGAGGCGGATCGCGGCGGCGCGGTTCGCCGGATGCAGTCGATCCGGCGGCGGGTCGGCGGCATCGTTCAGAACTAAAGATTACGGGGATCGACCAAAGATGCACAGCGGTATGCAGTACGGGGCCAAGGCGAGCCTCGTGGTTCCGGCTGAATTGAGCGAGGACGAGCGCATGGCAGGAAAAGGGGGCAGCGAGGCGGCTTTCGAGCGCGTCAAGCTGCAGCTTCGCGCCCGGCTTGGTGCCGAGGTCTACACGAGCTGGTTCGGTCGGATGAAGCTGGAGGAGACCTCGAAGGATTGCGTCCGCATTTCGGTGCCGACGGCCTTCCTGCGCTCCTGGATCAACAGCCACTACGTCGACCTGGTCGGCGAGCTCTGGAAGCAGGAAGTGTCCTCCGTGCTGAAGGTCGAGTTCATCGTCCGCAGCGCCGCCAACACCAATCGCGGCCCCCGGCCGGACGTCGTCACCCCGCTGCCGCGCAAGCCGGCCCGCCCGGCTCAGGCCGTTCCGCCGGCGCCGCCGGCCGGTGCGCTCCCCTTCGACGTCGACGCGGCGCGCGGCGGTCGTGCCGGCGATGCCGACGCCCGTTCCAGCGTGCTCGGCTCGCCGCTCGATCCGAAATACACGCTCTCCTCCTTCGTCGAGGGGCCGTCGAACCGCGTGGCCCTGGCTGCTGCGAGGGCGGTGGCGGAATCGGCCTCGCGCTTCAATCCGCTGTTCATCCACGCCTCGGTGGGGCTCGGCAAGACGCATCTCCTGCAGGCCGTCGCGGCGGAGGCGATCCGCCAGAATCCCAAGTCGCGCGTCGTCTATCTGACTGCCGAATATTTTATGTGGCGGTTCGCCACGGCGATCCGCGACAACAATGCGCTGACCCTGAAGGAGCAGTTGCGCGACATCGACCTGCTGATCATCGACGACATGCAGTTCCTGCAGGGAAAGTCGATCCAGAACGAGTTCTGCCACCTGATCAACATGCTGCTCGACAGCGCCCGGCAGGTGGTCGTGGCGGCGGACCGGCCGCCGGCGGACCTGGAATCGCTGGAGCCGCGCGTCCGCTCGCGTCTCGTCGGCGGCGTCGCGCTCGAAATGGCCGCGCCCGACTACGGGATGCGCCTCACCATGCTGCGCCAGCGTCTCGATGCGGCGCGCTCCGACGATCCGGCGATCCAGATCGGCGAGGATGTGCTGGAGCACGTGGCCGGTGCCGTCACCGGCAGCGGCCGCGAGCTGGAGGGCGCCTTCAACCAGCTTCTCTTCCGCCAGTCCTTCGAGCCGCAGATCACCGTCGAGCGGGTCGAGGAGATCCTGCGCCACATGGTGCGGGCGGGCGAGCCGAAGCGTCCGCGCATCGAGGACATCCAGCGCATCGTGTCGCGCCACTACAACGTCTCCAAGACCGAACTTCTGTCCAACCGGCGCACCCGCACCATCGTCAAGCCGCGGCAGATCGCCATGTATCTCGCCAAGGTGATGACGCCGCGCTCGCTGCCGGAAATCGGCCGCCGCTTCGGCGGCAGGGACCACACGACCGTCCTTCACGCCGTCCGCAAGATCGAGGACCTGTCGACCTCCGATACGACGCTCGCGCAGGAACTCGAACTGCTGCGCCGCCTGATCAGCGACCAGGCCTGACCGCGGCGCCGCGGGCCCGGCGCCGGATGTGGAAGACCGGCGCTTGCGGCGGCGCTGCCGTTGCCGCGGACTTGCCTTCCAACTGCTTTTGTTGAAAGGTCGAACCATGCTGCCGCTCGGTGGATGCGGCCGGGGATGTCCTCCGAAGACTGTGACCTGAGTTCGAGACTGCTTTGCCATGCGTGTCATTCTGGAACGTTCGAATCTCCTGAAGTCGCTCAACCACGTCCACCGCGTGGTCGAACGGCGCAACACGATTCCGATCCTCTCCAACGTCCTGCTCGACGCCGGTGCGCAGGGCCTGCAGATGAAGGCGACGGACCTCGACCTGGAGGTGACCGAGGCGACGCCCGCCCAGGTCGAGCGCGCCGGTTCGACGACCGTGCCCGCCCATCTCCTCTACGACATCGTCCGCAAGCTGCCCGACGGCGCCGAAGTCATGCTGAAGACCGACGACGACGGCAACGCCATGACGGTGGCCGCGGGGCGCTCCAGCTTCCGCCTGCAATGCCTGCCGCAATCCGACTTTCCGCAGCTCACCTCGGGCACCTTCACGCACACCTTCCGCATCGAGGCTCCGGCGCTCCGGAAGCTGATCGACCGCACCCAGTTCGCCATCTCGACGGAGGAGACGCGCTACTACCTCAACGGCATCTATCTGCATGCCATCGAGCAGGCCGGGAAGCTCAAGCTGCGCTCGGTGGCCACCGACGGCCACCGCCTGGCGCGCGCCGAGATGCACGCGCCCGCCGGCGTCGAGGGAATGCCGGGCATCATCATCCCGCGCAAGACCGTCAGCGAGCTGCAGAAGCTGGTCGACGATCCCGAGCTGACGGTCGGCGTCGAACTTTCCGATACCAAGATCCGTTTCACCATCGGCAGCGTCGTGCTCACCTCGAAGCTGATCGACGGGACCTTCCCCGACTACCAGCGCGTCATTCCGACCGGCAACGACCGCCGGCTGGTCGTCGATCGCGAGACCTTCGCGCGCGCCGTCGACCGCGTCTCCACGGTGTCGTCGGAGCGCGGCCGGGCGGTAAAGCTGTCGATCGGCGACGCGCTTTTGACGCTCGCCGTCAACAATCCCGATTCCGGCAGCGCCACCGAGGAGGTGCCGGCCGACTATTCGTCCGATCCGATGGAGATCGGCTTCAATGCCAAATATCTCCTCGACGTCGCCGCGCAGCTCGGCGGCGGCGAGGCGCGCTTCATGCTCGCCGATGCCGGTTCGCCGACGCTCATCCAGGACACGGCCGACGAGGATACGCTCTACGTGCTGATGCCGATGCGTGTCTGACGACGTCCCGGCCGGCGCGCCGCCACCGGACGCGGCGCGTGTCTCGCTGCGCCGCCTGAAGCTTCAGGATTTCCGCAACTACGCGTCGCTCGATCTTGCGCTCGACGGACGCAGCGTCGTGTTCACCGGCGAGAACGGCGCCGGCAAGACCAACCTCCTGGAAGCGGTCTCGCTGCTGGCGCCGGGGCGCGGGCTGCGCCGCGCCGCCTACGACGAGATCGCCCGCGACGGCGGGTCCGGCGGCTTTGCCGTTCACGCGGCGCTCGACGGCACGCTCGGCCCGGTCGAGATCGGCACGGGCACCGCCGGCTCGATCGCCCCGGACGGCGGACGCAAGGTGCGCATCAACGGCGCGCCGGCGCGCTCGGCCGAGGCGATGCTCGAATGGCTGCGCGTCGTCTGGCTGACCCCGGCCATGGATGCGCTGTTCACCGGCCCGGCCGGCGACCGGCGGCGCTTTCTCGACCGGCTGGTGCTGGCGATCGATCCGCGGCATGGCCAGCGGGCGCTCGACTTCGAGAAGGCGATGCGCGGCCGCAACCGCCTCCTCGCCGAGGACAGCCGCGATTCCGCATGGCTGACCGCCATCGAGGCGCAGATGGCCGAGACGGGTGTCGCCATCGCCGCTGCCCGTTTCGAACTGGTGCGGCTGATCACCGGCATCGAAGCGCCGGTCTCGTCGGAGACAGCGGCGTTCCCCGGCGCGGGCATCGCGCTGTCGGGGCATCTGGAGGAGCGGCTGGCGCGCGCCGCCGCCACCGATGTCGAGGAGGCCTACCGCGAGGCGCTGCGCGACGGGCGCGGCCGCGACCGGGCGGCGGGGCGCACGCTGGACGGGCCGCATCGCAGCGACCTGCTCGTCACCCATCTGCCCAAGGCCATGCCGGCGGGCCTGTGTTCCACCGGCGAACAGAAGGCGCTGCTGGTCGGCCTCGTGCTCGATCATGCGCGGCTGGCCGCCGGCATCTCGGGGCTGATACCGATCGTGCTGCTCGACGAGATCGCCGCGCATCTGGATCTGCGGCGCCGCGACGCGCTGTTTGCGTTGCTGGCCGACCTCGGCTGTCAGGCCATCATGACCGGCACGGACCGCTCGCTGTTCGCCGGGCTCGCCGGGCGCGCCGAGTTTCTCGCCGTGGCGGAAGGCCATGTCGCTGCGTCGTCTGCCTAATCCGTTCGCGTATGGTGCCGCGGCTGGCTAATCTGGATGCCTGATTCGCGACGGGGGAGACGTATGGAGCGCCTTGCTGGGCGGATCATCTTGTTGTGGGGCTGGCAGCGCGCGGCTGCCGCCTTCGCCGCCGGGGCGCTGCTGGTCCTGGCCCAGGCCCCCTACGATTTCTTCGCCGTCGGATTCGTCTCCTTTCCCGTCCTCGTCTGGCTGCTCGACGGCGTCACCGCCCCGGCCTCCGGCGGCCTGCTGCGCCGCGTCTCGCCGCCCTTCATGGTCGGCTGGTGGTTCGGTCTCGGCTATTTCCTCGCCGGTCTCTGGTGGATCGGCAACGCCCTGCTGGTCGAGGCCGACAGCTTCGCCTGGGCGCTGCCCTTCGCCGTCGTCGGCGTCCCGGCGGTGCTCGCTGTCTTCTACGGCGTCGCGACGGTGCTGGCCCGGCTGCTGTGGGGCCGCGGCCTTGCCAGCATATTCGCCATCGCCTTCGGCTTCGGCCTCGCCGAATGGCTGCGCGAAACCGTTCTCACCGGCTTTCCGTGGAATGCCGTGGGCTATGCGGCGATGCCGATGCCGATCCTCATGCAGAGCGCCTCCGTCGTCGGCCTCACCGGCATGAACGTGCTGGCCGTCTTCGTCTTCGCGGCGCCGGCCCTGCTTGGGCGGGAAGGTGTACGGCGTACAGGAATTTTGCTCGCCGCCCTGCTTTGCCTTCTTCATGTCGGCTTCGGGTATTGGCGGCTTTCACAACCTGAAGTCGAGAGTTCCAAGTCGCTCTCAGTGCGGATCGTGCAGCCTTCCGTCGCCATGGACGCAAAGTGGGACAGGGCCGAGGAGGATCGCATCTTCAGCGAGCTCATGGACATGACGGCCGCACCGCCGGCAGCCGGGCAGCCGAAGCCGCAGTTGATCATCTGGCCGGAGACGTCGGTCCCGTTTCTCTTCACCGAACGTCCCGACGCGCTGGCCGCCATCGGCGCGCTCCTGACGGACGGCCAGATGCTGCTGGCCGGGGCGGTTCGCGCCGAAGGCGCCGGAGCCGACGCGGTCTACTACAATTCGATCGTCGCCATTGATGCCGGCGGCGAAATCGCCGATGCGTTCGACAAGGTCCACCTCGTTCCGTTCGGGGAATATCTTCCCTTCGCGCCGATCCTCGAGCGGCTCGGTCTGACCCAGTTGGTCGCCGGGCCGATGAATTTCGAGCCGGGTGCCCACCGCAGGCCGATCGTCGTGCCCGGCGGGCTCCGTGCCGTTCCGTTCATCTGCTACGAGATCATTTTTCCCGCAGAGGTTGCAGTTGACGTTGCGGCAGGAGATATTATTGTGAACGTGACGAACGACGCATGGTTTGGAAATTCGCCGGGCCCGTATCAGCATTTTCGTCAAGCGCAGATCAGGGCCGTTGAAACAGGTGTGCCCGTCATGCGAGCGGCAAACTCGGGGATTTCCGGTGGCGTCGACGCGCGCGGCCGCATCATCGACGCCTTTGCATTGAACGTCCGTTCACAGTTGGATTTCAGGGTTTCCGTGGGGGAGGCCGCGCAAACGCTGCGTATACCATACCAGACGGTCGGACTGGCGATTGTCGGTCTGTTCGGGTTTGTCGCTCTAGCCGGCGCGCTGCTGAGGCGCGCGCTGCGCAATTGAGGGGAAGGTGGTCGAGGTCGGGTCAACTTTGAACAGGGAGACAGCACCGACGCCATCTTAGAGCAGCCGGACGCCGGCAAGGGAAAGCAGCCACCATGGAGAACAAGAAGAAGCCAAACCCGACGGATGTGCATGTTGGAAGCCGCATCCGGCTCCGGAGAAATATGCTGGGCATGAGCCAGGAGAAGCTTGGGGAGATGCTCGGCATCACCTTTCAGCAGATCCAGAAATACGAGAAGGGCACGAACAGGGTCGGAGCCAGCCGCCTCCAGGCGATCGCCGAGATCCTGCAGGTGCCCGTATCGTTTCTGTTCGAAGACGCCCCCGGCGCCGAATCTTCCGGCAACAGGGGCTTTGCCGAAGCTCCGGCGAGCAGCTTCGCCATCGAGTTCTGCACCAGTACCGAAGGGCTCCAGCTCAATCGCGCCTTCGTCAAGATCGGCGACCTGAAAGTGCGCCGCAAGGTCATCGAACTGGTCAAGGCGCTCGCGGCGGTCGATGACGACTGATCGATTCGCCGGCAAATCTTTGCCGGCGCGGCAGCGGCGCTTGGGGAGACATGCTGCCTTGGGGCGTTTTTCCGGTGTGGCAGTGCCATCCGAAAAGTCGGCTTGGCGCAGGAACCTGCCATTTTTGCTGCATTTGCTCACTTGACGCACGGCTGTCCGTCTCGGTAACGGTCTCTGCCTCAGAGCGAGAGGCTCAGACCATCCTTTCAAGAGGGGACACCCGTGGCGCGTCAGAATTACATCTTTACGTCGGAATCGGTCTCTGAAGGACATCCCGACAAGGTTTGCGACCGCATTTCCGACGAGATCGTCGATCTGGTCTATCGTGAAGCCAAGAAGACCGGTGTCGACCCCTGGACGGTCCGCATCGCCTGCGAGACCCTTGCGACCACCAACCGCGTCGTCATCGCCGGTGAAGTGCGCCTGCCCGACTCGCTGATGAAGGCCGGCAAGGACGGCCAGAAGGTCATCAATCCCTCGAAGTTCAAGTCCGTCGCCCGCAAGGCCATCCGCGAGATCGGCTATGAGCAGGACGGCTTCCACTGGAAGACCGCCAAGATCGACGTGCTGCTGCACTCGCAGTCGGCCGATATCGCCCAGGGCGTCGACAACGCCGCCGACAAGCAGGGCGAGGAGGGCGCGGGCGACCAGGGCATCATGTTCGGCTACGCCTGCAACGAGACGCCCGACCTGATGCCGGCGCCGCTCTATTACAGCCACAAGATCCTCGAATTGCTGGCCGCCGCACGCCACAAGGGCGAGGGCGAGGCCGGCAAGCTCGGTCCCGACGCCAAGAGCCAGGTGACCGTGAAGTATGTCGACGGCAAGGCCGCCGAGGCGACGCAGATCGTGCTGTCGACCCAGCACCTCGATGGAAGCTGGGATTCCAAGAAGGTCCGTTCGGTCGTCGAGCCCTATATCCGCCAGGCGCTGGGCGACCTCAGAATCGCCGACGACTGCAACTGGTTCATCAACCCGACCGGCAAGTTCGAAATCGGCGGCCCGGACGGTGATGCCGGCCTGACCGGCCGCAAGATCATCGTCGACACCTACGGCGGCGCGGCCCCGCACGGCGGCGGCGCGTTCTCGGGCAAGGACACCACCAAGGTCGACCGCTCCGCCGCCTATGCGGCGCGCTATCTTGCCAAGAACGTCGTGGCCGCGGGCCTGGCCGACAAGTGCACGATCCAGCTCGCCTACGCCATCGGCGTCGCCCAGCCGCTGTCGGTCTATGTCGACCTGCACGGCACCGGCAAGGTCGACGAGGCCAGGCTCGAAGATGCGCTGCGCAAGGTCATGGACCTGTCGCCGACCGGCATCCGCAAGCACCTCGACCTGAACAAGCCGATCTACGCCCGCACCAGCTCCTACGGTCATTTCGGCCGCAAGCCGGGCCGCGACGGCTCCTTCTCCTGGGAGAAGACCGACCTGGTCAAGCCGCTGAAGCAGGCGCTCGCTTCCTGATCCAGGAGGCTCCCGTGAGCGCGCCGGGCGGCCGCCGGGCGACCGAGGGTTTCTTCGGTCGCCGTAGAGGCAAGGCCATCCGCCCCTATCAGGCGGACGCGCTCGCCGCCGGACTTGAACGCTACCGTCTCGACATGGCCGGAGACGCTCCCGCGTCGCCGGCCATGCTCTTTGCGACCCCCGTCACCTCGGTCTGCCTGGAGATCGGCTTCGGCGGCGGAGAGCGGCTGCTCGACGACGCGAAAGCCAATCCGTCCACCGGCTTCATCGGCGTCGAGCCCTTCGTCAACGGCATGGCCAAGCTGACGGCACGGCTCGCCGACGCGCCGCTGCCGAACCTGCGCATCCACGACGACGACGCGCTTCCGGTGCTGGACTGGCTTCCGACGGCTGGCCTGGACCGGCTCGACCTGTTCTATCCCGACCCCTGGCCGAAGAAGCGCCACTGGAAACGCCGCTTCGTCAGCCGGGCCAATCTCGACCGCATCGCCCGCGTGCTGAAGCCGGGCGGCATGTTCCGCTTCGCCTCCGACGTCGATACCTACGTCAACTGGACGCTGCTTCACTGCAAAGCCCACCCGTCCTTCGAGTGGCTGGCGCGCGGCCCGGAAGACTGGCAGCAGCCCTATGAGGGCTGGCCGGGCACCCGCTACGAGGCGAAGGCGATCCGCGAAGGCCGCCAGCCGGCCTATCTGCGCTTCCTGCGGCTGCCGTCAGGGCAGTAAACCCGTAAAGTGGCTATGCCGACGGCATGCATCGACGTTTCACCGTTTGTGCAGCCCCTCACTGCCCTGCCGGGCATCTCTCCCCGCGAGCGGGAAGAGAGACGCTGTCGTTCATTGATCGCGCCAATTGTCGACATTGCGGAACAGCCGCGGTGATAGCGGCCGGCCTTCTTCCCGTTGAGCGGGGAGAAGTGCCCGGCAGGGTGGTCCGAAGGACGGGCAGCACGAACGTTCAAGGCTTGCAGCCGCCGGTATCACCAGTGCGGCGGCCGGGTGACCGGGATGTCCGGGCGTGAAGCTTCTTCAAGCGTCAGGAACCGCTCGGTCAGCATGTCGAGCTTCTTCTGCAGCCTGTCGATCGTCTGCCATTGCTCGGCGATCTGGGCCGACAGTTCCTCGATCACCCGTTCCTGCTCGGCGGCGCGGATCTCCAGCGTCGTCAGCCGGTCGGCAGGCATGACCATGTCAGTGCGCTCCTTGCACCATTGATGAGAGATCGACAGCCACGGTGCTTAGCACGGCTCGCCCGCAATTGCAGGGTGCCGATCCCCGTGCTAGCCATTCTGACCAAACGATAAAAAATCACAGAGCGGGACATCTGGATGGCTGGGCCGGCGATCGAGCTCATTGGCATCAACAAGAGCTTCGGTACGGTGCGCGCCAATCGCGACATCAATCTGGAGGTCGAGCGCGGCACCATCCACGGCATCATCGGCGAGAACGGTGCCGGCAAGTCGACGCTGATGTCGATTCTCTACGGCTTTTACCAGGCCGACAGCGGCGAGATCAGGATCGGCGGCAAGACGGCGTCGATCCGCACCCCGAACGACGCCATCGCCGGCGGCATCGGCATGGTCCACCAGCATTTCATGCTGGTCGAGAACTTCACGGTGGTCGAGAACATCATCCTCGGCGCCGAAGGCGAGCCGCTGCTCAAGCGGTCGATCGGCAAGGCCCGATCGGAACTGCAGCGCCTGGAGCGCGAATACGGCCTCGACGTCGATCCCGATGCGGTGATCGAAGACCTGGCCGTCGGCCTGCAGCAGCGGGTCGAGATCCTCAAGGCATTGTACCGGGGCGCCGAGATCCTGATCCTCGACGAGCCGACGGGCGTGCTGACCCCGGCCGAAGCCGACCACCTGTTCCGCATCCTGCGCATGCTCAAGGACCAGGGCAAGACGGTCGTGCTGATCACCCACAAGCTGCGCGAGATCATGGCGGTCACCGACACGGTCTCCGTGATGCGCCAGGGCACGATGGTGGCGACACGGCGAACCGCCGAGACGACGGTCGAGGAACTCGCCGAACTGATGGTCGGCCGCCGCGTCCTGCTGCATGTCGAGAAAGGCAAGGCCAGCCCCGGACCGGTCAAGCTTGCGGTCAGCGGCCTGACCGTCAGGGACCAGCGCGGCGTCGTCATGGTCGACAACGTCTCCTTTGAGGTGCGCGCCGGCGAGATCGTCGGCATCGCGGGCGTCGCCGGCAACGGCCAGTCGGAACTGATCGAGGCCATCGCCGGGACGCGGCGTGCCCAGTCGGGCGCCGTCATGCTCGACGGGAAGGCGATCGACGTCACCGGTCATGCCGACCCGGGCGATCTGCGCGACCGTGGTCTCGCGCATGTGCCGGAGGACCGCCATCATGTCGGCCTCGTGCTGGCCTTCGAAGAGGCCGAGAATTCCATTCTCGGCTATCACGACAAGCCGCAGTTCCTGAAAGGCCCGCTCCTCGACGTCGAGGCGATCCACGCCGATGCGCGTGACAAGATCGAAAAATACGACATCAGGCCGCCCAACGACCGGCTGAGGACGGCGAATTTTTCCGGCGGCAACCAGCAGAAGATCGTGCTCGCGCGTGAAATGGAACAAGATCCCGGCGTTCTGGTCGTCGGCCAGCCGACGCGCGGCGTCGATGTCGGCGCCATCGAATTCATCCACAAGCGCCTGATCGCCATGCGCGACGCCGGCAAGGCGGTGCTGCTCATTTCCGTCGAGCTCGACGAAATCCGCTCCCTGTCCGACCGCATCCTCGTCATGTTCGCCGGGCGCGTCGTCGGCGAGCGCGGTCCGGAAGCTTCCGAAGGCGAGCTCGGCCTGCTGATGGCCGGCGTGGTGAAGCAGGAGGCCGCATGAGCACGCCCTTCGCCAAGCTTCCGCGCTGGGCCGACTACGGCCTGATCCCGGTCGTCAACCTGGTCGTCGCCTTCCTCGTCGCCGGCGTCGTCGTGCTTCTGGTCGGCGAGAATCCGCTCGATGCCGCGGGAATTCTGGTCAAGGGGGCGTTCGGCTCGGGACAGAACATCGCCTACACGCTCTTCTACGCCACCAATTTCATCTTCACCGGGCTGGCCGTCGCGGTGGCCTTTCACTGCGGTCTCTTCAACATCGGCGGCGAGGGGCAGGCCTACATCGCCGGCCTCGGCGTGGTGGTGGTCTGCCTGAGCTTCGACGCCGTGCTGCCGTGGTGGCTGACCTTCCCGCTCGCCATACTGGCCGCCGCGGCGATGGGAGCGCTGTGGGCGCTGATCCCCGCCTATCTGCAGGCCAAGCGCGGCTCGCACATCGTCATCACCACGATCATGTTCAATTTCATCGCCGCCAGCGTCATGGTCTACCTGCTGGTCGACGTGCTCAAGCCGGCCGGCTCCATGGCGCCGCAGACCCGCGATTTCCTCGAAGGCGCGCAGCTTCCCAAGCTGAAGTGGATGCTCGAGGCGCTCGGCCTTTCGGTGCGCTCGGCGCCGCTGAACCTGTCCTTCCTGCTGGCGCTGGTCATGGCCTTCCTCGTCTGGGTGCTGATCTGGCGCACCAGGCTCGGCTACGAGATGCGCACCTACGGCTTCAGCCCGAAGGCGGCGCGCTATGCCGGCATTTCGGAGAGCCGCATGATCATCGTCACCATGATGATCTCGGGCGGTCTGGCCGGGATGATGGCGATGAACCCGATCATGGGCGACCAGCACCACATGACGCTCGACTTCGTCGCCGGCGCCGGCTTCGTCGGCATCGCCGTGGCGCTGATGGGCCGCTCGCATCCCTTCGGCATCGTCCCGGCGGCGATCCTCTTCGGCGCGCTCTACCAGGGCGGGGCGGAACTGGCCTTCGAGATGCCGAACATCTCGCGCGACATGATCGTCATCATCCAGGGCCTGGTGATCCTCTTCGCCGGCGCGCTCGAACACATGTTCCGGCCGGCGGTCCAGACTCTGTTCGCCTCGATCAGCCCGCGCTCGATGGGCGTGCCTGCGGCGAAGGGGGAGGGCGCCTGATGGCCTTTCTCGACGCCCTCGTCCAGCTTCTAGACGCGACCATTCGCGTCTCCGTGCCGCTGCTGCTCGCCTGTCTGGCCGGCCTCTATTCGGAGCGTGCCGGCATTTTCGACATCGGCCTGGAAGGCAAGATGCTGGCCGGCGCCTTTGCCGGCGCCTCCGCCGCCGCCGTCACCGGCTCGGCGTGGATCGGCCTTTTGACGGCGATCCTGGCGGCCGTCTTCCTCGGCCTCGTCCACGGCTTCGCCTCGATCACCCATCGCGGCAACCAGATCGTCTCGGGCGTCGCCATCAACTTCGTCGTCGCCGGCTCGACCATCATCCTCGGCCAGGCCTGGTTCCGCCAGGGCGGCCGCACCCCGTCGCTGGCCGGCCCGGCGCGCTTCGAGGCGATCACCCTGCCCGGCGCCGAGGCGCTGCGCGAGGTTCCTGTGATCGGCCTGATCTATTCGGAGCTGATCTCCGGCCACTCCATCCTGGTCTACGTCGCCTTCCTCATGGTGCCGCTGACCTGGTGGGTGCTCTACCGTACCCGCTTCGGGCTGCGGCTGCGCGCCGTCGGCGAGAACCCGGCGGCGGTCGACACGGCGGGCATTTCGGTGACCTGGCTGCGCTACCGCGCGGTGATCCTCACCGGCGTGCTGACCGGCATCGCTGGTGCCTATCTCTCCGTTGCCCAGAATGCCGGCTTCGTGAAGGACATGACGGCCGGCAAGGGCTACATCGCGCTGGCCGCCCTGATCTTCGCCAAGTGGAAGCCCGTGCCGGCGATGTTCGCCTGCCTGCTTTTCGGCTTCCTCGATGCCGCGTCGATCCGCTTCCAGGGCATGGCGTGGCCGGTCATCGGCAAGGTGCCGGTGCAGTTCATCAACGCCCTGCCGTTCGTGCTGACCGTCATCCTGCTCGCCGGCTTCATCGGCAAGGCCATCCCGCCGCGCGCCGGGGGCGTGCCCTATGTGAAGGAGCGATAGCATGCGGCAATCGGCAGTCGGCAGTCGGCAGTCGGATTTACAACCGCTACGGCCTGCTCGTCGGTTACGGCAACGCCGTCTTCGACCGACTGCCGACTGCCGACTGCCGACTGCCGCGGTGTTCCTCCATGTCCCATGACCTCTTCCTCGCGGCCCGCGAGGCCATGGCAAAATGCTATGCGCCCTATTCTAAATTTCCCGTCGGTGCGGCGATCCGCACCACGGACGGCCGCGTCTACGCCGGCGGGAATATCGAAGTAGCGTCCTATCCCGAAGGCTGGTGTGCCGAGACCACCGCGCTCGGCCACTACGTGATGGGCGGCGGCGGCGAGATCGCCGAGATCGCCGTCGTCGCCGAGCGCATGGACCGCATCACCCCCTGCGGCGGCTGCCGCCAGCGGCTCGCCGAGTTCTCCGGGCCGGACACCCGGCTCTATCTGTGCGATCAGGCGGGCGTCGTGGAGACCGTGACGGTCGGCGATCTCCTCCCGTTCGGCTTCGAAGGAAAGACGCTGCGATGAACGACGCGGTCGCGACTCTGGTCGAGCGCCTCGGCGGCCGCATGCCGGAAACGGCGCTGATCCTCGGCTCCGGACTGGGCGGCCTGGTTGACGAGATCGAGGATGCGATCCGCATCCCCTATGCGGAGATCGACGGCTTTCCACGCAGCGGCGTCACCGGACATTCGGGCACGCTGGTGGTCGGCCGCTTCGCCGGCCGGCAGGTCGCGATGCTGGCCGGCCGCGCCCACTATTACGAACATGGCGACGCGGCCGCGATGCGTCCGGCGCTCGAGGCCCTGGCGGGGATCGGCATCAAGACGCTGCTGCTGACCAATGCAGCCGGTTCTCTCGATCCCGAAATGGGGCCGGGCTCGGTCATGCTGATCGACGACCATATCAATTTCTCCGGTTCCAATCCGCTGTTCGGCGAGCCGACCGACCGACGCTTCGTCGGCCTGACCGAGGCCTATGACCGCCGCCTGCGCGATGCGCTGCTGAAAGCCGCCGCTGCGACCGGCACGCCGCTGCATCGCGGCGTCTATATGTGGTTCTCGGGGCCTTCCTTCGAGACGCCGGCCGAAATCCGCATGGCCCGCATCATGGGCGCAAATGCCGTCGGCATGTCGACGGTGCCGGAAGTGATCCTGGCGCGCTTCCTCGGCCTGCGCGTCGCGGCCTGCTCCGTCGTCACCAATCTCGCCGCCGGCATGACCGGCTCGGAACTCTCCCACGAGGAGACCAAGGACATGGCGCCGCTCGGCGGCCGGCGCCTCGCCACCGTCCTGCGGCGCCTGTTCGAGGAGGGCTGGGAATGATGCGCCCTTCGATCGACAGGTCGGCGTCCGACGTTGCTCCCCTCTGGCCTGCCGGCCATCTCCCTCACACGGGGGGAGAGTCGCAGCTTCATCGGTTTTGCCAAATCCGCAGCGACTTTCCTTGGCGAAAGACACGCAACTGCGTGATCTCCCCCCTTGAGGGGGAGATGGCCGGCAGGCCAGAGGGGGGCAACGTCGGACGCCGCTCCTTCCTGCAGATTGTCGGGAAGTCCTAGATGCTGCCCCAGGAGATCATCCGCCAGAAGCGCGACGGCCGCGCGCTGCCCGCCGCCGACATCGCGGCCTTCATCGAAGGGCTGACCAGCGGCGCGGTATCCGAGGGCCAGGCGGCGGCGCTCGCCATGGCGATCTTCTTCAACGGGATGCGGCGCGACGAAGCCGTGGCGCTCACGCTCGCCATGCGCGATTCCGGCGAGGTGCTCGATTGGTCGGACATGCCTGGCCCGGTCACCGACAAGCATTCGACCGGCGGCATCGGCGACAACGTCTCGCTGATGCTGGCGCCGATCGTCGCGGCCTGCGGCGGTTTCGTGCCGATGATCTCCGGCCGTGGCCTGGGCCACACCGGCGGCACGCTCGACAAGCTGGAGTCCGTGCCCGGCTACGCGACGCAGCCCGACACGCCGACCTTCCGCAAGGTGGTGCGCAGCGTCGGCTGCGCGATCATCGGCCAGACGGCGGCGCTGGCGCCCGCCGACAAGCGCCTCTATGCCATCCGCGACGTGACGGCGACCGTCGAATCCGTGCCTCTGATCACCGCGTCGATCCTGTCGAAGAAGCTCGCCGCCGGCCTGCGCTCGCTGGTGCTCGACGTCAAGGTCGGCAACGGCGCCTTCATGGAGCGCAGCCGCGATGCCGCCGCGCTCGCCAAGAGCCTGGTCGAGGTCGCCAACGGCGCCGGATTGCGGACGTCGGCGCTGATCACCGCCATGGATCAGCCGCTCGCCGATGCTGCCGGCAATGCGGTGGAAGTCCGCAACGCGGTGGAGTTCCTGACGGGCGCCCGCCGCGCGCCGCGGCTTCTGCGGGTCACGCTGGCACTTGCCGCCGAGATGCTGCACCTCGCCGGACTGGCGAACTCGCAGGCGCAGGCCCTGCGACTGGCCACCGAAGCGCTCGAAAGCGGCGCGGCCGCCGAGCGGTTCGCGCGCATGGTCCACGGACTGGGTGGCCCGACCGACTTTGTCGAGCGCTATGAGGCCCACCTGCCGGCCTGCCCCGTCCAGCGCGCCGTGCCGGCACCGCGCTCCGGCTATGTCGCGTCGATCGCCACCCGCGAGATCGGGCTCTCCGTCGTGGTGCTCGGCGGCGGGCGCGTCAGGCCGCAGGACGATGTCGATCATGCCGTGGGCGTGACGAGGCTCCTGCCGGTCGGCGCGGAAGTGCGCGCCGGCGATCCGCTGGCGCTCGTCCATGCGCGTTCGGAGGCGGCCGCCGCCGAAGCCGCGCGCAGCCTCGCCGCGGCCTATGCGATCGGCGACGCCCGGCCGGCGGCGCGCGACGCCGTCGTCCGCCGCGTTCCGGTGCCGGTCTGACTACTGGACGAGGGTCAGCGTTCCGTCGTCGACCTTGAAGGCCTTGAGGCGGTTGAGGAAGGTCATGCCGATCAGCGTCGTGCTCAGCGCCTCGTCCTCGAGGACGACGGCCTGGACGTCTTCGACGAGGATACGCCCGACCTCGACCCGGCCGATCATCGCCAGGGTGGCGCGGGCCTTGCCGTTCGCCGTGTTGACGGTGTTCTTCATGTCGGAGGCCTGGATGTTCATTCCGAGCTTGCGCGCGGTCGACAGGTTGATCGCGACCGTGCTGGCACCCGTATCGATCAGCGCCTCGACCTTGCGCCCGTTGAGTTTGAAGTCCCCGAAGAAATGGCCGGAACTGTCGACGTCGATCATGAAGGTTCGTCCGCTCGCCGGCCGGGACGGCGCCGGTGCCGAGACGGCCATCGCCCGGGCGGGCAGCTCCGCCTCCGGGGTCTTGGACTGGGTCAGCGCGGCGACGACCTCCGGATAGGCCTGGTAGATCAGCGGCACGGAGGCCGATGTGCCGATGACGAGGCCGATGACGATGGCATTGCGAAGCATGATTGGGACCGGTTGATTCCGCTCCAATCTGCCTCGGGCAAGGCTTAGGCGACCTTAACGGACCGCCGTCGCGCCTCCGTTCCGCAACCTATCGTTAATTCCCGGTTACGGATCCGGTCGAAGTCGCACAGCTCACTTGGTGCCGTAGAGCCGGTCGCCGGCGTCGCCGAGGCCGGGGCAGATATATCCCTTCTCGTTGAGCTGCCGGTCGATCGATGCCGTGAACACCGGCACGTCGGGATGCGCCTTGACGAAGCGCTCGACGCCCTCCGGAGCGGCCAGCAGGCAGAGATAGCGCAAATTGGTGGCGCCGCGCTCCTTCAGCTTGTCGATCGCCGCGATGGCCGAATTGGCGGTGGCCAGCATCGGATCGACGACGATCACCAGGCGGTCCGCCAGGTCGCTCGGCGCCTTGAAGAAATACTCGACGGCTTCCAGCGTGTCGTGGTCGCGATAGAGCCCGATATGCGCGACGCGGGCGGCGGGAACCAGATCCAGCAGGCCCTCGAGCAGTCCGTTGCCGGCGCGCAGCACCGAGGCGAACACCAGCTTCTTGCCTTCCAGCGTCGGCGCCTGCATCACCTCCAGCGGCGTCTCGATCTCCATCGTCGTCAGTTCGAGGTCGCGCGTCACCTCATAGCCGAGCAGCAGCGAGATTTCCCGCAGCAGCCGCCGGAAGCCGGCGGTCGACGTCTCCTTCTTGCGCATGATGGTGAGCTTGTGCTGGACAAGCGGATGGTCGATGACGGTGACGCCCATAATCGGTCGGGTCTCCATGGAATGGCTGCTGTCGCGCCACTTTAGTCATCGACGCGCAGTCGTGAAACCGCTCTCGGCGCGCAATCACAGATTTGTCCGGAGAGGCGGCGTCGCCCTGGGGATCAGGCGCGCGCCCGGCCGGGCTTGAATGCGCCGAGAACCGGACCAAGGCGCGACAGCAGTTCGCCGCGCGTCTTGCGGTCGACGAAGGCGGCCTCGACGGCGGTCCGGGTGATGGCAGTCAGCGCCTTCGTCTCCAGCCCGAAATGCAGGCCGGCATTGTCGTACTCCGCCTTGATCGAGGTGTGGAAATAGGGCGGGTCGTCGGAATTCAGCGTGACCTTGCAGCCGGCTGCCCGCAGCGCCGGGAAGGGATGGTCCGCCCAGCCGTCGAAAACCTTCAGCGCCACGTTCGACCCCGGGCAGCATTCGAGCACTACGCCCTCGTCTGCGATGCGCTTCACCAGGTCGGGATTCTCGATCGCCCGCACGCCGTGCCCGATGCGATGCGGGCGGATGTGGTCGAGCGCCGCTGCCACGGTTTCCCAGCCGGTGAGCTCGCCGGCATGCACGGTGAGGCCGAGGCCGGCCTCGCGGGCGATCTCGAAAGCAAGGACATAGTCCTCCATTTCGCCGAAGCGCTCCTCGCCGGCCATGCCGAAGCCGGTGACCAGCGGATTGCCGCAGCGCGCGGCGAAGCGGGCCGCCGTCTCGACGGCCTCGACGCCGAAATGCCGCACGCCGATGACGATCATCCGTCCTTCGATGCCGGTCTTGTCGCGCGCCCGTCGGATGCCGACCGCCAGCGCGTCCGCGTAGGCTCCGGGCGGCAGGCCGGCCCGCCGCGCATGGTCCGGCGAGATGAAGATCTCGGAATAGATGGCGCCGTCGCGCGCCAGGCTGGTCAGGTAGTGCTCGGCCAGCCGCGCATAGTCGTCTTCCGTCCGGAACAGGTCGGCCGCGAAGTCGTAGGCCGCGAGGAACGAGGTGAAGTCGTTCCAGACAAAGGCGTCGCCACTGATGTAGGGGCTTGCGTCCTTCCCGTATTTGCGCGCCTGCGCCACCACGAGTTCGGGCGCTGCGGCGCCTTCGATATGACAATGGAGTTCGGCTTTGACCGGCATAGGCTCGTCCTCGCACGAATCGCGGCATTCGATCGCGTGGCTGGACAATAGCCTTCACAGGGTGCATCGGGTATCGTCTGATCGATCACGCTTGGTAGAGGACGATGTCTGAACAGCGCGCCACCTCGGCCGGGGACATGCAGCATTCCTACGGCTTCCAGTCCGTCGCCGACGGCGAGAAGCAGCCTTTGGTCGATGCGGTGTTCCATCGCGTCGCGAACCGCTACGACCTGATGAACGACATCATGTCCGGCGGCCTGCATCGCCTCTGGAAGGACGCGGCGGTGGCGTGGCTCAATCCGCCGCGCCGCGCCGGCTGGAAGGTGCTGGACGTCGCCGGCGGCACCGGCGACATCGCCTTCCGCATCGTCGAGGCGTCCGGCCGGCAGGCCGGCGCGACGGTCCTCGACATCAACGGCTCGATGCTGGCCGTCGGCCGCGAGCGCGCCGCGAGAAGGAAGCTTTCGCAGCATGTCGAGTTCGTCGAGGCCAATGCCGAAGAACTGCCCTTCGCCGACGAGACCTTCGACGCCTACACGATCGCCTTCGGCATCCGCAACGTCCCGCAGATCGACCGCGCCCTGCGCGAGGCGCTGCGCGTGCTGAAGCCCGGCGGACGCTTCCTCTGCCTGGAGTTTTCCGAGGTCGAGATGCCGATCCTCGACAAGGCCTATGAGGCCTGGTCGTTCAATGCGATCCCGCGCATCGGCAAGCTGGTCGCCGGCGACGGCGAGCCTTACGCCTATCTGGTCGAGTCGATCCGAAAATTCCCGGCCAAGGCGGATTTCGCGGCGATGATCGGCGAGGCCGGCTTCGGCCGTGTCACCTGGCGCAGCTATTCCGGCGGCATCGCGGCGGCGCATTCCGGCTGGAAGCTTTGACGGTTCGGCGCGCATGAGCACTGTCGGTGCGGCGTTCCGGCTCGTGCGGGCCGGCTGGATCCTGACGCGCGAGGGTGTGTTCGCGGCCCTCCCGGGCGAAGAGCTTTCCGGCCCGCCCAAGGCCGCCTGGCGGCTCGCGCGCTTCTTCACCCGCCGGAGGGCTCGCGGGCTGGAGCGCAGCGAACGCTTGTCCGGCGCGGTTGCCCGCCTGGGGCCATCCTACGTCAAGCTGGGCCAGTTCCTGGCGACGCGTCCGGACGTCGTCGGCAACGACGTCGCGCTCGACCTGGCCCGCCTTCAGGACCGCATGGCGACCTTCGCCACCGCGCAGGCGATTGCCGAGATCGAAGGGTCGCTGGGCCGCCCGGTGGGCGAGCTCTTTTCGCGCATCGGCGAGCCGGTCGCCGCCGCTTCCATCGCCCAGGTCCATCCGGGCGAGGTGAAGCGCGACGGCGCGACGGCGAAGGTCGCGGTCAAGGTCATCCGGCCGGGCGTGCGGCTGGCCTTCCAGCGCGACCTCGAGAGCTATTTCCTGGCGGCCCGCCTGCAGGAGCGCTTCATCGCCTCGTCGCGGCGGCTGCGGCCGGTTCTTGTGACCCAGACCCTGGCGCAAACCACCAAGATCGAGATGGACCTGCGGCTCGAAGCGGCCGCACTTTCGGAGATCGGCGAGAACACGCGCGACGATCCCGGCTTCCGCGTGCCGAAGGTCGACTGGGAGCGCACCGGCCGCGACGTCGTCACCATGGAATGGATCGACGGCATCAAGATGAACGACATTGCCGGGCTCGCCGCCGCCGGCCATGACCTCAGGGCCGTCGCCGCGACGCTGGTCCAGTCGTTCCTGCGCCATACGCTGCGCGACGGCTTCTTTCACGCCGACATGCACCCGGGAAATCTCTTCGTCGAGGCCGACGGCACCATCGTCGCGGTCGACCTGGGCATCTCCGGCCGTCTCGGCAAGAAGGAGCGGCGCTTCCTTGCCGAGATCCTCTTCGGCTTCATCACGCGCGACTATCGCCGCGTCGCCGAGGTGCATTTCGAGGCGGGCTACGTGCCGCGCCACCATGATGTCGCGTCCTTCGCCCAGGCGATCCGCGCCATCGGCGAGCCGATCCATGGCCAGCCGGCCGAGACGATCTCGATGGCCAAGCTGCTGACCCTGCTGTTCGAGGTGACTGAGCTCTTCGACATGGAGACGCGGGCGGAACTGGTGCTGCTGCAGAAGACGATGGTCGTCGTCGAGGGCGTGGCGCGCTCGCTCGATCCCGCCTTCAACATGTGGAAGACCGCCGAACCGGTGGTCGGCCACTGGATCCGCGAGAATCTGGGCCCGCGCGGGCTGATGTCGGACGCACGCGACGGGGTGAACGCCATGCTTGCCTTCGCCCGTCAGGCTCCCGACCTTGCGGCGCGCACCGATCGCCTGACGCGCGAGATCGACGCGATGGCCGAGCACGGCCTGCGCTTCGATCCCGAGACGGCCCGGATGATCGGCAAGGCCGAGGCACACGCCGGGCGATGGGGGCGCGTGGCCCTATGGGTGATTGCCGCGGTGCTGGTCTGGATTGCGTGGCGTTTGGCTTGATTGCATTGCAGTCATTGAATACATTGCAGGCATCGGAATCCATCTCCAGATCAGGAGGCCGGACATGGCAAACATGACCGTCAGGAATGTCGATGACGAGACAAAACAGCGCCTGCGGCTTCGTGCGGCCCGTCACGGCAACTCCTTGGAGGCAGAGCTACGGGTGATCCTGCGCGATGCCGCTTCCGCGCGCGATGAGGCTCCACGACGAACCAATCTCTACGATGCCATAAGAGAATTGGTAGAACCGCATGGCGGATTCGAAATCCCGATCGTGCCGCGTCAGGCTGCGCCTCGTCCCATCCCCTTTGAAGACTGGGACGACATGGGCGATGATCATCCTTGATACCAACGTCATCTCGGAGGCGTTCCGACCCGCCCCTGACCGGACCGTCGCCGGCTGGCTGCGGGAACAACCTCTGAGCCAGGTATTCGTGACATCCGTGAATAAGGCCGAGCTCCTGACCGGCCTTGCGTTGATGAGCGACGGAAAGCGAAAGCAGGCGCTCGCCTACGCCATCGAACGCTTCTTCGAGCATAGCTTGATGACGCCGGTTCTCGGTTTCGAGGAAACTGCGGCCATTCAGTATGCGCGGATATTCTCGCAGCGTCGCAAATCCGGGCGGCCTATCTCTGAGATGGACTGTGAGATTGCCGCGATTGCGCTGACTCACGGATACGCCGTCGCAACACGGAACGTTTGGGACTTCGAGAATTGTGGCATCGGCATCATCAATCCGTGGGAAGCGCGGTCATGACCCTCTCTTCCAAACGCATCCTGCTGATCATCGGCGGCGGCATCGCCGCTTACAAAACGCTCGACCTGATCCGGCGTCTGCGTGAGCGCGGCGCGGCGGTGCGCTGTGTCATGACCGCCGCGGCGACCGAATTCGTCACGCCGCTGTCGGTCGGCACGCTGTCGGCGGATCGCGTCTTCACCGAGCTGTTCGACCGCGACGACGAGCATGACGTCGGCCATATCCGCCTGTCGCGCCAGGCTGACCTGATCGTCGTCGCGCCGGCGACCGCCGATCTGATGGCGAAGCTGGCGAACGGGCTGGCCAACGATCTCGCCTCCGCCGTCCTGTTGGCCACCGACAAGCCGGTCCTGATGGCGCCGGCGATGAATCCGCGCATGTGGGAGCACCCTGCGACCCGCCGCAACCGCGCCGCGCTGAAATCGGACGGCATTGCCTTCGTCGGACCCGGCAGGGGCGAGATGGCCGAGAGCGGCGAGGCCGGCGAAGGCCGCATGGCCGAGCCGCTGGAGATCGTGGCGGCGATCGAGGCCAAACTGGCGCCCTCCGCCGGGCCCCTCGCCGGTCGCCGCATCGTGGTGACGTCGGGCCCGACACATGAGCCGATCGACCCGGTCCGCTACATCGCCAACCGGTCGTCGGGCCGGCAGGGTCACGCGATCGCAGCCGCCCTGGCGCGCCTCGGCGCCGACGTGCGCCTGGTGACGGGGCCGGTCGCCCTTGCCGATCCGGACGGCGTGTCGACTCGCCATGTCGAGACGGCGCGCGACATGCTGGCGGCGGTGGAGGCCGAGCTGCCGGCCGACGCCGCCGTCTTCGTGGCGGCGGTCGCCGACTGGCGCACCGCCGATGCCGCCGGCCAGAAGATCAAGAAGGTGGCAGGCGAGGGGCCGCCGACCTTGAGGATGATCGAGAACCCGGACATCCTGTCGACCGTCGGCCATCACAGGCTGCGTCCGTTTCTGGTCATAGGCTTCGCCGCCGAGACGCAGCACCTGCATGCCAATGCGCAGGCCAAGCTGAAGCGGAAGGGCGCCGACCTCATCGTCGCCAACGATGTCGGCGGCGACGTGATGGGCGGCGCGCGCAACCGCGTCTCCATCGTGTCGGCGGCCGGCATCGACGAATGGCCCGATCTCGGCAAGGACGAGGTCGCGGCGCGCCTGGCCGAGCTGATTGCGGAGCGGCTTCGATCGACGGTCGCCTGACCCCGGCCTGAACCCGTCAGGGCTTGTCCGGCCGGGGCGCTTCCTCGGAGGGGCCCGGCACCGCCTGATCCGCAGCGTCGGTGGGCGCCGCGGCGGGGTCTGGGCTCTCCTCCGACGTTACCGGAAGAACGTGAACGTCGCCTTGGTCCGGCGCGCCTTCCGTCGAAAGTTCGGGCGTCGACCCCTTCTCGTCGGTCAGTTCCGGCTGGGGAGCCGCCGGCGCCGGCTCGACGATCAGCTCGACGATGCCGCGTGCGATCTCGCGCTCGCCCATGATCACCGTATTGGCGCCAAGTCCCTTAAGATGGTCGACCTCCGCGTCGGAGTGCGCACGCGCGATCACCACGATATCGGGGTTCGCGGCGCGCGCGCGAAGAATCACCTGGCCGGCCTCGAAGGCATTGGGGATCGCGAGCACCAGCCGCCTGGCGGCGGCCGGATTGGCGGCGGCGAACACCTCGGCATTGGCGCCGTTGCCTTCGACGACATCGATCCCCGCCTCGTGGAGCCGCGCGATCGTCTTGTCGCCGTCCTCGATCACCAGGAAAGGCAGGTTCGCCGCCTTGAGGTTCTCGCCGACGAGGCTGCCGACCCGGCCATAGCCCATGAGGATCGTGTGGCCGGTGAGCAAGGTCGTCTTGGGGGCGTCGTCGTCCTTCTTGGCCGGCGGAGCCTTGGCGGCGACCGGCGCGGCCTCGGGCAATGCTGCGTCGGCGGGACCATCGGCCGGGACCAGCGCCTCGGCGGCCTGGCGCCGTTCGAGCCAGGGCTTCAGACGTCCGACAGCGGCGAACACCAGCGGGTTGAGCACGATCGACAGGATCGCACCTGCCAGGATCAGGTCGCGGCCCTGTTCCGGGAGCAGGTCGAGACTGACGCCGAGTTCCGCCAGGATGAAGGAGAATTCGCCGATCTGCGCCAAACTCGCCGAGATGATCAGCGCCGTTCCCGCCGGGTATCGGAAGGCGATGACGATCAGGAAGGCGGCCACCGATTTGCCGATGACGATGATGAACAGCGTCGCCAGGATCGGCCAGGTTTCGCGCAGCAGGCTGGTCGGGTCGAACAGCATGCCGACCGAAACGAAGAACAGCACCGAGAAGGCGTCGCGCAGCGGCAGCGACTCTTCGGCGGCGCGGTGCGACAGTTCCGATTCGCTCATGATCATGCCGGCGAAGAAGGCGCCGAGCGCCAGCGACACGCCGAACAGCTTGGCCGCGCCGAAGGCGACGCCCAGCGCGATCGCCAGCACCGCGAGGCGGAAGAGCTCGCGCGAACCTGTGTGGGCGACGTAGTGCAGCAGCCAGGGGATGACCCTGCGCCCCACCACCAGCATGACGATGACGAAGGCGGCGACCTTGGCAAGCGTGATGCCGATGACGCCCCACACGCCGAAGTCGAACTGCAGCGCCAGGATGTTGCTCGCCTCGCGCGGCTCCTCGCCGCTGCCGCCCAGCACGCCGGCCAGCGCCGGCAGCAGCACCAGCGCCAGCACCATGGCGAGATCCTCGACGATCAGCCAGCCGACGGCGATCCGCCCCCGCTCCGTCTCGATCATCCGCCGGTCCTGCAGCGCCTTGAGCAGCACGACGGTACTGGCCACCGAGAGCGCCAGGCCGAAGACGATGCCGGCACCCAGCGTCCAGCCGAGCAGCCAGGCGAGGCCGGCGCCGAGCGCGGTGGCGAAGGCGATCTGCACGACAGCGCCGGGCACGGCGATCGCCCGCACCGACAGCAGGTCCTTCAGGGAGAAATGCAGCCCGACGCCGAACATCAGCAGGATGACGCCGATCTCGGCGAGTTCGAGCGCCAGCTCCTGGTCGGCCACGAAGCCCGGCGTATGCGGCCCGACGAGGACGCCGGCGATCAGGTAGCCGACCAGCGGGGGGATGCGAAACCGGTTTGCGATCGCACCGAACACGAATGCCAGCCCCAGGCCCATGACGATCGTGGCGATAAGGGGCGTGTCATGCGGCATCGCTCGGGGGAGCCCTTTCAAAAAAGAAGCGGACGGGGTCGGGAAAGCGCGTGAGCGCTTGGCTTGCAATATGGTTGGACACCCGTGCCGAGCGCAACCCCAGGCGGGTCAAAAAACCTTCGCGACGGGATAGGAAATGGAGAGGAAGGCGGCCGCGACATTCCCCGGCGGGGTGTTGCCCGTATCGCGCCCGGGCCGTCTCCCACCGGATCAGGCGGCCATAAGCGATTTCTCGATGTCCGGCACCGTATGGTTGGTAAGCGTCCGGGCGAACTCGCCCATCACCCGCGCGGCGACTTCCTTGTGCAGCTTCTTGCGCATCTCGCCGAGCACCAGCGGGGGTGCCACCAGCACGACCTCGCGGAAATCGCCGCGATGCGCGGCATGGTAGAGTTTGTCCGCGATCTCGTCGGCGAAGCGCGTCTTGGCGATGCGGTGCCAGTCCGTCTCCGCTACGGCGCTCTTGTGCGGCGACGGTCCGTCGTTGAAGCGCCCTGGCCGGTCCGTGCCCTGCGCGCGCGTCGGTGGGTTCTCCTCGCTCAGCTCGCGCACCACCTCCAGTCGCGGGTGAAGGCCATCGCCCTTGTTTTCGAGAAACAGCGCCTTCTCGCCATCCGCGACGACGACCCAGATCCCATGGCTCAGCTTGACCTCTGCCATATGCGGCTCCCTTCATCTCATTTCACCGGACGGACCACAAACGTATCGCCGAGCCTCGCGGTTCCGCGCCGGCAGGCCCGGCGATCCCGCGAGGGCGGAGAAAAACATGCCCTGAAAAGCCGGTTATGAAGAAAATGGATTTCGCTCGACTTGCGCGGGCGCGAGGCGATGCCTTCAGATGGCATCGGCTTAGGATTAGAAATATATTCTACTCCATCGATACGCTCGGACATGTCGAAGCCCATCGCCAGGCTGAATGCCTTTCCAGTCTTCCTCAAGGTCGAGGGCCGCCGCGTCGTCGTCGTCGGCGCCGGCGACGAGGCCTTGGCCAAGGCGCGCCTTCTCGCGCAGTCGGCAGCCGAGGTGGTTGTGATCGCGCCGCGTGCCGGCGATGTGTTCGGCGAGGCGATCGCATCGCTTCAGGGCGTCACGCTGGACGGCGGTCCCTATGCGCCGGGCAGGCTCGCGGCGGCGGCCCTGGTGTTCGCCGCGACGGGCGACGAGCCGACAGACCGCCGCGTCGTCGCCGACGCCCGTCGTCTGGGCATCCCGGTCAATGCGGTCGATCGCCCGGATCTCTGCGATTTCTACACGCCCGCGATCGTCAACCGCGCTCCGCTCGCCATCGCCATCGGCACCGAGGGCGCCGGTCCGGTATTCGCCCAGATGCTGCGCGCCCGCATCGAGGCCATGCTGCCGCCGTCGATCGGTCGCCTTGCCGCCCTGGCAGATACGCTGCGGTCGGCCGCCGAGCGGGCGATTCCGCGCGGTCCCGCCCGCCGTGCCTTCTGGAGCGCCTTTTTCTCCGGGCCGCCGGCCCGCGCGCTCGAAACCGGTGGCGACGGCGAGGCGATTGTCGCCGCGCAGCGGCTGATCGCCGAAAGCGGCCGCGTGTCCGGTCATGTCGCGCTGGTCGGCGCCGGTCCCGGAGCCGAGGATCTGCTGACGCTGCGCGCCCACCGGCTGCTGATGGAGGCCGACGTCATCGTCCACGACGCGCTGGTGCCGGAAGCCGTGGTCGCCATGGGGCGCCGCGACGCCGAGCGCCTGCCCGTCGGCAAGCGCAAGAACTGCCACTCGAAGACCCAGGCCGAAATCAACGCCCTCCTGGTCAGGCTCGGCGCGGAAGGCCGGCGCGTGGTGCGCCTGAAGTCGGGCGACCCGCTGGTGTTCGGCCGCGCCGGCGAGGAAATGCAGGCCCTGCGGGATGCCGGCATTTCCTATGAGGTGGTTCCCGGCGTGACCTCCGCCCTGGCCGCCGCCGCCGATTTCGAGCTTCCGCTGACCTTGCGCGGCGTCTCCTCCTCGCTGGTCTTCACCACCGGCCACGATCTGAAGGGCCGGTCCCTGCCGGACTGGGCAAGACTCGCCATTTCCGGAGCGACGGTTGCCGTCTATATGGGCCGCTCGGTGGCCGCGGACGTGGCGGCCCGGCTGATCGACGCCGGACTTTCGCCGGATACGGCGGTCGCCGTTGTGGAGCATGCCAGCCTGCCGCAGCGCCGCCGCTTTCACGGGACCCTTGCCGACCTGCCCTCGCTCGCATCGCGAGCGGATCTCGGCGGGCCCGTGATGACGATCATCGGCGATTCGGTTGCCGGTGCCAACTTCGCACGTTCGCTGCCGCTCGCGGCACATGCCGGCGGTTCCGTGCCGATCGACAGGGGAGTAGAGGCATGAAGGTGCTGACCGCCAATCGCCTCACCGACGGCGAGGCCGTCTGGTATGCTGCCGGCAAGGGCTGGATCGAAACCATCGACGGCGCCCAGCTCGTTTCCGAGCCGGCGGCGGAGGAAGGCCTCGCCGCGATCGGCAAGGCGGCCTATGCCAACAACGAAGTGGTCGACGTCGACCTAGTCGACGTCGCCGTGGTCGATGGCCGGATCGTGCCGCAGCGGCTGCGCGAACGCATTCGCGCCGCCGGACCGAGCAACCGCACCGATCTCGGAAAGCAAGCCCGCGACACTCGAGTGAACGCCGCCTGAGGCGGCCGCGAAAGCCAGCAGAATGTACCGATACGACGAGTTCGACCATGATTTCGTGACCGCCCGGGTCGCCGAGTTCACCGACCAGGTGGAGCGGCGCCTGTCGGGCGAGATCACCGAGGACCAGTTCAAGCCGCTGCGCCTGATGAACGGCGTCTATCTGCAGCTCCACGCCTATATGCTGCGCGTGGCGATCCCCTACGGCACGCTGAACGCGAAGCAGCTACGCATGCTGGGACATATCGCCCGCAAATACGACAAGGGCTACGGGCATTTCACCACGCGCCAGAACATCCAGTACAACTGGCCGTCGCTGACCGACATTCCGGCGATCCTGCGCGACCTCGCCAGCGTCGAGATGCACGCGCTGCAGACCTCGGGTAACTGCATCCGCAATGTCACGGCCGACCACTTCGCCGGCGCCGCCGCCGACGAGGTCGCCGATCCGCGCCCCTATTCGGAAATCCTGCGCCAGTGGTCCTCCGTCCATCCGGAATTCTCTTACCTGCCGCGCAAGTTCAAGATCGCCGTCACCGGAGCCGAGCGCGACCGCGCCGCCATCCAGGTCCACGACATCGGCCTGCATCTGAAGCGCAACGCCGAGGGGGCGCTCGGCTTCGCCGTCTATGTCGGCGGCGGCCAGGGCCGCACGCCGATCATCGCCAAGAAGATCAAGGACTTCCTGCCCGAGGAGCACCTGCTCTCCTACACCACCGCCGTGATGCGCGTGTACAATCTGCACGGCCGCCGCGACAACAAGTACAAGGCGCGCATCAAGATTCTCGTCCATGAGACCGGCACCGAGGAGTTCTCGCGCCAGGTCGAGGCCGAGTGGGAGCAGATCCGGGACAGCCAGCTCCGCCTGCCGGAGGCGGACATCCGCGCCATCGAGACCTATTTCGCGCCGCCGGCCCTCGTCGCGCGGCCGGAGGGCGATGCCGCGGTGACGCAGGCGAAGCTCGATTCGCGCGGTTTCGCCGAATGGGTCGGCCAGAACGTCTTCACCCACCAGAACCCGGACTATGCGGCGGTCACCATCTCGCTGAAGGGCATCGGCGAGGCGCCGGGCGACGCCAGCGACAGCCAGATGGAAGCCGTCGCCGATATCGCCGAGCGCTACGCCTTCGACGAGATCCGCGTCAGCCACGAGCAGAACCTGATCCTGCCGCATGTCGCCCGCGCCGACCTCAAGGCCGTCTATGACGGGCTGGTCGGGATCGGCCTGGCGACCGCCAATGCCGGCCTGATCACCGACATCATCGCCTGCCCCGGCCTCGACTACTGCGCGCTGGCCAATGCCCGCGCCATTCCGGTCGCGCAGGAGATCTCGCAGCGCTTCGCCTCGCTGGAGCGGCAGCGCGACATCGGCGAGCTGAAGCTCAAGATTTCGGGCTGCATCAATGCCTGCGGCCACCATCATGTCGGCCATATCGGCATTCTGGGTGTCGAGAAGAAGGGCGCCGAGCTCTACCAGGTGACGCTGGGCGGCTCGGGCGACGAGAACACCTCGATCGGCGAGATCATCGGGCGCGGCTTCGCTCCCGAGGAGATCACCAATGCCATCGAGACCATCGTCGACACCTATCTCGGCCTGCGGCAGAGCCCGTCGGAAATCTTCCTCGACGCCTATCGCCGGGTCGGGCCCGCACCGTTCAAGGAGGCGCTCTATGGACGCGACGCCCGCGCTGCCTGACGGCCAGGCGGCGATCGACCTCGCCGCCCGCCTCGACGCCCTGCATCAGGCCTCGACGCCGCAGGAAATCATCTCGGCCGCCGTGCACGACGCCTTTCGCGGCACCATCGCGGCCGTCTCCTCCTTCGGCGCCGATTCCGCCGTGCTGCTGCACATGATCGCCCAGGTCGACCGGGCGCTGCCGATCGTGTTCCTCGACACCGGCAAGCATTTCGGCGAGACGCTCGACTATCGCGATGCGCTGGCCGAGGATTTCGGCCTGACCGACATCCGCGTGGTGACGCCGGACGAGGCTGCGCTGGAGCGGCTTGATCCCAAAGGCCTGCTCCACCAGACCGACACCGATGCCTGCTGCGAGATCCGCAAGGTCGAGCCGATGGCCCGCGGCGTCGCGCCGTTCGGCGCCTGGTTCACCGGCCGCAAGCGCTTCCAGGCGGCGACGCGCGCCGCGCTCCCGGCCTTCGAGGCGGTCGGGCCGCGCGTGCGCATCAACCCGCTGGCGCGCTGGACCACCCACGACCTCGCCGACTACATGCGGAACCACGCGCTGCGCGAGAACCCGCTGGTCGCCTATGGCTATCTGTCGATCGGCTGCTTTCCCTGCACGCAGGTCGTGCGGCCCGGCGAGGACGCCCGCAGCGGCCGCTGGGCCGGCAAGGCCAAGACCGAATGCGGCATCCATCTGCCCGGCCTGGACCGGTCCCTGAACGCGACGAGCTAGGAAGAACGATGTCCGATACGCAGACCCGGCTCTGGACCCCTGAGGGCTTCCGCGACGACGAATGGAGCCATGCCGAGGATGCGGCGGCGCTTGCCGGCAACGGCCGCTTCATCCTGCCGCTGCAGGCCTTTTTGAAGCTGGACCCGGCCGTGCGCGAGGCGGCGCGCGAACGTCTCGGCGTGCTGGTCCAGTCGGGCGAGTCGCTCGACGCTTTGGCGGATCTGCTGGGGCAGCTCTCGCTCGTGGCGCTGGCGTTTCCCGCCTTCAACGACGGCCGCAGCTTCTCCAAGGCGGAACTGCTGCGCCGCCGGGGCTTTGCCGGGGCGGTCAGGGCGACCGGCCAGGTCCTCGTCGACCAGCTCTCGCACATGCTGCGCGTCGGCTTCGACGAGTTCGAGATCTCCAATCCGGTGCTGCTGCGGCGGCTGGAGCAGGGGATCGTCGGCGGCCTCGGCGTCTACTACCAGCCCACCGCGCAGGATGCCGCGAAGGGCCCGTCCTATTCCTGGCGTCGGCTGCCGGCGGCGTAAGCGGTTCAGGATTCGCAGGAATTGCTCCATATGCGCAAGGCGCTTCGCGACGCGCCGGCACCGTGACCTTCGGACCGGGTTTCCGGGCGTAGCGCGTCCGGGCGCGGATGCCCTGCGCGCGGCTATTTGCAGAATCCTCCGGGCCTGGCATTGTGGACGGAGCCGTTTGAACCGCGCGGCCGGCGCGCCTCGTCCGACATCTTGTCGAGCTCGCGCAGAAGGCGGCCGATCGGCTCGGGCAGATCCGCCTCGACCCGAAATCCGGGCAGCGCGTTGACGAAGCGCACCATCTGCTCGCTCCGCAGTTGCCGGCGCAGATGTGCCTGCATATCGCGTTGAATGGCTGGCATTTTCTTGTCCATACGCAATTCATCTCATAGGCTTGGCGTAGAAATGCCATGCGCAATTGAAGGTTCCGGCAAGCCAGCCCCGTCAGGGGCGCATGGTAAAATTCGAGTAAAACTTGCGGCATCGCCGGCCGGCCCCCAAAACCGCCCGGCGCGCCCGCGCCACCGCTCTCCCTTGATTTTTCGCGCGGCAGCATCGATATCCGGCGCAACTTTCCGTTACGAAGACAAAGTGGATTGGGCAGATGAGCGATCAGGCAAACGAGCAGCGCGCGGCCGACGAAGCCGCCGAGGCCCAGCGCCGCACCGACGAGCAGGCAGCCGGCCAGAACGACGACTACGAGGCGCTCGTCCGGCTGATGAAGGAGAACGACGAGCTGAAGGACCGCGCGCTGCGCGTCGCCGCCGAGATGGAGAATCTGCGTCGACGCACGGCGCGCGAGATTCAGGATGCTCGGACCTACGCCGTCACCAATTTCGCGCGCGACCTGCTGACCGTGTCGGACAATCTGCGGCGCGCCCTCGAGGCGCTCCCCGCCGAGGCGAGGGCCGCCGCGGACACCGCCGCCGCGGCGCTCATCGAGGGTGTCGAGATGACCGAGCGCTCCATGCTGTCGGCTCTGGAGCGCCACGGCGTCAAGAAGCTCGACCCCGCCGGCGAGAAGTTCGATCCGAATTTCCACCAGGCGATGTTCGAGGTGCCGAACCCCGACATCCCCGGCAACACGGTGGTTCAGGTCGTGCAGCCCGGCTACTCGATCGGCGACCGCGTGCTGCGGCCGGCCATGGTCGGCGTATCGAGGGGTGGCCCGAAGGCCGGAGTGTCCGACACGCCGGCCGAGCCGGGGCCGCCCGACGAGATCGCCGAGAAGGACGCTTAGGGAATAGGGAATAGGGGAATAGGGGAATAGGGGAATAGGGGAATAGGGGAATAGGGGAATAGGGGGATTCTTCGCCGCCCTGTCTGGACGGCGGCGGCGCAGGGTGCTTGCTTTCCCTACTGCCCTACTGCCCTACTGCCCTACTGCCCTACTGCCCTACTGCCCTACTGCCCTACTCCTACATTAATCCATATGTGCGGCCTGCGTGCCCGGAGCCGGAGCATATTGCGGACGGCGCAGCAGGAATACGAGCGGCAACGCCAAAAGCGTCACCAGCATCATCAGCTTGAAGTCGTCGACATAGGAAATCATCAGCGACTGCACGTTGACGAGGCCGTTGAGCTGCGAAAGCGCAGTGGGATCCCCCTGTGCCGCGCCAGGTGACGCGATCCAGAGGTTCGGGTTGTACGGATTGATCTGAGCCGACAGTTCGCCGTGGTTGATCTGGGCGTTGCGGGTCAACATCACAGTCACGATCGAGATGCCGATGGACGAGCCGATATTGCGCACCAGACTGAACAAGGCGGTGGCATCGGTGCGGAACCGTGCATCGAGCGTTGCAAACGCGACCGTGGACAGCGGCACGAACACCAACCCAAGTCCCAAGCCCTGAATGACGCCGGTGGTCAGGATCGGCCAGTCATCCATCTGCGGCGAGAAGCCTGACATGTCGTAAAGCGAATAGGCCGTCAAAAGCAGACCCGTCACCACCAGCATGCGCGGATCGACGACACGGACAAGGCGGCCCACCAGCAACATCGAGATCATGGTGCCAACGCCGCGCGGCGCCATCACCATGCCCGTAGTGATGGTGGGATAGCCGAACA
>JAHBYY010000109.1 GCA_019635715.1 Rhizobiaceae bacterium | reverse complement strand
CAAGAAGCTGGCGGGAATCAACTCGGCGCTGCAGCTCTCCGGCGCCGCCGTCTGCGTGCAGTCCGGCACAACCACCGAGCTCAACCTCGCCGACTATTTCGCGGCGAACAACATGCAGTACAACCCGGTCGTCTTCGAGAAGCTCGACGAGGTCAACGCGGCCTACGATTCGGGCCGCTGCGACGTCTACACCACCGACCAGTCGGGCCTTTACTCGATCCGCCTGCAGCTGACCGCGCCGGACGATCACATGGTTCTGCCGGAGATCATCTCCAAGGAGCCGCTCGGACCCGCCGTCCGCCAGGGCGACGACCAGTGGTTCGACGTCGTGAAGTGGACGCTCAACGCGATGATCATCGCCGAGGAACTCGGCATCACCCAGGCCAATGTCGAGGAGATGAAGTCCTCGGCCAACCCCGAGGTGAAGCGCGTGCTCGGCCAGGAAGCCGACAGCAAGCTCGCCGCCGACCTCGGTCTGTCCAACGACTGGGTGGTCAACATCGTCAAGGCGACCGGCAACTATGGCGAGAGCTTCGAGCGCAACATCGGCTCGGGCTCGAACCTCAAGATCGCGCGCGGTCTGAACCAGCTCTGGTCGAAGGGCGGCATCCTCTACGCCCCGCCGATCCGCTAGTTTGCGGATTGCGCATACCTGACCCGGGACGAGGCGGCGCCGCCGCCTCGTCCACCCTCAATCGGGAGAGCACATGGCCTCGCAGGACACGCTTCCGCACATCGAGCCCGCCAGGGCTTCCTTCCTGAACGATCCCAAGGTCCGCAGCGTCGTCGTTCAGGTCATCGTCGTCTTGCTCCTGATCGCCGGTCTGTGGTTCATCGTCGCCAACACGATCGAGAACCTGCGCCGCGCCAACATCGCGTCTGGCTTCGGCTTCCTCAACGGCCGCGCCGGCTTCGACATCGCCGTGGCGCTGATCCCCTACGACCTCAACATGACTTACGGGCGGGCGCTGATCGTCGGGCTCGTCAACACGGTGGTCGTCGCCATCGCCGGCATCGTCACCGCCACGATCATCGGTTTCCTCGTCGGCATCGGAAGACTTTCCGGCAACTGGCTGATTGCAAAGATCTGCACCGTCTATGTCGAGGTTTTCCGCAACATCCCGCCGCTGCTGGTCATCTTCTTCTGGTATCTGGGCGTGCTGTCGGTCCTGCCGCTGCCGCGCGATTCCATCGAATTCCCGCTCGGGAGCTTCCTGAACAGCCGCGGCCTTTACGTGCCCAAGGCGATCTGGGGCGAGGGGGCCTGGCTGATCCTCGTCGCGCTGGTGCTCGGCATCGCCATGAGCGTCTTCGTCGCCCGGCGTGCCCGCGCCCGCCAGATGGCGACCGGCCAGGCCTTCCCGGTGCTGTGGACGTCGCTCGGCCTCATCATCGGCCTGCCGCTTCTGGCTTTCCTCGTCACCGGCATGCCGGTGACCTTCGAGGTGCCGGTGCTCGGAACCTTCAACCTGTCGGGCGGCATGGTGGTGAAGCCCGAATTCATCGCGCTTTACCTCGCCCTGTCGTTCTATACGGCCGCCTTCATCGCCGAGATCGTGCGCGCCGGCATCAAGGGCGTGAACAGGGGGCAGACCGAGGCTTCTTCGGCGCTCGGCCTGCGGCCCGGCCAGGTGCTGCGCCTCGTGGTCATCCCGCAGGCGATGCGCATCGTCATCCCGCCGCTGACAAGCCAGTATCTGAACCTCACGAAGAACTCCTCGCTGGCCATCGCGGTCGGCTATCCGGACCTGGTCGCGGTCGGCGGCACCATCCTCAACCAGTCGGGGCAGTCGATCGAGATCGTCGCGATCTGGATGCTGGTCTACCTGTCGCTGTCGATCGCCACCTCGATCTTCATGAACTGGTTCAACGCCAAGATGGCGCTGGTCGAGCGGTAGGAGAGCGGCGATGCAGGAACACGACCTCTCCTTCGTTCGCGTCGAGATGCTGGCGGCGCAACCGGCGCCACGCAGCGAGCGCGGCTTCCTGAGCTGGCTTCAGGGCAACCTGTTTTCCTCGGTGCCCGACGCGATTCTCACGCTCGTCGCACTCGTCATTCTGGCTCTGGTGCTGCCGCCGGTGCTGAACTGGCTACTGCTCGATGCCCAGTGGACCGGCACCGACCGCAGCTTCTGCGCCACGGTCGCTCAGGGCGGTATCCAGCCCGACGGCTGGTCGGGCGCCTGCTGGGCGTTTGTAAACGCCAAGTTCGAGACCTTCATGTTCGGGCGCTACCCGCTGGACGAGCGCTGGCGCGTCATCGTCGTCGCGTTGCTGTTCGTGGGCCTTCTCGTGCCCCTGCTGGTGCCGAGCGTGCCGCGCAAGGGCCTGAATGCGGTCCTGTTCTTCTTCGTCTTCCCGATCGTCGCCTATTTCCTGCTCGTCGGCGGCTGGTTCGGCCTCGAACATGTCGAGACCTATCTGTGGGGCGGCCTGCTGGTCACGCTGGTGCTTTCCTTCGTCGGCATCGCCGTCTCGCTGCCGTTCGGCATCGTGCTGGCGCTCGGTCGCCGCTCGAAGATGCCGATCGTCAAGCTGCTGTGCATCGTCTTCATCGAGGCGGTGCGCGGCGTGCCGCTGGTCACCGTGCTGTTCATGGCCAGCGTCATGTTCCCGCTGTTCCTGCCGGCCGGCGTCAATTTCGACAAGTTCCTGCGTGCGCTGGTCGGCGTGTCGCTGTTCGCCTCCGCCTATATGGCGGAAGTCGTGCGCGGCGGCCTGCAGGCCATTCCCAAGGGCCAGTACGAGGGCGCCGATTCGCTCGGGCTCGGCTACTGGCAGAAGATGTCCCTGATCGTGCTGCCACAGGCGCTGAAGCTGGTCATCCCGGGCATCGTCAACACCTTCATCGGCCTGTTCAAGGACACAAGCCTGGTCTCGATCATCGGCATGTTCGACATGCTCGGCATCGTTCGCCAGAACTTCTCGGACGCCAACTGGGCCTCGCCGCAGACCCCGATGACCGGCCTGGTCTTCGCCGGCATGGTCTTCTGGGTCTTCTGCTTCGGCATGTCGCGCTACTCGATGTTCATGGAACGGCGGCTCGACACCGGACACAAACGCTGATTGCCGCAAAACGAGCGCGAACGCGCCGGCGGGGAACATAGGGGAACGATTGAATGGCAACCGAAAACGCCGTGTCAGCGGAAGACCTGTCGGTCAACAGGACGAAGATGCAGGTCTCCAAGACCGAGGTCGCCGTCGAGATCGTCGGCATGCACAAATGGTATGGCGACTTCCATGTGCTGAAGGACATCAACCTCAAGGTGATGCGCGGCGAGCGCATCGTCATCTGCGGACCGTCCGGGTCGGGCAAGTCGACGATGATCCGCTGCATCAACCGCCTGGAAGAGCACCAGAAGGGCAGCATCGTCGTCGACGGCAAGGAGCTTACCAATGACCTCAAGAAGATAGACGAGGTGCGCCGCGAGGTCGGCATGGTGTTCCAGCACTTCAACCTGTTCCCGCACCTGACCATCCTCGAGAACTGCACGCTGGCACCGATCTGGGTGCGCAAGGTGCCTAAGAAGCAAGCCGAGGAGACCGCGATGCACTTCCTGCGCCGCGTCAAGATCCCCGAGCAGGCGAACAAATATCCCGGCCAGCTCTCGGGCGGACAGCAGCAGCGCGTCGCGATCGCCCGCTCGCTGTGCATGAACCCGCGCATCATGCTGTTCGACGAGCCGACCTCCGCGCTCGATCCGGAGATGATCAAGGAAGTGCTGGAGACGATGGTCGGCCTCGCCGAGGAAGGCATGACCATGCTGTGCGTCACCCACGAGATGGGTTTTGCGCGGAAAGTCGCCAATCGCGTCATCTTCATGGATCAGGGGCAGATCGTCGAGCAGAACACGCCGACCGAGTTCTTCGAGCACCCGCAGCATGAACGGACCAAGCTGTTCCTCAGCCAGATCCTGCATTGATCGACGACAGGCGAGAGACGCGCGGGTCGGAATGGCCCGCCGTCAGGTGCCGGGGCTGTTGCCCCAGCCGTAAAGCCAGTCCAGGTCGGCCGCGAGCCGTTCAGGCGAGCGCAGCGCGAGCACGGCGTTGCGCGCCAGCGCCACCGGGCCGGCGGCATGCCAAGCCAGGGCGTTGAACGCGCCGCGCCTGCGAACCCGCGCCACGCGCTTCCGACGCTCCGCCTCCCAGTTCGAAAGCGCCGCCGCCCAGTTGCCGTCAATGTGAGCGACGCAGTCCGCCAGCGTCGCCGCGTCTTCGATCGCCATCGCCGCGCCCTGTGCCGCAAAGGGGGTAAGCGCATGGGCTGCATCGCCGATGAGCACGACGCGGCCATGCACCCAACGCTGTTCTGGCGACACCGTGTGCAGCGGAAAGGCGGTCCATCCGGAAGGTTCTGCCGCGAAGCGCGCCAGTGCCGGTGCGCAGCCTGCCAGGCAAGCCAGCAGCGGCGCCGGATCGGGATGGGTGAGCCAGTCTTCCGCTGCCGGCCGGCCCCGTGTGAACGCCACCAGGTTGATCTCGCGGCCTCCGCGGATCGGATAGCAGATCAGGTGGAAGCGGGGATGGAGGAACGCGCCGACGACGCAGTCGGGCACCAGGGCGCGAACCGTCTCCGCATCGGCCGCGATCGTGCGGCGCCACGCGATCGTACCTGCGAAGCGCGCTGCGCCGCCGCCGGGGAAGTTTTGGCGCAGGCGCGACCAGACGCCGTCCGCCGCCACGACGAGGTCGGCTTCGATGTCCGGGAGAAGGGGAGCGACGCGAACGGTCGCACCTTCGCTCCGGTTTCGAGCCTGATCGGCCGTCCGGCCGGTGAGCAGTTCCACGTTTCGTGCCTCCGCGACGGCGGCGGCCAGCGCCTGCTGCAGGTCGGCACGATGCACCACCAGGTAGGGGGCGCCCCATCGCTGCTCCGCTGCCGGGCCGAGCGGAACCCGCGCGATCTCCCTCAGCGTCTTCACGTCCCGAAGCAGCACGCCCGGCGGCCTTACGGCGCCTTGCAGGCGGCCGAGCACGCCGAGCCGATCCAGGATGCGCGTGGCGTTGGGAGAGAGCTGCAAACCGGCGCCCACCTCCCGCAAATCCGGGCTGCGCTCGAAGACGCGGACTTTCGCCCCGATCCGCGACAGGGCAAGCGCCGCGGTCAGTCCCGCGATCCCGGCCCCGGCAATCACTATGCTGCGCGGGGCGTTGCGCATGGAGAAGTCCGGGTGCCGACCTCAGGCGGCGTGGTCGAGATAGGTGCTCCCGGCAGGCACGGTTTCGAGTGCGCCGAGCGAGCCCTTGAACTTGTAGAGCGTCGAGCAGTACGGACAGACCTTCTCGTCGTCCGATCCCATGTCGAGATAGACATGCGGATGGTCGTAGGGAGGATTGGCGCCGACGCACATGAATTCCTTCACGCCGATCTCGATCGCAGCATGCCCCGCATCGTTCTGGAAGTGGGGAATCGAGCCGCCTGCCATCGCTGTCTCCTTTGCGCGAGGATTGCCTTCTAGCAGGTGCGGCACGCGGCGCCAATCGTTTGCCGGGCTGAAATGAAACTGTCGCAATTGCCTGCCAAGGGGTAGTTTTTGTGGCACACTCGGTGCCTTAGAGGGGGACGGCTTCCGCAATGAACGAACTGAGACCGATGCAGGCCGATTTCGCCGTCATGGCGGAGGTCGAGGACGGCAATCCGGACCGCTTCGTCAATCGGGAGTTTTCCTGGCTGCAATTCAACCGGCGGGTTCTGGAGGAGTCGCAGAACCAGCGTCACCCGCTGCTGGAACGGGTCCGCTTCCTGTCGATTTCGGCGGGTAATCTCGACGAGTTCTTCATGGTGCGTGTCGCAGGCCTTGCCGGGCAGGTGCGCGAAGGCATCAAGCAGCGCAGTCCCGACGGCCGCACGCCCGAGCAGCAGCTCGAACAGCTTCTCCACGAGGTCGGACGGTTGCAGGCCGACCAGCAGCAGAGCTTTGCCGCCCTTGCCGAACTGCTGCGCACCGAAGGCATCGAGGCCGTCACCCCGGACGCCCTGACCGCGCAGGAGAGAAGCTGGCTGGAGGAGCATTTCCTGGAGCAGATCTTTCCGGTCCTGACGCCGCTTTCGATCGACCCCGCGCATCCCTTTCCGTTCATCCCCAATCTCGGCTTCTCGATGGCGCTGCAGCTTCGCCATCGCAAGGACGCCGAGGAGATGAACGCGCTGCTGCGCCTGCCGGTGGCGCTGCGCCGCTACATCCGCCTGCCCGACGAGAAGAAGCACACCCGCTTCATCGCGCTGGAGCGGGCGGTCGGACTGTTCATCGGCAAGCTCTTCCCCGGCTACGAGGTGAAGGGCGCCGGCACCTTCCGCCTCATCCGCGACAGCGACATCGAGGTGGAGGAGGAATCGGAGGACCTGGTCCGGCTGTTCGAGACGGCCCTGAAGCGCCGTCGCCGCGGCTCGGTGATCCGCATCGAATTCGACAGCGAGATGCCGGCGGAGCTGCGCGATTTCGTGGCCTCCGAACTCGGCGTCGCCTCCAGCCGCATCAGCGTCATCGAGGGACCGTTGGCGCTGAACCAGATCTCCGAGATCGTCTCGTTGCCGCGCGACGATCTGAAGTTCACCCCCTACAATCCGCGCTTCCCCGAGCGGGTCCGCGACCATCGCGGCGACTGTCTGGCGGCGATCCGCGAGAAGGACATCATCGTCCACCATCCCTACGAATCCTTCGACGTGGTGGTGCAGTTCCTCCGCCAGGCGGCGGTCGATCCCGACGTCGTGGCGATCAAGCAGACGCTGTACCGCACCTCGAACGACAGTCCGATCGTGCGTGCCCTCGTCGACGCGGCCGAGGCAGGCAAGTCGGTAACCGCCCTGGTCGAGCTCAAGGCGCGCTTCGACGAGGAGGCAAACATCCGCTGGGCCCGCGACCTCGAGCGTGCCGGCGTGCAGGTCGTCTTCGGCTTCCTGGAGCTGAAGACGCACGCCAAGATGTCGCTGGTGGTCCGCCGCGAGGACGGCAAGCTGCGCAACTACGTGCATCTGGGCACCGGCAACTATCACCCGATCACCGCGCGCATCTACACCGACCTGTCGTTCTTCACGACGGAGCCGACCATCGCCCGCGACGTGGCGCAGATCTTCAACTACATCACCGGCTATGCCGAGCCGGCGGAGGCGATGGCCATCGCCATGTCGCCGCTGACGCTGCGCAGCCGCATCCTGAAGCACATCGCCGCCGAGATCGTCCATGCGCGAGAAGGGCGGCCGGCCCGCATCTGGATGAAGATGAACGCGCTGGTGGATCCGCAGATCATCGACGCGCTCTACGAGGCCAGCCGCAACGGCGTCGAGATCGACCTGGTGGTTCGCGGCATCTGCTGCCTGCGGCCGCAGGTGCCCGGCCTGTCGGACAACATCCGCGTCAAGTCGATCATCGGGCGGTTTCTGGAGCACAGCCGCATCTTCTGCTTCGGCAATGGCCACGGGCTGCCGTCGGACGAAGCGCTGGTCTATATCGGCTCGGCCGACATGATGCCGCGCAACCTCGACCGCCGGGTCGAGACGCTGGTGCCCATCACCAACCGGACTGTGCACGAGCAGGTGCTGGGCCAGATCATGCTCGGCAGCATCATGGACAATCAGCAGAGTTTCGAAGTATTGCCTGACGGCACCTCGCGGCGCATGCAGCCCGACGAGGGCGAAGAGCCGTTCAATGCGCAGGAATATTTCATGACCAATCCGAGCCTGTCGGGACGCGGAGATGCGCTGAAGAACAACGCGCCGAAGCGGATCGCGCAGTTCCGGCGGCGCGGGAAGCGGGCGGCTTCGGCCAGTTGATGATTGCGCAGTCCCAGGGGCGCCTGCAGGATCGCAGCCCGGTCTCGATCATCGACATCGGGTCGAACTCGATTCGCCTGGTAATCTACGAAGGCGTGGCACGCTCGCCCACCGTGCTGTTCAACGAAAAGATGCTCGCCGGCCTTGGCCGCGGCATCGTCTCGACAGGCAGGCTGGATCCCGAGGCGGTTACCCGCTCCATCGAGGAATTCCGCCGCTTCCGGGCGCTTTCGGAGCAGGCGGGCGCTGCCGAACTGCATGTGATCGCAACCGCCGCGGCGCGTGAAGCCGTCAACGGCCCGGACTTCATTCACCGCGCCGAGGAGATCCTCGGGACGCCGATCCGGGTCCTGAGCGGTCGCGAGGAGGCATATTACTCGGCCCTCGGCATCATTTCCGGCTTTCACCAGGCACAGGGCATCGGCGGCGATCTCGGAGGCGGCAGCCTCGAACTGGTCGACGTCAACGGCGAGGAGATCGGCGAGGGCATCACCCTGCCGCTCGGCGGGTTGCGGCTGCAGGACATGGCCAAGAACTCGACGGCCGCGGCGGCCAGGATCGCCCGCGACGAACTGGCCAAGGCGACGGTGCTGAAGGGTGGCGCGGGGCGCGCCTTCTATGCGGTCGGCGGCACCTGGCGCAACCTCGCCAGGCTGCACATGAATGCGACCGACTATCCGCTCGCCGTGATGCACAATTACGAGCTCGGCATCGAGAGCGCGCTGCCCTTCCTGCGGCAGGTGGCCCGCGGCGAGATGGACAGGATCAAGGGCATCGAGACGATCTCCAAGGCGCGCCGCGCCCTGCTGCCCTACGGCGCCGCCGTGCTGCTCGAGATCATCGCGGCGATGAAGCCGTCGAAGGTCGTCGTTTCGGCGCTCGGCGTGCGCGAGGGCTTCCTGCACTCGCTGCTTTCCGACGCGCAGCGCGCCGAAGATCCGCTGATCTCGGCATCCGAGGAACTGGCGCTGCTGCGCGCGCGCTCCGTGACGCATGCCCACGAACTGGCGAGATGGACCGGCGAGGCGTTCGAGGCGCTCGGCCTCGACGAGACCGAGGAGGAGGGACGCATCCGCCGTGCCGCCTGCCTGCTCGCCGACATCGGCTGGCGTGCCCATCCCGAATATCGCGGCATGCAGTCGCTGAACATCATCGCCCATGCCTCGTTCATCGGCGTCGACCACCCGGGCCGGGTGTTCCTCGCGCTGACCAACTATTTCCGCCACCAGGGCGTTTCCAGCGACGCGCCGGTGGCCGAGATGGCGCGGCTGGCCGGGCCGCGCTACCTGGAACGCGCCCGGCTGCTCGGTGCGCTGATGCGGGTCGTCTATCTGCTGAGCGCCTCCATGCCGGGCGTCATGCCGAGCCTGAAATGGGAAAAGCGGGCCGGCGGCGCACTCGCGCTGGTCATTCCGGCCAGCCATGCCGGGCTTGCCGGCGAACGGCCGATCGGCCGCATCAACCAGTTGGCCAAGGTTGCCGGCCGCAAGCTGGAGCTGGTTGTCGGCGACTGAGCGCGCCGCGCCTCAGGTGCTTCGGCCGATGGCCCAGCGCCCGGGTCCGAGGACAGCCAGGGCGAGGAAGCCGCCGGCCAGGCCGATATCCTTCAGCAAGGCCTGCATGTGCATGAAGGCGAGCTGCGCATCGCCGCCGCCCTGGCCGAGATGGCCGGTGGCCCCGGCGACGAGGCAGAAGGCCGCGAGCAGCAGGGCCGCGATTCTCATCTGGAAGCCGGTGACGATGCAGAGACCGGCAACCAGTTCGAAGAGGCCCGATCCCCAGGCGGCGGCCAGCGGCAGCGGCAGGCCGAGGCCGGCGAAATAGCCCGCCGTGCCCTCGATGCTGGACAGTTTCATCAGCCCGTTCGGCACGAATACGGTCGCCAGCAGCAGCCGGGCAAGCAGGATCGCCAAATCTCTCGGCATGGTCTTTCTCCCCTGGCGCGATACTGCATAAACCAGGGGGCAACGTCACGCGCCTCGCTCCGTCGGCCGGAACGACGAAAGGCCCGGATCGCCCGGGCCTTTCCAGTATTCTGGGAGAATGCGGATCGATGTCAGCCGCGCTTGGCGTCGACCGAAAGCGCACCGGCGCCGAAGGAGAAGAGCAGCAGCAGGCCGCCGGTGATCGACAGGTTCTTGAGGAACATCAGCTGCTGGACCTGATCGGCGAGGTTGGTATGGGCGACCAGCGTGGCGGCGATGGTGAACACCGCCAGCGCCAGCGCGGCGATGCGCGCCTTGAAGCCGATCAGGATCGACAGGCCGCCGAACAGTTCGAGCAGGCCGACCAGAACCGCGACGACGGTCGGCAGCGGCAGGCCGATGCTGCCGAACCAGCCGGCCGTGCCGGAGATGTCGGTGAGCTTGCCGAAGCCGGCGAGGATGAAGAGAATCGAGAGGAGGACGCGGGCGACCGCGATGACGGCGGCGTTGCCGGTGGCGGACTGGGCAGTGGCGATCGAGGTGTTGGACATCTGGAGTCTCCGGGAGCGATTGGATGACGATCAGATAGCGCACCGCAGTCGTTCACTAAAGGCAGGCGATTGTCGACACATCGTTCACATTTGGAACAAGATTCGAAATCGGCGCCCCTGCGTCTGCCGCGCGGTTCAGCCCGGCCTGGTCATGTCCTGCGGCCGCACCAGCCGTTCATAGTCGGCTTCGGTGACCAGTCCGGTCGCCAGCGCCTCTTCCTTCAGCGTCGTTCCGTTCTTGTGCGCCGTCTTGGCGATCTTGGCGGCATTGTCGTAGCCGATGGTCGGGGCGAGCGCCGTCACCAGCATCAGCGAGCGGTCGAGGGCGGCTTTGATGTTGTCCTCGCGCGCCTCGATGCCGACGACGCAATTGTCGGTGAAGGAAACGGCCGCATCGGAGATCAGTTGGACGGACTGCAGGAAATTGTACGCCATCACCGGATTGTAGACGTTGAGCTCGAAATGGCCCTGGCTGCCGGCGAAGGTCAGCGCGGCGTGATTGCCGAACACCTGCACGCAGACCTGCGTCAGGGCTTCGGACTGGGTCGGGTTGACCTTTCCCGGCATGATCGAGGAGCCCGGCTCGTTCTCGGGCAGGGAGAGTTCGCCGAGACCCGAGCGCGGGCCCGAGCCGAGGAATCGGATGTCGTTGGCGATCTTGTAGAGCGCCGCGGCGGCGGCATTGATCGCGCCGTGCGAGAACACCATCGAATCGTGGGCCGCGAGCGCCTCGAACTTGTTCGGTGCGGTCTTGAACTCGAGTCCGGTGATCGCCGCGATGCGGGCCGCGACCTTCGTGTCGAAGCCGACCGGCGCGTTCAGGCCGGTGCCGACGGCGGTGCCGCCCTGCGCCAGTTCCTGCAGTCCCGGCAGGGTCAGCTCGATGCGGCGGATCGACGATGCGACCTGCGCCGCATAGCCGGAGAACTCCTGGCCCAGGGTGAGGGGAGTGGCGTCCTGCGTATGCGTGCGGCCGATCTTGACGATATGCGCGAACGCCGTGGCCTTCGCGTCGAGCGCCTCGTGCAGATGGCGAAGCGCCGGCAGCAGGTCGTGGACGATCCGCTCGGCGCAGGCGATGTGCATGGCGGTCGGATAGGTGTCGTTCGACGACTGGCTCATATTGACGTGATCATTAGGGTGGACGGGCTTCTTCGAGCCCATGACGCCCCCGAGCATCTCGATGGCCCGGTTGGAGATCACTTCGTTGGCATTCATGTTCGACTGGGTTCCGGACCCCGTCTGCCACACCACCAGGGGGAAATGATCGTTCAGCTTGCCGTCGATCACTTCCTGTGCGGCCTCGACGACCGCCTGACCGAGCTTGGGGTCGAGCCGTCCGAGTTCGACGTTCACCTCAGCCGCGGCGCGCTTGACGATGCCGAGAGCGCGGACGATCGACTGCGGCTGCTTCTCCCAGCCGATCTTGAAGTTTCCGAGAGAACGCTGGGCCTGCGCTCCCCAATAGCGGTCCGATGCCACCTCGATCGGCCCAAAAGTGTCCGTCTCGGTTCTGGTGGTCATCCTGTCCCTCATCATCGCTGCCGTCTGTTGCGGGATGGCCTAGCGATTTGCGCGGACGGCTTCAAGAGGGGCGCGCCACAACGGCGACAATGCAAATCGATTCAATCGTTTGGCTTGCGGAATATACCTTGCTGGACATGGAGACGACGAACGGGCGGCAAAGCCGCCCGCCCTGTCATGCCTGTTCGCCGCGCGTCAGCGCGTCGCGTCCTTGATCTTCTCCTTGGCGTCGCCGTAGCCCTTCTGGACCTTGCCGGCGAGCTTCTCGGCCGTACCCTCGGCCTGCGTCTGGCGGTTGCCGGTGGCCTTGCCGGCGGCTTCCTTCACGGCGCCCTTGACCTGCTTGGCGACACCGCTGACCTGATCCTTGTTGACCATGACGAACTCCTGGTTTGTGGGTTGAAATTCGAACGCCGCATTCCGGTCCGATCGATCAGGGCCGGAAAACGCCGTCTGGAAGAGCCCACCTCGCCGGTGAGGGGGCCGGCGAGGCGGTTTGTGTCTCGGCTCGCCTTTGGATTGCTCCGTCCGGCTGCGCCTTGCACGGCAGGAAAATGCCGGGCCGGCAAAATGGTTCCAGAGCGCTGGGGCATGAGTGACGCCAAAGGCCGGAAGGATTGACCATCGG
>JAHBYY010000108.1 GCA_019635715.1 Rhizobiaceae bacterium | reverse complement strand
GCGATCGCCTCATAGGCATATTCCGAACAGGTCGGCATATGGCGGCAGCTATTGCCGACGAAGCCCGACAAGGTGAGCTGGTAGAGCCGCACCAGCGCGGTGCCGACGAGCCGGCCCGGCGTCCTGCGCCAGGGACCGGGCCAGTTGCGGCCATGGCGCGCCGGCGGTGAGCCGTGGCTATGGGATTGTCCGGCACACATCGATGCGGTCAGGCTCCTGCTGATCTGCAAGATGGTGGTCGGCCGCACGAGACGCAACGCCTGACCAGCGCCGCTGCATGCCGCGCCGATCACGGATACGGATCGTGGCCGCCTGCCCGGTCCGGCACGCACCTGTAGGGACGCGACGGATAGGACGCGCCCGGCCGCCGGTCGTCCAGGCGCCGGCGCTCGTCGCGCTGGAAGGTCACCACGCGCAGAACGTCGCAGAAAATGTCGAGATAGCTGTTCATGACCTGTGTCCTTTCCGGGTGGATCAGACCTCGGCTGGCGCCTTCGCTCAAACGAGTATAAGGTCGGTCTCAAATGACTTGAGGTTATGCGAAAATGAAGCGCGGGCGCCTGCCCCTGACCGCCTTGCGGAGTTTCGAAAGCGCCGGGCGCCATCTGAGCTTCAGCCGCGCCGCGGACGAGCTGTTCGTCTCGCAGGCGGCGATCAGCCGGCAGATCCGCGACCTGGAGGCGGCCGTCGGACGCCCGCTGTTCGAACGCCTGCATCGCCGCGTCGAACTGACCATGGTCGGCGAGAGACTTCTGGCCCAGCTCACCCGCAGCTTCGACGCCATCGACCGGGAGCTTTCGGCGATCGCCGCCGGCCCGCGGCAGGCCACGGTGACGATCAGCGTCGAGCCGTCCTTCGGTCGGGCCTGGCTGGTGCCGCGCCTCGGCTCCTTCCGGGAGCTGCGACCCGACATCGACGTGACGGTGGAGGTCGACGCCCGGCTCGCCGAGTTCCGCGGCCAGGAGCTGGACCTCGCCGTGCGCTACAGCCTGGTCAGGACGGATTGGCCGCGCGTCGAGGCGATCCACCTGGTCGACGTCTCCGTCTGCCCGGTGATGAGCCCCGACCTGCTCGCGGCCGGCCGGCCGATGCGCGACCTGGCGGACCTGGCCGCCCATACGCTGCTCCACGAGGACAGCCGCCGAACATGGTCGCACTGGCTGAAGGCGGCCGGAGGCGATGAGGCGCTTGCCCAGCGCGGTCCGATCTTTCCGGATGCCGCACTGGCCGCGCAGGCCGCCGTGCTGGCGCAAGGCCTGGCGCTCGGCGATTCGCTCCTCAGCGCCGACGACCTTGAAGATGGACGGTTGGTACGCCCGTTCGATCTCTGGGTGCCCTATGGCGGCTACTTCCTGGTCGCGCGCGATTTCGCGAGGCTCAAGCCACCTGCCAGGGCCTTCGCAGACTGGCTGCGCGCCGAGATCTCCACGACGAAGGTTGCCCGATGAGCGAAACCCGCCGCCCCTTCCTCGGCGTGCGCCGCTCGGTGAACGGCGTCGCCTGGGTGCATCGCCTGACGCAGCGGCAGGACATGACCGCGCTTGCCATCGCGCAGGGTCACGGCGTGACCGACATCGTGGCGCGCGTGCTGGCCGGGCGCGGCGTCGATCCGGACACTGTCGAGCGCTTCCTCGATCCGACGATCAAGGCGCTGCTTCCCGATCCGTCGACGCTGACCGACATGCCTGCGGCGGCCAACCGCCTCGCCGAGGCCATCCTTCGGCGCGAACGTGTGGCGATCTTCGGCGACTACGACGTCGACGGCGCCTGCTCCTCCGCGCTGATGAAGCGATATCTCGACCATTTCGGCGTCGAGTCCGAGATCTACATCCCGGATCGCATCTTCGAAGGATACGGGCCGAATCCCGACGCCATGCGCGAGCTGGCGGCCCGCGGCGCCCGCCTGATCGTCACCGTCGACTGCGGATCCAACAGTGCCGCATCGATCGCCGCGGCGCGCGAGGCCGGCGCCGATGTCGTGGTGCTCGACCACCATCAGGTCGGGGGTGCGCTGCCGGAAGGGGTTCCGGTCGTCAACCCGAACCGCGAGGACGATCTTTCCGGGCAGGGCCATCTCTGCGCGGCCGGAGTGGTCTTCCTGACCCTGGTGCAGACCTCGCGGCATCTGCGCTCGCTCTCACCGTCCTCGACCCAGCCGGATCTGCTCTCCCTGCTCGATCTCGTGGCCCTGGCGACGGTGTGCGACGTGGTTCCGCTGATCGGCGTCAACCGCGCCTTCGTCGTCAAGGGACTGCTGGCGATCCGCCAGCAGCAGCATGCCGGGCTGTCGGCGCTGGCGCGCCTCTCCCGCATCGGCGAGCCGGTCAACGCCTTCCATCTGGCCTTCCTGATCGGTCCGCGCATCAATGCCGGCGGGCGCATCGGCGACGCGGCGCTCGGCAGCCGCCTGCTGGTGACCGACGATCCGGTCGAGGCCGAGAAGATCGCCGCGACGCTCGACCGGCTCAACGGCGAGCGCCAGGCGATGGAGCAGGCGATGCTGACGGAGGCCCGCGCCGAGGCCGACGCCGAGATCGCCGGCGGCGCAGGCCCTGCGATCATGGTGACCGGCAGCGACCGATGGCATCCCGGCATCGTCGGCCTCCTCGCCTCGCGGCTGAAGGACCACACGCGCCGGCCGGTCTTCGCCATCGCCTTCAACGCCAACGGCCTCGGCACGGGCTCCGGCCGATCGGTCTCCGGCTTCGACCTCGGCCGTCTGGTCCGCGGCGCCTTCGAGCGCGGGCTGATCGAGAAGGGCGGCGGTCACGCCATGGCGGCCGGCATCACCGTGCACCGCGACCGGCTGGGGGCGCTGCGGGCCTATTTCGAGGAGGTCGCGGCGGACGAGGTGTCGCGCCTGCGCGACGAGGAAGAACTGCCGATCGATGCCGCGCTGGCCGCCGAGGGCGCCACCCAGGCGCTGCTCGACGCGCTGGAAAAGGCAGGGCCGTTCGGCGCCGGCCACCCCCCGCCTCTGCTTGTCCTGCCCCGCCACCAGGTCGTGCAGGTAGCCCGGGTCGGCGCTTCGCATCTTCGTGCCGAGCTGCGGTCAGACGCCGGAGGCACGATCAAGGCGATCGCATTCCGGGCAGCCGAAACCGATCTCGGAATATTCCTGGAGCGCAGCCGCGGCCAGCGCATCCATGTCGCCGGCCAGATCCAGGCGAACTACTGGAACGGCGCCCGCTCCGTGCAGTTCAGGATCGTCGACGCGGCTCAGACCAGCACGGTCTGAAGCCGCTGCAGCTCGTTGAGGCGTTCCATCGTCGTCTCGTAGCCGACGCGGATCGCCTCGTCGGCCCGATGGAATTCCGACAGGCCGATATGCCCGAGCTTGGGTTGCAGCGACAGGTCCGGCGGATCGCCGGCCAGCCGGGCCCGCGAAATGCGGTCCTGGATGATGTTGAACGCCTCGACCATCACGCCGGTGATGCCGAGCCGCGATTCGCGCTTGCTGCCGTCTTCCTTGATCTCATGGTCGAGCGTCAGTTCGCCGGCATTGTGCTTGATGACCGCCGCCCGGCCGAACAGGTCGTAGTGGAGGTTCACGGCGACGACCAGGCGCTGCTCATAGGCCCGGCAGACCGAGACCGGCACCGGATTGACCAAGGCGCCGTCGACCAGCACGCGCTTGTTGCAGACCACCGGCTCGAAGACGCCCGGCAGCGCGTAGGACGCGCGGATCGCCTGCGTCAGCGAGCCCGCCGACAACCAGATCTCGTGACCGGTGCCGAGTTCGGAGGCGACGCACACGAATGGCTTCGGCAAGTCGTCGAAAGTCAGTCCGGCCATGTGCTGCTGCATGCGGGCGTCGAGGCGCATGCCCGACAGCAGCCCGCTGCCGCCGAACCTGAAGTCGAGCAGGCCGAAGATACGCCGCTTCGTCAGGCCTCGCGCGAACGCTTCGAGCTCGTCGAGCTTGCCGGCCAGGTAGCATCCGCCGACCAGCGCTCCGATCGACGTGCCGGCGATCATGTCGATGCCGACTCCGGCCTCGTCGAGCGCCCTGAGCACCCCGATATGGGCCCAGCCGCGCGCCGCTCCGCCGCCCAGCGCCAGCGAGACGCCGGATCGCCGTACCGGCTTGAAGTCACCGGGCCCGACCACCGACGCGTGTCCGTTGGCTTCCTTGAGATCGGGTCTGCCCCGCAGCGACGCCCAGTCGAGCATCTTCAACTCCCGCTACCCCCAACCGACATCATCTCCGCATTGCGTATCCAATCCGTGAAGCCGCAGAGCTTCCAAGCGGTAAATGCGGTTACAAAGCTGTTTCAGCGCCCGGCACCGCGGATTTCGGCGCCGTCCCGAAGCACCGGCGTGCCGTTGTCGACATCCACCACCCTGTAGAAACACGAACGCCGCCCGGTGTGACAGGCCGCATTGTCGCCACCCACCGTGACACGGAGCCAGATGGCATCCTGGTCGCAGTCGGTGCGCATCTCCACCACGCTGAGCAGATTGCCCGACGTCTCGCCCTTCTTCCACAATGAGGCACGCGACCGTGACCAGAAATGGGCGATGCCCGTTTCGATCGTCATGGCGAGCGCCTGGGCATTCATATGCGCCACCATCAGAAGCGTCCCGTCTCCGGCGTCGGTAACCACGGCCGTCACCAGCCCGGCCGGGTCGAAGCGCGGCGAAAGCGTCGTGCCCTGCTCCAGCACCGTCTTGTCCGATGCCGGCGGCGGAAAGCTGAGCGTCATGGAATGCACCGTTGCGAGGTCGCGCTCAGCCCGACTGGCCGGCGCGCACCATGGTTATGAAGCGGAGTTGTTCTTCGGGATTGTCCTTGAACGTCCCGGTAAAGGTCGTCGTCAGAGTCGTCGAGCCCTGCTTGCGGATGCCGCGCATCGCCATGCACATATGCTCGGCCTCGATCATGACGGCGACGCCGCGCGGATTGAGGACCTCCTGAATGACGCCGGCGATCTGCGCGGTCAGCGCTTCCTGCGTCTGCAGCCGATGCGCGAAAATATCGACGACGCGGGCGATCTTCGAGAGGCCGACGACCTTGCCGTCCGGCAGGTAGCCGACATGGGCGCGGCCGATGATCGGCACCATGTGGTGCTCACAGTGCGAATGGAACCGGATGTCGCGCACCACGACGAGATCGTCATAACCCGCGACCTCCTCGAAGGTGCGGCCGAGCTCGTCGGCCGGGCACAGATCGTAGCCGTTGAACATCTCCAGATAGGCCTTGGCGACACGTTTCGGCGTGTCGCGCAGTCCCTCGCGCTCGGGATTGTCACCGGTCCAGCGCAGCAGCGTCAGGACGGCCCTCTCGACCTCCTCCTGCGATGGCCTGTCGGTGGCGGGCTTGTCCATGAATTCGGACTTCGGCATCGCCTTCTTGAGGACGGCGTCCATGAAAGGAGTCTCCCGTAGCCGCCCTGGGCGGCAAGTTGAACGGACCACTTCCTCTCGCGGATGCCAGGCTCTGCGGCATCCCCAAAACGGCAGGTGGGCAAGATACCCGGCGCGCCGCTCGTCTTGCGGCCTCCGGACACCGGTCATTATATAAGTCCCATGCGCGCGATTGAAAGTCGATCCGGCGCTATGCGCGTTCGCCGCCGCGGCGACGGAGTGGAAAACGATGATCGATGACGTCTACAACGCGAAAATCCTGGGCTTTGCCGGCAATATCGGCCGCATCGGCCGCCTCGAAAATCCGGACGCCACCGCGACCGCGCATTCCAAGCTGTGCGGCTCGACGGTGACCATCGATCTTCGCCTGAAGGACGGCGTCGTCACCGACTTCGCCCACGAGGTCAAGGCATGCGCGCTCGGACAGGCATCGTCGTCGATCATGGCGGCGCATGTCGTCGGCGCGTCGGTCGAGGAACTGAAGGCGGTGCGCGAAACCATGCGCCGCATGCTGAAGGAGAACGGCCCGGTTCCGGAGGGCCGTTTCGAGGACCTGAAATATCTGGAGCCGGTCCGCGACTACAAGGCGCGGCACCCCTCGACCATGCTCACCTTCGACGCGGTGGTCGACGCGATCGGCCAGATCGAGAAGCGTCAGGCCGGACAGGCGGCCTGAGCCGCCGCAGCTCAATCGGCCCGCTCGATGCGGATCACCTGGGCCTTGTCGGTCAGGTGGCCATCCTTGGTGATGGCGTCGACGGCCTTGCGCACCGCGGCCTCGGTCGTCTCGTGCGTCACCAGGATGACGGTCTTGATGTCCGAGCCGTTCGTCTCCGGCGCCCGCTGGACGATGGATTCCAGCGAAATGCCGTTGTCGGCCATCCGCTTGGCGACGGCGGCGAACACGCCGACGCGATCATGGACCGTCAGGCGGATGAAGTATCCGCCCTCATGCGCCCGCATCTTGGCCCGCTTGTAGGGCTTGAGTTCCCGCGCCGGCTTGCCGAACACCGGTCCGTGCTGGAAGCCCGGGCGGCTCTTGGCGATGTCGGCGATGTCGCCGACCACCGCCGAGGCCGTCGCATTGCCGCCGGCTCCCGGTCCGGACAGCAGCAGCTCGCCGAGGATATCGGTCTCGATCGCCACGGCATTGGTCACGCCATGCACCTGCGCGATCACTGAAGCGGTGGGCACCATGGTCGGATGGACGCGCTGCTCGATGCCGCTGTCGGTGCGCTGCGCCACGCCGAGCAGCTTGATGCGGTAGCCAAGCTCGGCCGCGGCGCGGATGTCGGCCTGGCTGATGTTGGAAATGCCTTCGAGATAGATGTCGTCGGCGGCGATCCTGGTTCCGAAGGCGAGGCTGGTCAGGATCGACAGCTTGTGGGCCGTGTCGTTGCCTTCGATGTCGAAGGTCGGATCGGCTTCGGCGTAGCCGAGACGCTGCGCGTCCTTCAGGCAGGCGTCGAAGGAGATGCCCTCGGCCTCCATCCGCGTCAGGATGTAGTTGCAGGTGCCGTTGAGGATGCCGAACACGCGGTTGACGGTGTTGCCGGCCAGCGATTCGCGCATCGTCTTGATGACCGGGATGCCGCCGGCGACCGCGGCCTCATAGTTCAGCAAAACGCCCTTCTTCTCGGCGATCTCGGCGAGCGCCACGCCGTGCCTGGCGAGCAGCGCCTTGTTGGCGGTGACCACGTGGCGGCCGGCCTCCAGCGCAGCCTTGACGCTGGCGCGCGCCGGGCCCTCGTCGCCGCCGATCAGCTCGACGAAGACGTCGATATCGGCCTTCGCGGCAAGCTCGACGGAATCGTCGAACCAGTGCGCCGCCGACAGGTCGACGCCGCGGTCGCGCCCGCGATCGCGCGCCGAAACGGCCGTGACGGTGACGGGCCGGCCGCATTGCCGGGCAAGCTCGGCCTGCTTATCGGCGATGACCCGGACCACGGACGCGCCGACGGTGCCGATGCCGGCGATTCCTACACGCAATGCGTCAACCATGCCGCTCCTCGAAATTCTGATCGCCGCTCGAATGACGCGGTCAGCGCCGCGCGGCGAGCGGCACCACATTGTTGGGCTGCTTCTCGGCGCTGGCGAGGAACCGCTTGATCGAACGCGCCGCCTGGCGGATCCGATGCTCGTTCTCCACGAACGCAAGCCGCACATAGTCGTCGCCGTGCTCGCCGAAGCCGACACCCGGAGCCACAGCGACGTCCGCGTGCTCGATCAGCAGCTTCGAGAATTCCAGCGAGCCGAGATGCTTGAAGGCCGGCGGGATCGGCGCCCAGGCGAACATCGAGGCTGCCGGAGCCGGAATATGCCAGCCTGAGCGCCCGAACGTGTCGATCATCACGTCGCGGCGGCGGTGGTAGACCGAACGCACCTCGGCGATGTCGGAACCGTCGCCGTTGAGCGCCGCGCTGGCCGCCACCTGGATCGGCGTGAAGGCGCCGTAGTCGAGATAGGATTTGACCCGCGTCAGCGCGGCGATCAGCCGCTCGTTGCCCACCGCGAATCCCATGCGCCAGCCGGGCATGGAGAAGGTCTTCGACATCGAGGTGAACTCGACGGTGACGTCCATGGCGCCCGGAACCTGCAGCACCGAAGGCGGCGGATTGCCATCGAAATAGATCTCCGAATAGGCGAGATCGGACAGGATGATGATGTCGTTCTTCTTCGCGAAGGCGACGACGTCCTTGTAGAAATCGAGATCGGCGACCAGCGCCGTCGGATTGGACGGATAGTTGAGGATCAGCGCCAGCGGTTTCGGGATCGAATGACGCACGCCGCGCTCCAGCGCGCGGATGAAGCCCTCGTCCGGCTCCGACTGCATCGAGCGGATCACGCCGCCCGACATGATGAAGCCGAAGGCGTGGATCGGATAGGTCGGGTCGGGGCAAAGGATCACGTCGCCCGGAGCGGTGATCGCCTGCGCCATGTTGGCGAAGCCTTCTTTCGAGCCGAGCGTCGCGACCACCTGCGTGTCGGGATCGAGCTTCACGCCGAAGCGGCGCGCGTAATAGGTGGCCTGGGCGCGGCGCAGGCCGGGGATGCCGCGCGACGACGAGTAGCGGTGGGTGCGGGGATCGCGCACCACCTCGCACAGCTTGTCGACGATCGCCTTGGGCGTCGGCAGGTCGGGATTGCCCATGCCGAGATCGATGATGTCGGCGCCCTTCGACCGGGCGCTGGCCTTCAGCCGGTTGACCTGCTCGAAGACATAGGGCGGAAGCCGGCGAACTTTGTGAAATTCTTCCATGACACGTTCCCGAAGCGGGTTCTGGCGTTTGGCGCGCCTATATACGCAAACCTTGGCGCGGTCGAGGCATCGTCAGCGTCCGGCGATCGCGTCGAGCGTGTCGTCGCCATGGCGCGCTGCGAGCTGCTGCAGGATCAGCGGGTTGCCGCGCGTCCCGGCGCCCCGCCCGGACGCCGACTGCCGTTGCTGCGCTCCGCCGAGCCGGCTCTCGATGCGCGCCTTGTCGTCCTCCGAGATCGGGGCGGCGGCGCTCTGCGGCGGGATGTTGAGGTTGGGATAGGTCCCGGTGTTCAACGCACCCTGCGGCGGCTCCGTCGGCGCCACCGCCTGCGGCACGGACGACATGCAGCCGGGCAGAATCACCACGGTAAGCGCCAACGCACCGACGCACGAAACCGCGACCCGTGATCGCGCCGGACGCTTTGTGATGTTCATCGTGCAACGCCTCCGCTAAACAGCCGCAAAGCTGCCGACATTGGACCCGATCGAGCCTGTCATGGTACTATGCCAGCAAGAGACTTCGGGAGGAAACGCCGCATCATGACGAAGCCTTCCGATTCGAACAAGCCGACGCCGGACGACGCATCGTCGATCGACCAGTATCTCGTCAAGGATCCGGAGCGTTTCGCGCTGAACCTCGCCCGGATGATCGAGCAGGCCGGCAAGGCCGCGTCCGCCTGGGCCGAACCGCGCGAAAAGGGCGAGATCCGCGACAGCCTGGCCGAGCCGGCCGTCGACATGGTCAAGACCTTCACCAAACTCTCCGAGTACTGGCTTTCCGATCCGCAGCGTGCGCTCGAGGCACAGACCAAGCTTTTCGCGGGCTACATGTCCGTCTGGTCCAATGCGGTCCATCGCGCCGGCGGGGAACAGATCGACGATGCGGTGAAACCGGAAAAGGGCGACAAGCGCTTCCAGGACGCCGAATGGGGGCGAAACGCCTTCTTCGATTTCCTCAAGCAGGCCTATCTGGTCACCTCGCGCTGGGCCGGAGAACTGGTCGAGCAGGCCGAGGGGCTCGACGATCACACCCGCCACAAGGCTTCATTCTACGTGAAGCAATTGTCGAATGCCGTCTCGCCGTCCAACTTCATCCTGACCAATCCGGAGCTGTTTCGCGAGACCGTCGCCTCGAACGGCGAGAACCTGGTGCGCGGCATGCGGATGTTCGCGGAGGACATCGTCGCCGGCAAGGGCGATCTGAAGCTTCGCCAGGCCGACTACACGCCCTTCGAGATCGGCCGCAACGTCGCCGTATCTCCCGGCAAGGTCGTGGCGCGCAGCGACGTCGCGGAAATCCTGCAATACGCGCCGGCCACCGACGAGGTGCTGAGGCGGCCCTTGCTGATCTGCCCGCCCTGGATCAACAAGTTCTACATCCTCGACCTCAACCCGCAGAAATCCTTCATCCGCTGGGCGATCGAACAGGGCCATACGGTCTTCGTCATCTCCTGGATCAATCCCGACGAGCGGCACGGCAGGAAGGACTGGGAAGCCTATATTCGCGAGGGCCTGCAGTTCGCGCTCGACGCCGTCGAGAGGGAAACCGGCGAGCGGCAGGTCAATGCGATCGGCTATTGCGTCGGCGGCACGCTGCTGGCGGCCGCCCTGGCGCTGCTGGCGCAGGAAGGCGACGACCGCATCGCTTCAGCGACCTTCTTCACGACCCAGGTCGATTTCGTCAACGCCGGCGACCTCAAGGTCTTCGTCGACGAGGAGCAGATCTCGGCGCTGGAGAGCGCCATGCAGGACAAGGGCTACCTTGACGGCACGAAGATGGCGACCGCCTTCAACATGCTGCGCTCCGGCGACCTGATCTGGCCCTACGTGGTCAACAACTACATGCGCGGCAAGGAGCCCATGCCCTTCGACCTGCTCTACTGGAATGCCGACTCGACACGCATGGCGGCGGCGAACCACTCGTTCTATCTGCGCAACTGCTATCTCGAGAACAACCTGGCACGGGGCCGCATGGAGATCGCCGGCAGGCGCCTCTCGCTCGCCGACGTGACGATCCCGGTCTACAATCTGGCGGCGCGCGAAGACCATATTGCACCGGCGCGATCGGTCTTCGTCGGGTGCCAGTTTTTCGGCGGCCCGGTCGAGTACGTGATGTCGGGCTCCGGCCACATCGCCGGCGTCATCAACCCGCCGGCCTCCGGCAAGTACCAGTACTGGACGAACGGCGCTCCGACCGGGGCCTTCGAGGACTGGGTGGCAGGCGCGGCCGAGTCTCCCGGTTCCTGGTGGCCGCACTGGCAGAACTGGGTGGAGGCGCAGGACGCGGAGCGTGTGCCCGCCCGCAGCCCCGCCTTGAAAAACGCGCCGCTCGGCGACGCGCCCGGCAGCTACGTCAAGGTGCGCGTCTGACCGGCGGCGACCCGCGGCCGGTCAATCGCGGCGCAATCGTGGCAGCAATCCATCATGTTGCCTTATTTGCGCCATAGCTCCAAACTCTGTCGGCGCAACGGTCAGATTCGGCACGTCCCGTCACTCGCGCAGTCCCGTCACTCGCGCAAGGGTGGCTTCCGGGCTTCGGCTCACAGAACGGCAACAACAAGGCCGGAATGCTGGGAAGGAAACAGTTTGCGGGTAGTGAAGTGGCGTGTGACGAGCGGTGGGCGGCGTGTGATCATCGGTGCGATGATGTCGCTGCTTCTCGCCTCCTGCACCTCCCCCGGTGATCCCAATCTCGAACTGAATTCGGTCGGCTTCAACGCGGTGGATCCGGGCACGACGCTGGTCCAGCCGGGCGGCGCGAACTTCGATGCGCGGGGGAATTCGAGCGGAGCCGCGGACTCCGGCGACGGCGCCAGCCTGCCGGACCAGGTCGCCTATCTTCCGATCGCAAAGCCTGCATCCGCGCCGGCCATCGCAGCGGCCGAGGCGGAGGATGCCGATGCGCAGTTGCCAGCGGCATCGGCGCCCCCGGCTTCCGACACAACCGCGCCTGCCGCGGCAGATGCCGGGGCGACGGCTCAGGCGCCGGCGGCCGCAGCCCCGGCGCAGGTGGCCGCGCAGCAGGTGGCCGCGGAGCCGGCACCCGGCACCGTCCCGACCGGCGAGGAAGCAGCCTCCGAGACGGTCGCTCCGAAGAAGAAGGGGCTGTTTGCCTCGCTCTTCAGTTCAAAGGCCTCCGGCGGATCCCCGGTGATCAATGGCCGCGACAGCGACCGCACGCCGCAGCCCAGCCGCGACGCGCCTCGCGCCGTGATCAAGCAGGGCCTTCCCAAATCCAGCGACGAGGCGCCGCCGCCGCCCGCGGCGGACGAGGCAGCGGCCAAGACCTTCCCCGAGAATCAGCCACCTCGCGCCTTCATCGAGAATCTCCCGGCCAAGCCGGTGATCGACCTGGAGAAGCCGGCCCGCCGGCCGGTCGTCCTGGCCTCCTACGGCAATTCGGATGACAACGGGCTTCCGGGCGTGCGCCAGTCGGCGCTGTTCGAGATCAAGCGCAAGTCCGGACTGGACGACGACAGCGATGTCGATGTCCACGAGGAGGACGATGCGCCGATGCAGCTCGCCTCGGCGGCCGGCCTTGCCAGACTGGCGCCGAACGGGCTGCTCACCCAGACGGAAGATGTCGACGTCGCCTGCCTGAAGCCATCGCTGGTGCGGGTGCTCAAGGTCGTCGAGCAGCGATTCGGCAAGCGCTTGATCGTGACGTCCGGCTATCGCAGCCGCATGCGCAACATCCGGGCACGCGGCGCCAAGAACTCGCTTCACATGTTCTGCGCCGCTGCCGACATCCAGGTGCCCGGCGTCAGCAAGCTCCAACTGGCCAGCTTCCTGCGCGCCATGCCGGGGCGCGGCGGGGTCGGCACCTATTGCCACACCAATTCCGTGCATGTCGACGTCGGCCCCGAGCGCGACTGGAACTGGCGTTGCGGACGCCGCAAGAAGGCATGATTTTTTTGCCCGAGGCCGGCTTGTTGGCGGTTGCTCACCCGGAGCAAACTTACTATAAGCCCCCTCGTTCGGC
>JAHBYY010000107.1 GCA_019635715.1 Rhizobiaceae bacterium | reverse complement strand
CCTGAAAGCCGCCAAGGGCTTCTACGGCCGTCGCAAGAACACCATCCGCATCGCCAAGCAGGCGGTCGAGAAGTCGATGCAGTACGCGTTTCGCGACCGCAAGGTCAAGAAGCGCAACTTCCGCGCCCTCTGGGTGCAGCGCATCAACGCCGGCGTGCGCGAGCACGGCCTGACCTATGCCCGGTTCATCGACGGCCTCAACAAGGCGGGCATCGAGATCGACCGCAAGGTCCTGTCCGACATGGCGATCCACGAGCCGCAGGCTTTTGCCGCGCTGGTTGCGCAGGCCAAGACGGCGCTCGAATATCTGAAGAACACGACCCCGAACGCTTTTGAAAGCGCCGTGGCCTGAGCATTTTCCAGCGGGTTGCGGAGCAACTCCCGCGTTGGACAAATGCGACCAGGAAGGGCTAGCGCTTCCCAAGCTTCGAAAAGTCTGATTTGGGAAACCCGCGCTGGCTGAGGCTGGCGCGGGTTTTCTTGTTCTCATCAAGAGCGGTTGATCGTTGTGGCAGATACCCCCGCCCCTTACCCCTCCCCACAAGGGGGAGGGGGGCTTCTACGTCTGAGAACCCCCTCCCCCTTGTGGGGAGGGGTAAGGGGTGGGGGTATGCTGCCAGGAGAGGCATTGTGAATACACTAGTGGACACGCTCGAAACGTCGCTGCTCGCCGACATCGCTGCCGCTTCCGACGAGCCGGCCATCGAGGCGCTGCGCGTCGCTGCCCTCGGCAAGAAGGGCTCCGTCTCCGAACTGCTGAAGACGCTGGGCGCCATGACCCCGGAAGAGCGGCAGGTGAAGGGGCCGGCGATCAACGGGCTGAAGACCCGCGTGACCGAAGCGCTCGCGGCGCGCCGGACCGAGCTGAAGGATGCTGCGATCGAGGCGCGCCTTGCCGCCGAGACCGTCGACGTGACGCTGCCGGTTAGACAGTCGCCGGCCGAGCGCGGCCGCATCCACCCGATCAGCCAGGTCATCGACGAGATCACCGCGATCTTCGCCGACATGGGATTCTCCGTCGCCGAAGGGCCGGACATCGAGACCGACTATTACAATTTCACCGCGCTGAACTTCCCGGAAGGTCACCCGGCGCGCGAGATGCACGACACCTTCTTCCTGCCGCCGGACGCGTCCGGCGAGCGCAAGGTGCTGCGCACCCACACCTCGCCGGTGCAGATCCGCACCATGGAGGCCTCGAGCCCGCCGATCCGCATCGTCATTCCCGGAAAGACCTACCGGCAGGATTCGGACGCCACCCACTCGCCGATGTTCCATCAGGTCGAGGGTCTGGTGATCGACAAGTCCGCGAACGTCGCCAACATGAAGTGGGTGCTGGAGGAATTCTGCAAGGCGTTCTTCGAGGTTCGCCAAGTCAAGATGCGCTTCCGGCCTAGCTTCTTCCCGTTCACCGAGCCGAGCCTCGAAGTCGACATCCAGTGCGACCGCTCGCGGCCGGGCGAGGTGCGCTTCGGCGAGGGCAGCGACTGGATGGAGATCCTCGGCTGCGGCATGGTGCATCCCAACGTGCTGCGCGCCGGCGGGCTCGACCCGGACGAATATCAGGGCTTCGCCTGGGGCATGGGCATCGACCGCATCGCCATGCTGAAATACGGCATGCCGGACCTGCGTGCCTTCTTCGACGCCGACGTGCGCTGGCTGCAGCACTACGGTTTTCGGCCGCTCGACCTGCCGACGCTGTTCGGAGGGTTGAGCTCATAAGCTTGGCCGAAATCCGGCTCTCGTCTATATTGAGGCTGTTAGGATCGACACCATGAACGTCCATGCCCGATACATAGACCTGGAACAGGCCAGGAAGCTTGTTCTGCCGGTTGTCGAACAGCATTTTGCGGAGATGGGCTTTATCGACGCATCGATGGTCGAGTCCGAGGACTTCGAAGGCGGACCGATTTTTCGTGTCGACGCCAACGTCACGCAAGAGGTTCCAGCCAGTGTGATGGCGGACACGCTGGCTGATATTCATACGAGCCTGCGTTCAAAGGGTGACGACCGGGTGGTCTTTCTGACCGCGCGTCTCCCAGGCGATGCTGCACCGAACTCCGACGAAGACACCGAGTAGCAGATGCCCGGCCTTACCATGGTGCAGCGACTGCTGGTCGCTGCGGAAGACTTGTTGAGTTCCGGTCCACGGAGCGCGGCATGTCGGCGTAGAGCGGTCAGTACGGCTTACTATGCAGTGTTTCATGCGCTCGCGAAGACCTGCGCGGAAACGCTTCTGCCGAACGCGCGCCAGGCGTCGGACGAGTATCGGCGAGTTTATCGGGCACTCGATCACGCGCACCTGCGAACCGCGTTCAATCAGCCACCGGCAACAGGGCATGCGGCCTTGAAGCGCATTGGCCCGATTATCTTGCTGCTGCAGAACGAACGACACAACGCCGACTATCTGCCGCCGGAGAAAACGCTGTTTCCCGAGGCGGATGTCAGGCGCTTGATTGCACAGGCCCGCTTCGTAGTGAATGAAATCGAAAGTCTCGATCAATCTGGCCAAGTCCTCTTGGCGACCTGTCTCTTGTTTAAAGAACGAAGGTCATGAATCTCACGCTTCCTAGGCTTGACGACCGACGTCTCGCTGACAATTTCGGCGGTGCCTTCCATTGCCGCGGGGTGAGGTGATGTCCGACACTCTGCATACCGGCGGGTGCCGATGCGGCGGCGTGCGCTTCGAGGCGAGCGCCGAGCCGCACCATGTCAGCTATTGCCATTGCGGCGATTGCCGCCGTGCCACCGGCGCGCCTGTCGCTGCCTTCGTCGGTTTCATGTCCGACGAGGTGCGCATCGAGGGCCGGACGCTGCGCGGATACGAGAACGGCACGGTGACGCGCTCCTTCTGCGGCACCTGCGGCGCGCCGATCGCCTATACGGACAGCCGCATCGGCGACCGCATCTATTTCCTGCTCGGCGCGATGGACGCGCCGGCACTCTACAAGCCGACGCTGCACGCCTATGTGCGCGAACAGTTGCCGTACCTGCACATGCCCGATGGCCTTCCGAGGGAGTTGAAGACCAGCGTGCCGAGACCGACGGAATGATACGATGAAACTCACCCTTTCCTGGCTCAAGGACCATCTCGACACCGACGCCACGCTCGCGGAGATCGTCGAACGGCTGACCGCGATCGGCCTCGAGGTCGAATCGGTCGACGACAAGGCAGGCCTCAAGCCTTTCGTCATCGCGCGCGTTCTCACCGCCGAGCAGCATCCGGATGCCGACCGGCTGCGCGTGCTGACCGTCGACACCGGCGATGGCGGTGCCCCGGTGCAGGTCGTGTGCGGCGCTCCCAATGCCCGCGCCGGTCTCGTCGGCGCTTTCGCCGCGCCCGGCGTTCACATCCCCGGAACAGGCATCACGCTCGGCATCGGCAAGATCCGCGGCGTCGAGAGCCGCGGCATGATGTGCTCGGAGCGCGAACTGGAGCTTTCCGACGCGCATGACGGCATCATCGAACTGCCGCAGGACGCGCCGCTCGGAACGAGTTTTGCTGCCTACGCCCACCTCGACGATCCGGTCATCGACATCAATTTGACGCCGAACCGGCCTGACGCGGCCTCGATCCACGGGATTGCCCGTGATCTTGCGGCGAGCGGCCTCGGCCGGCTGAAGACGCCGGCCGTCGAGCCTGTCGCGGGCGAGGGGGCCTGCCCCGTCTCCGTGAGCATCGAGGCGCCGGACCTCTGCCCCGGCTTCGCGCTGCGCCTCGTGCGCGGCGTTACCAACGGACCGTCGCCGCAGTGGATGCAGCGCCGCCTGCTGGCGATCGGCCTCAGGCCGATCAACGCGCTGGTCGACATCACCAATTACGTCACCTTCGACCGAGGCCGGCCGCTGCACGTCTTCGACGCGAAGAAGGTCGCCGGCAACCTCGTGGTGCGCCGCGCGGTCGACGGCGAAAAGGTGCTGGCGCTCGACGGCCGCGAATATGCGCTGACGCCCGAAATGTGCGTCATCGCCGACGAAAGCGGCGTCGAGTCAATTGCCGGCGTCATGGGCGGCGAGCATTCCGGCTGCGACGAATCGACGACCGACGTGCTGATCGAGTCGGCGCTGTGGGCGCCGCTCAACGTCGCCCGCACCGGCAGGACGCTGGGTATCATCACCGATGCGCGCTATCGCTTCGAGCGCGGCGTCGATCCGGAATTCATGGTGCCGGGCATCGAACTGGCGACCCGCATGGTGATGGACCTGTGCGGCGGTACACCGGGCGGCACGCAGGTGGTCGGCTATGCGGGCCACACCGCGAGGGTGGTGAGCTTCCCGCTGTCGGAGGTCAAGCGCCTGACCGGCCTCGACGTGCCCGGCAAGCAGAGCCTCGACATCCTGTCGCGCCTCGGCTTCGGCCCGCAGGGCTCGGGCGATGTGGTCGACGTGGCGGTGCCGTCATGGCGGCCGGACGTCGACGGCAAGGCCGACCTCGTCGAGGAGGTCATGCGCATCGTCGGCGTCGACGCGATCGCGCCGGCGCCTCTGGAAAGCCACGCATCGGTCAACGGCAAGGTGCTGACGACGCTGCAGATCCGCTCGCGCTCGGCGCGCCGCGCGCTGGCGGTGCGCGGCATGAGCGAGGCGGTGACCTGGTCGTTCATCCCGGCGGCCCATGCCGAAGTGTTCGGCGGCGGCGCGCCCGCGCTGAAGCTGGTCAATCCGATCGCCGCCGACATGTCGGACATGCGTCCCTCGCTGCTGCCGGGCCTGATCGCAGCGGCGCAGCGCAACGCCGACAAGGGACTGGGCGACGTCGCGCTGTTCGAGGTCTCGGGCACCTATGAGGACGATACGCCGAAGGGCCAGCGGCGGGTCGCGGCCGGCGTGCGGCGCGGCACGGCGAAGCTCGACGGAGCCGGCCGCTCCTGGAGCGGCAACGCCGCCGCCGTCGGCGTGTTCGATGCCAAGGCCGATGCGCTGGCCGTACTGGAGGCCTGCGGCGCGCCGGTCGACAAGCTCCAGGTCGAGGCCGGCGGGCCGGCCTGGTATCACCCGGGCCGCTCCGGCTCGATCAAGCTCGGCCCGAAGACCGTACTGGCGACCTTCGGCGAGTTCCACCCCAAGACGCTCGCCACGCTCGATGTTTCCGGCCCGCTTTGCGGCTTCGAGGTGTTTGTCGACGCGATCCCCGAGGCAAAAGCCAAGCCGACGCGCACCAAGCCGAGGCTGGACCTGTCGGCCTTCCAGGCGGTGAAGCGCGACTTCGCCTTCGTCGTCGATCGTTCGGTGGAGGCCGGCGCCATCGCCAAATCGGCGGCCGGCGCCGATCCGAAGCTGATCACCGGCGTCTCGGTGTTCGACGTGTTCGAGGGCGCGGCACTCGGCGAGGGCAGGAAGTCGGTGGCGATCGAGGTGTCGATCCAGCCGACCGAGCGCACGCTGACCGACGAGGATTTCGAGGCGCTGGCCGGCAGGATCGTCGAGAACGTCCGGAAGCGGACGGGCGGCGTGCTGCGGGGGTAGCTACCCCTTTCGCGGGCGCAGCGCCTTGGCGGCTTCCGCGAGATAGTTCTTGGACGTGCTGACGTCCTGCTTGCGTATGTTTTCGTTCGGCCAGGTTCGAAGCCCCATGTTCGGCGCCGTGTGATCGGCCCTCGATCGTATGATCTCGGCCGGCGTCTGCGACACCACCGCATAGACCAGCTTGGCCTGAGTCTGCTGGAAGAACGACTGCGCGCTCTTCGACGCACTGTCGTAGTCCTGGCAGAGCGAACAAATGCGCTTCAGTTCGCGGTAGACATTGGCCTCGTCGGATCGGATATCGCGGATGATCTCGCGGAGCTCGGCAATCCGGTCGGAATTGCGCTCCTCCTTGAGGCGCACTGAATCGACGACGAAGCCGGATTTCGCAAACTGAACCAGCACGCCGGTGGCCCAGCGGCGGAACAGCGTGGCTTGCGCGGAGGACACGCGATAGCCGACGGAGATGACCATATCGAGGCTGTAGAGGGTCGCAGGCCGGCCCAGAGTTGTTTGCATTTTTTGCAAAGAACTCGCCTCGTCCAACTCTCCTTCTTTCAGAACGTTCGCTATGTGCCTCGATATGACAGACACATCCCGTCCGAAAAGCCTCGCAATCTGCTCCTGTGTCATCCAGAGGGCATTGCCCTGGAAGCGGATGTCGAGACGAGGTCCGGACGGTCCGTCATAGACGAGGAAGCGGTTCCCCGTTTCTGAATCTTCTAAAAGGTGGACAGGCTCAACGGTCATCAATAGAACAATAGCAGAACAAACGACCTCTGCAACGCCGCGCCGCTGCAAATTCGATCAGCAGGATACCTTCGATGCCGTCTGAGCTTCCGTCTGTCACCCTCCCCTCCGGCACCGCCGTCCCTTCGCTCGGCCTCGGCACATGGCACATGGGCGAGGATCGGCGGCGCTTTGCCGACGAGGTGGCGGCGCTGAAGCTCGGGCTCGATCTCGGCATGACGCTGGTCGACACGGCGGAGATGTATGCCTCCGGCGGCGCCGAGGAGGTGGTGCGCGAGGCGATCGCCGGCCGCCGCGACGAGGTGTTCCTGGTCAGCAAGGTGCTGCCCTCGAACGCCTCGCGGACAGGGACGGTGCGCGCCTGCGAGGCCAGCCTGAAGCGGCTCGGCACGGAGCATATCGACCTCTATCTGCTGCACTGGCGCGGCTCATACAGGCTCGCCGAGACGGTCGAGGCCTTCGAGGCGCTGAGGGCTGAGGGCAAGATCGGCCACTGGGGCGTCTCGAATTTCGATGTGCCGGACATGGCCGAGCTGGCAGGCGTGCCGAGAGGCGGGAATGTCCAGGCCAACCAGGTGCTGTACAATCTGGATGCGCGCGGCATCGACTTCGACCTGCAGCCGGCGCTCGGCAAGGCCGCTGTTCCGATCATGGCCTATTCGCCGGTCGGGCAGGGCGATCTCGCCCGGCATGCGGGCCTTGCAGCCATCGGAAAGCGCATCGGCGCGACCGCCGCGCAGGTCGCGCTCGCCTGGACGCTGCGCCATCCGCATGTCATCGCCATCCCCAAGGCCGTGCGTCCCGAACATGTGCGCGACAACCGGGCAGCGGCGGACCTCACCCTGTCGCAGGACGATCTGGCCGAGATCGATCGGCTCTTCCCGCCGCCGCGGCGGCGCGTGCCGCTCGAGATGATTTGACGCGCCGTGCCGATCTTGCATCGGCCAAGGCGCTCTCCTACATCCTCATACGCGGGCCGGGCCCCTCTGGCGATCGCCACGATGCGGTCGCGATGTCGGACCGTTTGGTTTGGGCCCGCGTGAACATTCCGAGGCGGGCATTGGGAGACGCTTCCATGATGCGCTTCGGCCGCATTCGCTTTTTTGCATTCCTCGCAAGCGCCCTTGTGGCGCTGACTCTCGTTTCGACCGATTTCGCCGAAGCACGGCGTGGCGGCAGCTTCGGCAGCCGTGGCACGCGCACCTTCCAGGCGCCGGCCCCGACGCGCACCGCGCCAAATCCCAACGGACCGGTGGAGCGCAGCATGACGCCGGCTCCCAACGCCGCGACGCGCCAGCCGCAGGCTGTCGGCCAGCAGCGCCCCGGCATGTTCAACGGCATGGGCGGGTCGCTGATGCGTGGCCTGCTGGTCGGCGGCCTGATCGGCATGCTGCTCGGCTACGGGTTTGGCGGCATGGCCGGCGCGCTCGGGTTCCTTGTCCAGCTATTGCTGTTCGGCCTGGTCGCGGCCCTGGTGATCGGCTGGCTGCGCTCGCGGCGCCAGCCGGCGATGGCCGGCGCGCCGGCGTCCGCCGGCAACATGTTCGGCCATGCGCGGGAGGCGTCTCCAGCGCAGGGCGAGGATCGTCGTCTCGGCGGCTTTACCGTTCCGACGATCGGCGGTGCATCGCCGGTCGAGGCTTCTCAGGACATCGAGCTCGGTCAGGCCGATCTCGACACGTTCGAGCGCCGGCTCGCCGAGGTGCAGGCGGCGTTCTCGGAGGAGGACCATGCCGCCCTGCGCCGGTTGAGCACTCCGGAAATGGTGTCGTTCTTCTCCGAGGAACTGGCCGACAACGCCAAGCGTGGCCTGCGCAACGAGGTGCGCGACGTCCATCTGGCGCAGGCCGACATTGCCGAGGCGTGGAACGAGGGCGACGAGGACTACGCCACGGCAGCGTTCCAGTATGAGGCCGTCGACGTCCTGCGCGACCGCGCCACCGGCGCGATCGTCGAGGGCGACGACAGCCCCAGCGAGACTACGGAACTCTGGACCTTCGTGCGCAGGCGCGGCGGCGACTGGAAGCTTTCGGCGATCCAGGACGCCGCCTGAGGCCGATCGGCTACCGGTTGGCCTGGCGCGCCATGTCGTCCGGATAGCGGTTGCCGGACACCATGTCCGGCGTCACCAGACCGCCGATCTCCGCCACCTCCTCCGGCGTCAGCCGGATCGCGGCGGCGGCGACGTTCTGCTCCAGGTTGGCGACTTTCCGCGAGCCCGGGATCGGCACGATGAAGTCGCCCTGGTGCAGCACCCAGGCGAGCGCCAACTGCGCAGCCGTGGCGCCCTTGCCCTTGGCGAATTCCTCCAGCCGCGCGACCACGGCAAGATTTCGCGCCATGTTCTCATCCGAGAAGCGCGGCAGCTTGCGGCGAAAATCGTCGTCGCCCAACTGCCCCGCCGAGGTGATGGCGCCGGTCAGGAAGCCGCGCCCGAGCGGACTGAACGGCACGAAGCCGATGCCGAGCTCCCGGCAGGTCGGCAGCACCTCGGGTTCGGGATCGCGTGTCCACAGCGAATATTCGCTCTGCACCGCGGCGATCGGATGCACGGCATGCGCCCGCCGGATCGTCGCGGCGGACGCCTCCGACAGGCCGAGCGCGCGCACCTTGCCCTCGCGCACCAGCTCCGCCATCGTGCCGACCGTCTCCTCGATCGGCACGTCCGGATCGACCCTGTGCTGGTAGAACAGGTCGATCGTCTCGATGCCCAGGCGCTTCAGGGACGCCTCGGCCACCGCCCTCACATGGTCCGGCCGGCTGTTCAGCCCGGGCCGCTGCTCCGGCCCCTTGTCGGTCTCGGCGATGTTGAAGCCGAATTTGGTGGCAATGGCCACCCGGTCGCGGAACGGCCGCAACCCCTTGCCGACCAGCACCTCGTTGGTGAACGGGCCGTAGACCTCGGCGGTGTCGAACAGGGTGACGCCGAGATCGACGGCGCGGTGCAGCGTGGCGATGGCGTCGGCCTCGTCCTGGCCGCCATAGGCGTGGCTCATGCCCATGCAGCCGAGACCGACGGGATAGACGCTCAGCGCGTCGCCGAGTTTGCGGGACATGGTGGATCTCCGTTTTGGTGAAATGAGACGGGCCGGCGGGCCGGGTGCAGCTTGGCACGGCGCGCGCTTTGGGGCAAAGGTCGGGCACTCAGAACGAGGAGGAGTTTGAAATGTTCCGCTGGGGTGTCCTGTCCACGGCCAAGATCGGCCGCGACCATGTCCTGCCTGCCATCCAGGACGCCGAGAACGGCGTGCTGACCGCCGTCGCCAGCCGCGACGAAGCGCGGGCCCGCGAACTGGCCGACCGCTTCGGCGTGCCGCATGCTTTCGGGTCCTACGAGGCGATGCTTGCCTCCGACACGATCGACGGCGTCTACATCCCGCTGCCGACCTCACAGCATGTCGAATGGGCGATTCGTGCCGCCGACGCCGGCAAGCATGTGCTGGTCGAGAAGCCGCTGGCGCTGAAGGCCGCCGACATCGCACCCGTGATTGCGGCGCGCGACCGCAACAAGGTGCTGATCTGCGAAGCCTTCATGGTGGTCTACCATCCGCAGTGGCACAAGGTGCGCGAACTGGTGCAGGGCGGCGCCATCGGGCGGCTGCGGCATGTGCAGGGCGCCTTTTCCTACCACCTGATGGACCCGACCAACATGCGCAACATCCTCGAGCTCGGCGGCGGCGCACTGCCCGACATCGGCGTCTATCCGACCGTCTCGACGCGCTACGTCACCGGCAAGGAACCGATCCGCGTCCAGGCCTCGGTCGAGCGCGACAAGAATTTCGGAACCGACATCTACTCGACGACACGTGCCGATTTCGGCGATTTCGATCTCACCTTCTACTGCTCGACCCAGATGGCGCTGCGCCAGTTCATGGTGTTCCACGGCGAGAAGGGTTTTATCGAGGTTCATGCGCCGTTCAACGCCGGCGACTACGACCATCATCGCATCGAACTGCACAACCAGGATCATTCCGAAGTCCAGATTTTCCGCTTCCCTGGCACCCGCCAGTACAGGCTCGAGGCGGAAGCTTTCGCCCGCGCGGCCGGCGGCGCCGACGAGGCGGTGTTCACGCTCGAAGACTCGGTGAAGAACCAGAAGGTCATCGACGCGATCTTCGCGGCGGGGACAGGCGGCGGCTGGGAGAAGGTGTGAGCCGCCGCGACGCGGCGATCGCGCGCGCCCCTGCCGTCCTGTCGGAAATCGTCCTCGCGATTTCGTGAATAGCCGGGTTTCCGGCCGGTGCGAATGCTTGCGTGGCGAAGGGGCTGTTCCTATATACGCCGCAGCGCCGTCGGCGGCCGTGAACATGGCCGCCGGACGGTGAAATCTTGTGAAAGGGGCTCCCGCCGGAACGCCTTATGGGTCCTGGGAGCCTGCTAAGCGGAGAGCAGCAGATATGGCAAAAGTCATCGGTATCGACCTCGGGACGACCAACTCCTGCGTCGCCGTCATGGACGGCAAGGACGCGAAGGTCATCGAGAATGCGGAAGGCGCACGCACCACGCCGTCCATCGTCGCCTTCAGCGGCGACGGCGAGCGCCTCGTCGGCCAGCCGGCCAAGCGCCAGGCGGTCACCAATCCGGAAAACACCATCTTCGCGGTGAAGCGCCTGATCGGCCGCCGCTATGACGATCCCGTCACCGAGAAGGACAAGAAGCTCGTTCCCTATAAGATCGCCAAGGGCGACAATGGCGACGCGTGGGTCGAAGCGGGCGGCAAGAAGCAGTCGCCGAGCCAGATCTCGGCGATGATCCTGCAGAAGATGAAGGAAACGGCGGAGGCCTATCTCGGCGAAAAGGTCGAGAAGGCGGTCATCACCGTTCCTGCCTATTTCAACGACGCCCAGCGCCAGGCCACCAAGGACGCCGGTAAGATCGCCGGCCTGGAGGTGCTGCGTATCATCAACGAGCCGACCGCCGCGGCGCTCGCCTACGGCCTCGACAAGAAGGACGGCAAGACCATCGCCGTCTACGATCTCGGCGGCGGCACATTCGACATCTCCGTGCTGGAGATCGGCGACGGCGTGTTCGAGGTCAAGTCGACCAATGGCGACACCTTCCTCGGCGGCGAGGACTTCGACATGCGCCTGGTCGAGTACCTGGCGGCGGAGTTCAAGAAGGAGCAGGGCATCGACCTGAAGAACGACAAGCTCGCCCTTCAGCGCCTCAAGGAAGCGGCCGAGAAGGCCAAGATCGAGCTGTCGTCCTCGACGCAGACCGAGATCAATCTCCCCTTCATCACGGCCGACCAGACCGGGCCGAAGCACCTGACCATGAAGCTCACCCGCGCCAAGTTTGAGGCCCTGGTGGACGATTTGATCCAGCGCACCGTCGCGCCCTGCGCGGCTGCACTCAAGGATGCCGGCGTCAAGGCTGCCGAGATCGACGAGGTCGTCCTCGTCGGCGGCATGACCCGCATGCCCAAGGTGCAGGAGGTCGTGAAGCAGTTCTTCGGCAAGGAGCCGCACAAGGGCGTCAACCCCGACGAGGTGGTGGCGATCGGCGCGGCGATCCAGGCCGGCGTGCTGCAGGGCGACGTCAAGGACGTGCTGCTGCTCGACGTGACCCCGCTGTCGCTGGGCATCGAGACGCTGGGCGGCGTGTTCACGCGCATGATCGACCGCAACACCACCATCCCGACCAAGAAGTCGCAGGTCTATTCCACGGCCGACGACAATCAGTCGGCGGTGACGATCCGCGTCTTCCAGGGCGAGCGCGAGATGGCGGCGGACAACAAGCTGCTCGGCCAGTTCGACCTGGTCGGTATCCCGCCGGCGCCGCGCGGCGTGCCGCAGATCGAGGTGACCTTCGACATCGACGCCAATGGCATCGTGTCGGTCCACGCCAAGGACAAGGGCACCGGCAAGGAACAGCAGATCAAGATCCAGGCGTCGGGCGGCCTGTCCGATGCGGACATCGACCAGATGGTCAAGGACGCCGAGCAGTTCGCCGAGGAGGACAAGGCGCGCCGCGAGGCGGCCGAGGCGAAGAACAACGCCGAAAGCCTGATCCACTCGACCGAGCGCCAGCTTTCCGAGCACGCCGACAAGGTCGATGCGGGCCTGAAGGGCGAGATCGAGGCGGCGCTCGCCGAGGCCAAGACGGCGGTCGAGGGCGGCGATGCCGCGGCGATGACCGAAAAGTCGCAGGCGCTCGCGCAGGTCGCGATGAAGCTCGGCCAGGCGATCTACGAGAAGGAGCAGGCGGCCGCCGCGGCTCCGGGCGAAGAGGCGCCGAAGGACGACGACGTGGTCGACGCCGAATTCTCGGAAGTCGACGACAAGAAGTAAGGCGTCGATGATGCCGTGACCTTACCGGCCCCGTCAGCGATGGCGGGGCCGTGTAATGTCTGGCAAGAGCATATGGAATGGTCGGCCGCCGCGATGGAGGCGGTCGCGGGGCATGTGGTGGTCTACGGGGCGCGATGAGCACGGATATCGATTATTACGAGCTGCTCGAG
>JAHBYY010000106.1 GCA_019635715.1 Rhizobiaceae bacterium | reverse complement strand
GAGGAGGGCCGGTTTGCGCGCCATGGTCCGTCATGCCGTTTCCGCCGCTCTCTTGCTGGGCATGGCGATCGCCCCGGGACCCTCCGCGGCGCAGGATGCCGGCGCGCCGGGCCTTGGCGAGACGATTCCCGGGCATGGGCCGACCACCTATCTCGATCTGATGAGGCTGGTCGTCACCGACCTGGCGCGCGATGGCAACGGCTATGCCGGCCGCACGCTGGCACCGGTCCGCACCCTGGACGCCGACGTCCAGGCCGCCGAGCCCCCGGCGCAGATCGGCATCACCGGCGTCGAAACCATCGGTCCCGGCGGGCAAGGCGGCGACGAGGTGCTGCTCCTGGCGGATTTCGGTGGAAATGTCGGGAGTGCGGAGGGCTATGCGGTTCTGGGGCTGTTCGACCTGTCGGGGGTTCCGAGGCTGCGCGATGCGGTGAATGTTGCGCATGACCGGTTCACCTCGTTCAACCAACCGGCGGTGCTGGCCGTTGCCGAAGGCGCGACGCTGGTGCTGAGCCGAAGCTCGCATTTCAACTCGAACCAGTCCTATGTCACGACCGCGCTTCTGCTCGTCCGCGACGGCCGGATAGAGCCGGTCGACACGGTGTTCACCTTCGACGAGACCGGTTGCGACTTCGAGCGCCGGCAGGCGCTCTCCTTTGCGGCGAAGGGGGCGTCCGGCAGCAGGCCGGCCGATTTCGACGTCACCGTCACGGAAACCACCAGGCCGGCAGCCGACCCGTGCGGCGACGGGCCCGTTCCGGCTGCGTCGACGCGGACGATCGCCGTCACCTATGCGTGGAACACGGCCGAGGGCCGGTATCAGCCGTCGTCCGACGCTCTGCTGCAACTGGCCGCAGAGAATGCGGAGCGTTTCTGAGGCATAAGCGGTACGGAGCGCCCGGTGCCTTCATTCCGGCGCCGTGTCGCCGTAGAAGCTGGCACCACATTCAATCGGAGCGTTTGCGATGGACAAGACCCAGCTCTTCCGTCGTCTTCACCAGACACCGTCCAGTTTCGTCATGCCGAATCCGTGGGATCCCGGCACGGCGCGGCTGCTGGCTTCCATGGGCTTCCAGGCGCTGGCCACCACCAGTGCCGGCTTCGCCTTCTCGCGCGGCCTGCCGGATGGAGGCGTCGGCTTCGAGGCGATGATCGCGCATTGCCGGGATGTCGTGGCGGCCGTCGACATTCCCGTTTCGGCGGATCTGGAAAGAGGCAAGGGTGACAGCCCGGACAGCGTCGGCGAGACGATCTTCGCCGCCGATGCCGCCGGGCTTGCCGGCTGTTCGATCGAGGACCACACCGGCGATCCGGACAAGCCGATCTACGATTTCGCCCATGCGGTCGAGCGCGTCGCCGCGGCCGTCGAAGCGGCGCGATCGCTCAAGACCGGCTTCGTGTTCACCGCCCGCGCCGAGAACTTCCTGTGGAACCGTCCCGATCTCGACGACACGATCGCGCGGCTTCAGGCTTTCGCCAAAGCGGGGGCGGACGTGGTCTATGCGCCGGGGCTCTCCGATATCGAGACGATCGCGACGATCTGCCGGGCGGTGGCGCCGACGCCGGTCAATGTGCTCGCCGTGCCGCAATTGACGGTGGCGCAGCTCGGCCAGGCGGGAGTACGGCGCATCTCGCTCGGCTCCAAGCTGACCAACGCCGCCTTCGGCGCGGTCCGGCGCGCCGCGCGCCAGATCCTAGACGAAGGATCGTTCGTGTTCGCCCGCGACGGCATGCCGTTCGACGAGCTTCAGACGCTGTTCAGCCCGGCGCGCTGAGGCCGGCGTCGCTCCGCCGCCTCAACCTTCTTGTGGAGATGCACCATCATCGCGCAGGCGAAGAGCGGCGACACAAGATTGAGCAGCGGTACCGCCATGAAGGCGGCGATCACCAGCCCGGCGAGGAAAACCGTGCCGGCGTTGCGCCGGCGCATCGCCTTGGCCTCGTCCTCGGGCCGGAAGCGCATGGCGGCGAACTCGAAGAACTCGCGCCCGATCAGATAGCCGTTGACCACGAAGAAGGCGGCGATGTTGACGCCGGGGATCAGCAGCAGAAGCAGTGCGACGATATTTCCGAGCACCACGACCAGGAAGAATTTCATCGCCAGCACGATGCTGGCAAGCGTCGGCACCGCGCGCCCCGGCGGGTCGGCCGGATACTCCTGGCGCTCGACGCGCTCGGCCACATCATCCAGGAATATGCCGGCGATGATCGCGGTAACCGGAGCGATCAGCAGAGCCAGGCCCGCCGCGATTGCCAGGCCGGCGAGGATCGTCGCGACGAGGTCGAACCAGCCGCCGGAGCCGACCCACTCCGGCAGAAGGCCGTCGAAGAACGGCAGGGCGAGCCAGACGAAGACCTGCCGCAGTGCGATCCACAGCACCGTGAGCGCCAGCAGCGAGAGCCCGAGCGTCTTGAACAGCACGGCCCGGAAGGCCGGGCTGAACAAATGTCCGGCCGCACTGCGCGCCGCCTCGAAGATCATGCCGCCACGAGCCTTTCCATCTGCCTGAATGAACGAAATGGGAACTGCCGGCAACACTTGCAAGAAAATCAACGGCGCTTGAAAGCACGGCGCTGGACCGGTCGCGATGCGGCGTGCCAAAAGGCCTGGTTTGAAATTTCTGGAGCAGCTTGATGAGCGAGTATGACGTCCTCTGTATTGGCAATGCGATTGTCGACATCATCGCGCAGGCCGACGACGCGTTTCTGACCGAGAACGGCATTATCAAGGCCGCCATGAACCTGATCGACGCCGACCGCGCCAATTTGCTCTATGAGCGCATGGGCCCCGCCGTCGAGGCATCCGGCGGCAGCGCCGGCAATACCGCGGCCGGCATCGCCAGCTTCGGCGGCAGGGTCGCCTATTTCGGCAAGGTCGCGGAAGATCAGCTCGGCGACATCTACTATCACGACATCCGCGCCCAGGGCGTCGCCTTCGACACGAAGCCGCTCAAGGGGCTGCCGCCGACGGCGCGCTCGATGATCTTCGTCACGCCGGATGGCGAGCGCTCGATGAACACCTATCTCGGCGCCTGCGTCGAACTCGGCCCCGAGGACGTCGAGCCGGAAAAGGCCAGGGGCGCCAAGGTCACCTATTTCGAGGGCTATCTGTGGGATCCGCCGCGCGCCAAGGACGCCATCCGTCTGGCCGCGAAGCTCGCCCATGAGGCGGGGCGGGAAGTGTCGATGACGCTGTCGGACTCGTTCTGCGTCGGGCGCTACCGCGAGGAATTCCTCGATCTGATGCGCTCCGGCACGGTCGACATCGTCTTCGCCAACAGCCACGAGATCAAGTCGCTCTATGAGACCGACAATTTCGAGGAGGCGCTGGAGGCGCTCCGCAAGGACTGCCGACTGGCGGCCGTGACGCGCTCCGAAAAAGGATCGGTCGTCGTGCGCGGCGACGAGACGGTCACCGTCAAGCCGACCACGATCGATCAACTGGTCGATACCACCGGCGCCGGCGACCTCTATGCCGCGGGCTTCCTCTATGGCTACACCTCCGGCCGCAGCCTCGCCGAATGCGGCGATCTCGGCTCGCTGGCGGCCGGCCTCGTCATCCAGCAGATCGGCCCGCGTCCCCGCCAGAACCTGCGCGAGGAGGCCGAGAAGGCGGGACTTCTTTGACGGTCGGCGGCTTCGAACTCAGCCGTTGGCGCCCCTCACTGCCCTGCCGGGCATTTCTCCCCGCAAGCGGGGAGAGAGACGCTCCCGTTCATGATTTCGCCAGTCGCATACCCTGCAGGACATGAGCCTTCCTAGCGGCCTGCTTCCTTCTCCCCGTTCTTCACGGGGAGAAGTGCCCGGCAGGGCGATGAGGGGCGGCGCCAATCCGGGGAAGTCGACTCTCACCCTCAGGGGATGAGCTTCTCCTGGCGTAGCTGCGCGAACAGGTCGGTGAAGGATTTTTCGGTCGACTGGAAGACGAGGAAGCCGGCCTCGCGGCTCTTGGTCATGTCGGTCATCACCTCGATCGGACGGCCGAGGTCGAGATCGGTGTGCCAGGCGGAGGCGAGGCGGTCGAGCTTGCCTTCCTTGAGGCCGTATTTCTTGACCATGCCGGCCCAGATCTCCGGTGCATCGGCCATCTCGGCCTCGAGCGGATGGATGGTTCCGTCCCAGCCGACAGCCTCGACACCGAACCATTTGGCGATGCGCGGCCACAGCCAGCTCCAGCGGAAATAGTCGCCGTTGACGACATTGAAGGCTTCATTCTTGGCGCCCTCGGCTGTCGCCGCCCAGACCAGATGCTTGGCCAGCACCCGTGCATCGGTGATGTCGCAGATGCCGTTCCATTGCCCCTCGGAGCCGGGCCAGCGGAACTTGCGGCCGGTCTCCTTGCAGATCGAGGCGTAGACGGCGAGCGTCGAGCCCATGTTCATCGCATTGCCGATCGCCTTGCCGATGACGGTGTGCGGGCGCTGCACGGTCCAGGTGAAGCCGTCGCGCTTGGCTGCGGCGTAGACCTCGTCCTCCTGGGCGTAGTAGAAGTTCGGCAGGTCGAGCCGCGGCTGTTCCTCGCGCAGCGGCGTGACCGGGCGGAAGCCGCCCGAGACATAGGCGTCGAACGGCCCGAGATAGTGCTTGAGACCGGTCACCAGGTCGACGTGCTTGACCGATTTGTGAGGGGCGAGCGCGTCGAGCACGTTGCGCACCATGGCGCTGTTGACCTCGATGTTCTCCGCTTCCGTCGGGCGCCGCGTCCAGGTGGCGAAGAACACATGCGTCGGCGCGACGTCCTTGAGCGCGGTCTTGACGGATTGCGCGTCGAGCAGGTCGGCGGCCACCGGCTTCACGCCCGCGACGGCCGTGTCGTTGGTCGGGTTGCGCGACAGGCCGTAGACGGTCCATCCGTTCGCCAGCAATTCCCGCGCGGTATTGCCGCCGATCATGCCGCTGACACCGATCACCAGCGCAATTTTCTGCATTCGTCCCTCCCTTGTGAGTCATAGGGTGCGGCGCACGAAGCCGCGTTCGCAGGTCGTGGGCACGGCCGCGTCAGACGAAGATAGGAGGGCCGCCATCGGTCACAATCGGCATATTGTTCAGAATGAAAAATTCGAACGGCTCGCGGTCGCGGCATGAAATGCTCGTTTTGATAATTCTCGATGTTGCGCGCCAGGCGGCTGATCCGAAAGATGCGCCCCATCAAGACACCGTGTCGGCTTGTTCAGCGAGGAGGCTGAGGCCGGTCGGGTGAAGTGCCTGGGAGGACTTTCATGGCCAAGTCGATCGAGCTGCTGGCCGGCTATTGGACCATCGCCGGCGACCGCTATCCGATGGGCCCTTCGGAAGTCAGCCCGTTTTCGCTGCGCGAGCGTGCAGAAGCTGCCGCCGGGGCCGGCTACACAGGTCTGGGCCTCGTCTATCAGGATATCCAGGCCAACGTCGAGAAGATGGGCCTGAAGGGCATGCGCAGGCTTTTCGACGACACCGGCATCAAGCATGTCGAGGTGGAGTTCCTCGGCGACTGGTTCGAGCTCGGCGATGCGAAGTCGGAATCCGACCGTGTCCGCAAGGATCTGCTCGAGGCCGCTGTCGAACTCGGCGCCCGCGATCTGAAGATCGCGCCGAAGATGTGGGCGGAAGAGATCGACATCGCGCATTATGCGAAGGCCCTTGCCGAGGTCGCCGACGAGGCCGCCAAGAATGGCATCGACGTTGCCATCGAGGTTCTGCCCTTCACCAATATCCGCGACCTGACCACGGCGCGCGCCGTGGTAGGGCAGTCGGGCCGCGGCAATGCCGGCCTCTGCGTCGACATCTGGCACATGGAGCGCGGCAACATTGCGATGAGCGAGGTCGCCAAGCTGCCTGCCTCCTACATCAAGTCGGTCGAGCTCAACGATGCGCGCGCCGAGATCGTCGGCACGCTCTGGGATGATACGATCGGCGAACGCCTCTATCCGGGCGAGGGGTCCTTCGACGTGACCGGATTCATCCGCGCCATCCGCCAGACCGGCTGGGAAGGCTTCTGGTCGGTCGAAGTATTGAGCCGCACCTATCGGACCGGCTCGCTCAAGGAGCAGGCCAAGCGGTCCTTCGACACGACGATGGAACTGCTCACCAAAGCCTGAAAAGACGACGCAGGGGAGGAAAACCATGAAGACCAATCTCGAAGGCAAGATCGTCGCCATCACCGGCGGCGCCACGGGCATCGGCCGCGCCACTGCGGTGGCTTTTGCCAGGGAAGGCGCCAAGGTGGCGCTGATCGACATCGACAAGGCGGGCTGCGAGGAGACCATCGCGCTCATCGAGGCGGCCGGCAGCAAGGGTTCGATGGGTCTCGGCGATTTGTCGACCGGCGACGGCGTGGTCAAGGCCACGACGGATGCGCTGGCCGCGTTCGGCGGCGCCGTCGACGTGCTCGTCAACAATGTCGGTTCCGGGGCGGTCCGCACCTTCGACCAGTTGACCGACGAGGAGTGGGAAAAGACCCTCCAGCTCAATTTCATGAGCTATGTCCGCGCAACCCGTCTGGTGCTGCCGACCATGCGCGAGCGCGGTGGCGTCATCATCAACAACGCTTCCGACCTGGCGCGCCAGCCCGAGCCCGTGCCGGTCGACTATGGCGTGTCCAAGTCTGCCGTGCTGGCGCTCACCAAGAGCCTTGCCCGCGCCGAAGCACCGAAGATCCGCGTCAACGCCGTGGCCCCCGGTCCGGTCTGGACGCCTTTCTGGTCGAAGCCGGGCGGCTTCGCCGAAACCATGGGCAAGTTCCACAAAATGCCTCCCAAGCAAGCCGTGGAGCACGAGATGAGCCTGCGGCAGTTGCCGCTGGGCCGTCTCGGCGAACCCGAGGAAGTCGCCAACGTGGTCGTCTTCCTCGCATCCGACCTGGCGTCCTTCGTCACCTCCGCAGTCTGGGGCGTCGACGGCGGCTCGATCCGCAGCGTTATCTGACTTCACGGCAGCTCCCTGTCGCACCTGCCGTCCCCGCTTCCGCGGGGGCGGCATTTTTTATGCGCCGAGCCGGCTTTGCTCGCGCCCGGAGCGAAGCCGGTCAGGCAAAAACTCTCAGAATGAGCATAAAGCGCGTTGAAAGCGGGGCAGCGCCATCGAACTATCTACGCATTCCGTCCCTTGGGAGAGGGGCGGGCTAAGGGAGGAATTCATGAACAGATTCACGGGACGTGCGTCCCGCAGCATTGCCATTGCCGCCGTCTCGGCGCTCGCTCTCGGGGCTGTCGCCGGCCAGGCCGCCGCCCAGGACAAGCCGAAGCTCGGCTATTCCGCGCCGTTCCTGACCGATCCGTTTCAGGCGATCATGGCCAACCAGACCCTGAAGGCGGTCGAGGAGGCCGGCTTCGAGACGCTTCCGCCGACCAATGCCAATGGCGACGCCGCCAAGCAGTCGACCGATGTGCGCAACCTCATCTCGGCCGGCGCCAAGGCGCTGATCATCAACCCGACCGACAGCCAGGCGATCGCCCCGGTTCTGGAGTTCGCGGCCGAGAAGGGCGTTCCCGCCGTGCTGATCGACATCGCCCCGGCCAAGGGCAAGACGGCGATGATCGTGCGCGCCGACAACAAGGGCATCGGCGCCAAGGCCTGCGAGGCCGTCGGTGCGGCAATGGGTGGCGAGGGCAAGGTGCTGTCGCTGATGGGCGACCAGGCCACCACCAACGGCCGCGATCGCACGACGGGCTTCAACGACTGCATGAAGGAGAAGTTCCCGAAGGTCGAGATCATCGAGCAGCCGACCAACTGGAAGGCCGACAAGGCGACCTCCGCCGCGCAGACCGTCGTCACCACGACGCCCGACCTCAAGGCCATCTACATGCAGAGCGACTCCGTCATGCTGGCCGGCGTTCTCAACGTGCTGAAGAGCGGCGGCAAGCTGACCAAGGTCGGCGAACCGAACCATATCTTCCTGGCATCGGTCGACGGCACGCCCTACGCCATGGAGCAGATCCGCGCCGGCTATCTCGACGTGGCGGTTGCCCAGCCGCTCGACCTCTACGCCAAATACGGCGCCTTCTATGCCAAGGCGGCTCTCGAGGGCAAAACCTTCCAGGCCGGCCCGACGGACCATGGCAGCGAGATCGTGCCGGTCGGTGACAATCTGATGGATTATCTGCCGGCCACCGTCGTCACCAAGGACAACGCGTCCGATCCGTCGCTGTGGGGCAACCAGGCGGACAAGTGAACGGAAGCGAGGAGGGGGCTTCAACTATGAGAGCCCCCTCCGGCGCTTGGCGCCACCTCCCCCGCTGTGCAGGGGAGGTTCAGCGTCGTTGCCGGCCGCGCCCCTGATCCTCCCCTGCGCAGCGGGGGAGGTGCCGAGCATGGCGAGGCGGAGGGGGCATTCAAATCGATGCAGTCTGTCCGGATGACAAATCAATCGACGAACCTCGCGGCAGAGGCGCATGGCATCGTCAAGCGCTTCGGTCCGATCGAGGTGCTGCACGACGTCGCGATCTCGATCCCGGTCGGCGACGCCCGTGCGCTCGTCGGCCGCAACGGCGCCGGCAAGTCGACGCTGGTCGGCCTGCTGACCGGCATCTACGGCGCCAATGCCGGCGAGATCCGCCTCGGCGGCAAGCCGGCCCCGGCGCTCGGCGACCGCCAGGCGTGGCGGGAGCGGGTCGCCTGCGTCTACCAGCGCTGGATGGTCATCCCGCATCTCACCGTCGGCGAGAATCTCTTCCTCAACAACCAGCCGCGCGGCGCGCTCGGCCTGGTCGACTGGCGGCGCCTGCGCGACCGCTCGATGGCGGCCCTCAAGGAATGGGACCTCGACGTCTCGCCCGACATCGACGCCTGGCGCCTGACCGTCGAGCAGCGGCAGATCGTCGAGATCGCCCGCGCGCTGCTGCAGGGCAGCCGCTTCATCATCCTCGACGAACCGACCGCGGAACTCGAACGAAAGGAAGTCAATCGGCTGTTCGACCGCATCCGCGGCCTGCAGGCATCGGGCGTCACCTTTCTCTACATCTCGCATCATCTCGAGGAGATCTACGAGATCTGCCGCACCGTCACCGTGATGCGCGACGGCCGCGTCGTCGCCGACGCGGAACTCGAGGAATTTCCCAAGGACAGGCTGGTCGCCGCGATGGTCGGCGACGCTGCGATGGTCAAGCGGGAAGGCGTGACGGCGACCCGGACGGAAGGTCCGGCGGGCCTCGCGCTTTCCGGGCTGCGGCTCGCCGACGCCTTCGAGGCCATCGACCTGAGGGTCGCTCCCGGCGAGTGCGTCGGCCTGGCCGGCCTCGCCGGCTCGGGTAAGGACAGCGTGGCGGAGACGATTGCGGGGCTGCTGAAGCCTGACAGCGGCACCGTTTCCATCCTCGGCACAAAGGCGCCGCTCGGCGATGTCGCGGCGATGCGCGCCGCCGGCGTCGGCTTCGTGGCGCGCGACCGCCACGTCCGCGGCCTGTTTCCGCTGCTGCCGGTCGGCGACAATCTGACCACCACGGTCATGGACCGTTTCGGCGCGGCCGGCTTCGTCTCTCCGGCACGGCAGGCGGCCATGGTCGACAAGCAGATCGCCTCTATCGGCATCGTCGCCTCGTCCGGCGACCAGCCGATCCGCGAGCTCTCCGGCGGCAACCAGCAGAAGGCGATGCTCGGCCGGGCGCTCGCCTCCGATCCCAAGGTTCTGGTGCTGGTCGCGCCGACGCAAGGCGTCGACATCGCCTCGAAGGAAGCCGTCTACGACATCATCGACCAGGCCAAGGCGCGCGGCATGGCCGTGCTGGTGGTCTCCGACGACCTCGACGAACTGACAATCTGCGACCGCGTGGAGGTCATCTTCCGCGGGCGCCTGACGCGCAGCTTCCCGCGCGGCTGGAAGGACCACGACATGGTCGCGGCAATCGAAGGGCTGTATTGACATGGCGAGCACCGCACCCCAGGCCGTTTCTGGCGCGCCGGCCGGTCCCAACCTCTTCACCCGGCTGAAGCTGCGCGACCTCGTGCTGATCCCGGTGATCTTTCTCGTCATGATCATCGGCAGCTTCGTGTCGTCGTCCTTCCTGCTGCCCGAGAACCTGCTCAACGTCCTGCAGCAATCATCGGAACTGTCGATCCTGGTCATCGCCCAGTCGCTGATCCTGATCTGCGGCAAGTTCGACCTGTCGCTCGAATCCACCGTCGGCATCGCGCCGATGTTCGCGGCCTGGCTGATGATCTCCGACACCTATATCGGTGGCTCGGGCTACGGCATCAGCGGCTATGCCGGCATTGCCGTGCTGTTCGCCGTCGGCCTGATCGTCGGAGCCATCAACGGCCTGCTCGTGGTCAAGCTGAAGCTCAATGCCTTCATCACCACGCTTGCCGTGCTGATCCTGCTGCGCGGCATGACGCTGGGCATCACCAACGGCCAGACCCTGTTCGACCTGCCGGAGGAGTTCCTCTATCTCGGCACCGCCAAGTGGGCAGGCATTCCCTGCTCGATCTGGATCGCCGGCGTGCTGTTCCTGCTGTTCGGCCTGCTGATGCGCTATCACCGGGTCGGCCGTGCCATCTATGCCATCGGCGGCAATGCGGAAGCGGCGCGCGTCGCCGGCATCCCGGTGGAGCGCATCACCATCGGCGTCTTCATCGTCGGCTCGCTGCTCGCCGCGCTGGCCGGCCTGCTGCTCACCGGCCGCATCGCCTCGGTCATGGCCGGCCAGGGCCAGAACATGATCTTCTACGTGTTCGCCGCGGCGGTCATCGGTGGCATCGGCCTGAACGGCGGACAGGGACGAATGATCGGCGCGCTGACCGGCGTGCTGCTGCTCGGCCTGCTGCAGAACGTGCTGACGCTGTCCGGCATCGCGGCCTTCTGGATCGATGCGTGCTACGGCGCGATCATCCTGCTCGCCCTGATCATCACCCGCCTGACCGGCGAGGCGCCGCGCGAATAAAACGGTTCGTCGGGTCCGCATGTCGCGCATCGAGCATGAGGCGCCAAGCCTCGGGAAAGGAAGAAAATGTCACAGAAGCCTTCATTCGCACTGACGCTGCCCAGCACCGTCGTCGTCACCGGCGCGTCGTCCGGCCTCGGCCACGAACTCTGCCGGCTGCTGCTCGAGGCGGGGGTCGAGACGGTGGGCGTCGATCGCGCGCCGGCGCTCGACGATCTGCGCGGCAACAACCGCTATGCCCATGTCGCCGGCAGCGTCTCGGACGACACCACCTGGGAAGAGGTCAACAAGCTTCTCGACAAATCGGGCAGCAAGTCCATCGGCCTGGTGACGGCTGCCGCGATCCTCGACACGGTCGGCTCGATCCTGGAGACCAGCAAGGAGATGCTGGTGCGCACGCTCGACGTGAACGTCGTCGGCACCGCGATGGCGATGAAGGCTCTGCTGCCGCGCATGATCGACAATGGCGGCGGCCCGATCGTCGCCGTCGGCTCTGTGTCGGGATCCTTCGGCGAGCAGCAGTTGGCCGCCTACACCGCCTCGAAGGCGGCCGTCCGCGGTCTGGCCCGGACCATCGCGATGGACCACGCGCGCCAGGGTATCCGCGTCAACGTTCTGTCGCCTGGACCGATGATGGCCGGCCTGTTCAAGCGCCACATGGAATCGGCGGCCGACAGCAAGAAGTTCGAGGCGACGCGCGCCAACCGCCAGCCGGCCGGCAAGATCCTCGACCCGCGCCATGTCGCCCAGGGCGCCATGTTCCTGCTTTCGGAGGAATCCGGCGCCTTTATCGGCGAGGACCTGATGGCCGACGGCGGCCTGTCGACCAGCTTCGACTTCCGCACCGGGTCGGAAGGCGCTTCGATCTGAGCTCCGTCTGAAGCACACGGCATCGCCGCGAAGTGAGAGAAACCCGGCTCGATGGCCGGGTTTCTGCGTTTCGGACTGCGACGGAAACTGGGTGCCGACCTACGACTTCTCCACCCCCGCGAGCTCAGCCATCTCCTGGACCAGCACGAAGAAGTCACGCTCGCCGCGGCCGTGCAGATAGGCGGCCTCGTATTGCTGGCGCACCTGCGAGGCCAGCGGTAGCGGCGCATGGTTCACCCGGCCCACGTCGAGTGCCAGATCGAGATCCTTCATCATCTGTGAGACCTCGAAGGCGGGCTCGTATTTGCCTTCCAGGATCATGGCGCGCTTGTAGTCGAGCAGCGGCGTTGCGACGGCGCTTTTCGAATAGACCTCGACCGCGTCGGCCAGCGACACGCCGCCCTTGGCGGTGAAGGCGAGCGCCTCGGCCATCAGCGCCGAGATTGCGGCAAGCGTCGAATTGACCGCGAGCTTCATGTAGCGCGCCTGTTCGCCCTCGCCGAGCCAGAACCGCGCCTTGGTGAAGCTCTCGAACAGCGGCGTCAGGCGGTCGAACTCCGCGCGCGGGCCCGACACGATGCTGGTCAGCGCACCGGCCTTGGCGGTCGCCGTGGAGCCGGAGATCGGCGCGCGCAGATAGAGCACGCCTCTGGCGTCGAGCAGCCGGGCGACGGCTTCGGAGGCCTCGGGCGACACCGTGCTCGTGTCGATGTAGGTCTGTCCCTTCTTCAGATGCGAGGCCAGAGCGCCCTCGGCTGTGATCGCGTCATGCAGCGCCGCGTCGTCGGAAATCGCCGAGAACACCACGTCGCTCGCGGCGGCGAGCCCTGCCATGTCGCGGACGGCCGCATACCCTGCCGATTCGGCCTTGGCCGCGCTGGCGTCGCTGCGGGCAAAGGCGGTGACCGGATTGCCGGCCTCCCGGATGCGCTGGGCCATGGGCAGGCCCATTTTGCCGAGGCCGATCCAACCGATTCTCATAGGCGCTCCTTACGATATTTAGCCGGCTTCATA
>JAHBYY010000105.1 GCA_019635715.1 Rhizobiaceae bacterium | reverse complement strand
CCGGCTACTCCACGAAGCAGGAAATCTCGCCCTTCACCTCGAAGGTCCGCGCCTCGCCGCCGTCGGTGCCCGTCGTGTCGAAGGCCGAAAGCTCGTAGGAGCCGGCATAGGTACCTTCGTCGTCGATCTGCTTGGTGCGGATGGTGATCTCGACATAGCCGTGCGGCTTGTCGCCGTCGCGCTCCCGGTAGAGCAGGAGCCGCAGTTCCTCGCCGTCGAGCCAGTACTGGGCGAGATGCTCGTCCGTGTAGCCCTGCTTGCCGAGATCGGCCTCGACCTTCTCGCTGACGAACTCCGAGCTGCCCCGGAAATTGAAGACCGGGCCACCCATGCCGCGCGTCACGCCGCTTTCGACCTCGATCCGCGCCGCCTCGTCCTTGGCCTCGCAGGACAGGCCGCCCGAAGCGAAGGCGGGGCCGGCACATGCCAGCATGACGATCGAGGCCATCGCGGCGCGCATGACATTCCCCCAAAGGCCAATGGCCGATCCATTGAAGGTCGCAATCGAGGAATGGTCAAGAGTATCCGGCGGCTTCCTGCCCGCGCCGAAACCGATTATGGATCGTGCCAGGCAGGCAATGCGGAGGGGCGATTTTGCCGACAGGACCGGCACAGGGCGGGATCGACCCCGCGCGCATCGCGGCGTTCCGGGCCCGCGAGGCCGAGCGCTATCGAGACCGGCGCCCCAAATCGGCGGCGGCCTTCGGCAATGGATTGCCGGGCTACCTCGGCGGCGTCCCGATGCACTGGATGCTCGACTGGCCGACGCCCTTCCCCATCATGGTCGAAAAGGCCAGCGGGGCGACCATCCTGGACCTCGACGGCAACAGGCTGGCGGATTTCTGCCTCGGCGATACCGGTTCGATGTTCGGTCATTCACCGCCGCCGGTGGCGCGCGCCATGCGCCGGCAGGCGGCGCGCGGATTGACCTACATGCTGCCGTCGCAGGACGCCGCGGCGGTCGGTCGGCTGCTGCTCGACACATTCGGCATGGCACGCTGGCAGATCGCCACCACCGCCAGCGACGCCAACCGCTTCGCCCTGCGTGTCGCCCGCGCTGTGACCGGCCGGTCGAAGATCCTCGTCTTCAACGGCTGCTACCACGGCGCGGTGGAGGAGACCTTCGTGCGCCTCGCCGGCGGCCAGCCGGCGAACAAGAAGGGGCTTGCCGGCGAGTTTCGCGATCTGACGCGCGACACCAAGGTCGTCGAGTTCAACGATCCGGCTGCCCTCGAAGCGGCGCTCGCCCCGGGCGACGTCGCCTGCGTCATCACCGAACCGGTGCTCACCAATTGCTGCATGGTGCTGCCGGAGCCGGGCTTTCACGACGCCCTCCGGCGCCTGACGCGCCAAACCGGCACGCTGCTGCTGATCGACGAGACCCACACCGTTTCCACCGCGCGCGGCGGCTATACCCGCCGTCATGGCCTGCAGCCCGACATCTTCGTGCTCGGCAAGCCGGTCGCCGGCGGCGTCCCCGCGAGCGTCTGGGGCCTGAGCGGCGACATCGCCGCCCGCTACGAAGCCTATGTGGCGGCCAAGGAGTCCGGATATTCCGGCATCGGCACGACGCTGTCGGCCAGCCCGCTCCAGTTCGCGACGATGCGCGCCACGCTCGAAGAGGTGATGACCGACGCGAATTATGCGCATATGGAGACGCTGGCGGATCGCCTTCAGCAGGGACTGTCGGCCGCCATCCAACGAGCAGGCCTGCCTTGGCACGTCGCCCGCGTCGGCGCCCGCGTCGAGTTCATCTGCGCCCCAGGCCCGCTCGGCAACGGTACGCAGGCCTATGCCGCGCATGCCGGCGATCTCGAGGCGGCGATCCATGTCGGCCTCGTCAACCGTGGCGTGCTGATCGCGCCCTTCCACAACATGATGCTGATTTCGCCCGCCACCACGCGTGGACAGGTCGACCGCCTCGTCCGCGCCTTCGGCGCCATCTGCGCGGAGCTTGCCGCATGACCTCACCCTCGGGTTCCTCGACAGAAGAGGCGCGCGCCTTTCTCGACGCCAATCCCGACATCGCGGCGGTCGACATCGTGCTTTCCGACGTCAACGGCATCGGCCGCGGCAAGATCATCCGGCGTCACGAACTGCTCGGCCTTTATGAATCGGGCCGACACATGCCGATCTCGATCCTCGGCCTCGACATCACCGGCGAGGACGTCCACGAAACCGGCCTTGTCTGGGATTCCGGCGACGGCGATTTGCGCGCCTGGCCGATCCCCGGAACGCTCGTTCGCCTGCATGGCACCGAACCGGCACGCGCGCAGGTTCTGATGTCGCTCTATCACCTCGACGGCGCGCCGATGACCTCCGACCCGCGCCATGCGCTGGTGCGGCAGATCGCGGCGCTGGCGGGCAAGGGCCTGCATCCGGCCGGCGCCTTCGAGCTCGAATTCTTCCTTCTCGCCGGAGAGCGCGATGCCGACGGCAAGGTCCAGCCTGCCTCGGCGGTACTCGACGGTCGCCGCTCGGCCAAGACCGAAGTCTATTCGGTCGACCACCTGCACGGCATGGAGCCGCTGTTCTCAGACATCTACGCGGCCTGCGAGCTGCAGGGCATACCCGCCGAGACGGTGATTTCCGAATACGCGCCGGGCCAGTACGAGCTGACGCTGCACTATCGCAAGCATGTGCTGCGGGCCGCGGACGACCTGGTCATGCTGAAGCGAATCGTGCGCGCCCAGGCGCGCCGCCACGGCGTCACCGCCTGTTTCATGGCCAAGCCGATCGAGAAATACGCCGGCTCGGGCATGCATTTCCATGTCTCGCTGCTCGATCCCGAGGGAGCCAACGTCTTCTCGGAAGCTCCGGGAGCCGCATGGGCCGCGCCTCTGCTCTACGGCCTGGGCGGCCTCATCTCAACCATGGCGGAGTCGATGCTGGTCTTCGCGCCGCATGCCAATTCCTGGCGCCGCTTCGTGTCGCAATCCTACGCCCCCGTCGCCCCGACCTGGGGCGTCAACAACCGTTCGGTCGCCTTGCGCGTACCGGCCGGCGATGTCGGGAACCGCCGCATCGAGCATCGCCCCGCCGGTGTCGACGCCAGCCCCTATCTCGCCGCGGCGACGATTCTCGCCGGAATCTCCATGGGGCTGGACGAGAAGCTCGATCCCGGCCCGGAGACCACCGGCAACGGCTATGAGAGCGGGGCGAACGCGGGCGCGATGCCGCGCGACTGGCGCGCCGCGATCGACGCGGCGAAGGCATCGGCCTTCCTGCGCACCGCGCTGGGGCCGGATCTCCACCGCACCTTCACGGCGATCAAGGAGGCGGAATATCTGCGCGTCGCCCGCACCGTCAGCGAGCTGGACTACCAGCTCTACCTGCACGAGGTTTAGCCGCCGGCAGCCAGAGCCGCCACGACGCGCTCGCGCAGCCGGTCCATCGTCTCCTCGTGATGCGATTCGCCGATCGAGACCCTTCGGCCAGCCGGCGTGACGATCACGCAGCGGAAATAGCGATCGCCTTCGGAATCCCGCTCGCGCAGCACAGGCAAAACCTCGATTGCGGAGACCGGAAAGCACTCCTCGCTCCGTTTCCACAGCAGCGTTTCCCGCAGCGTCGCCGCGCCGTTCTCGACGGTCAGCCGGACCCGCGTCTGGCTGAACAGGTATCCGCCGCCCGCCAACCCGAATACCCAGAACATCAGCATGATGCCGACCTCCAGCAGCGGGTGCATCTGGTGGAAGCCGCCGTCGCGGACGAAAACCCAACTGATGAGGCTGATGCCACCCAGCCAGATCGCCATGAAGATCCAGCCGGCCACCGCCATGTTGTTCCGGAAGACCACCGCCCGCACCGAAATCGTCCAGCCTCCTGCCCTGGCCACCACTCATCGCACGGCCTGGTCAACGCCGCGTGAAGCATGTCTCCGGCGCCGCCTGGTGCTCACTGCACGAGAATGGCCCGCAGGTCGTTGACGTTGGTCCCTGTCGGGCCCGGCACGAACAGGTCGCCGACGGCGTCGAATGCCGTCCAGGCATCGTTGCCGGCCAGCATCGCCTTGGCATCGACCCCTGCGGCCCGCATCCGTGTCACCGAGGTTCCGTCCGCAAACGCGCCCGCATTGTCCTCGGACCCGTCGATGCCGTCGGTGTCGGCCGCCAGCGCGTGCACGCCGTCGGTGCCGTCGATGCCGATCGCGAAGGACAGAAGGAACTCGCTGTTGCGGCCGCCCTTGCCGCCCTTGCCGCGCAGCGTGACCGTGGTTTCGCCGCCCGACAGCATCAGCACCGGGCGCTCGAACGGCCGGCCGCGCAGCGCCACCTCGCGGGCGATCGCCGCGTGGACCGAACCGACCTCGCGGGCCTCCCCCTCCATGGAATCGGACAGGATGACGGCCTCGATGCCGAGGCGGCGCGCTTCCTCGGCGGCGGCCGCCAGCGACACGCCGGCCGATGCGATCACATGCACCTCGTTGGCTGCGAACAGCGGATCGTCCGGACGCGGGGCCGCGGAGGCTTCGCCGCGCATATGCGCGAGCACGGCCTCCGGAAGCCGCATGCCGTAGGTTTCGACGATGCGCAGCGCGTCCTCGCGCGTCGCGCCGTCCGGCACCGTCGGTCCCGAGGCCACCAGCGCCGGATTGTCGCCGGGGATGTCCGAAACGACGAGCGACACCACCCGCGCCGGATGGGCGGCGGCGGCTAGCCGTCCGCCCTTGATCGACGAGACGTGCTTGCGCACCGTGTTCATCGCCGCGATCGGCGCTCCCGACGCCAGCAGCGCCTCGTTGACGGCGATCTCGTCGGCAAGCGTCAGACTGCCGGCCGGCGACGGCAGCAGTGCCGAACCGCCGCCGGAAATCAGCGCCACCACGAGATCATCGGCCGTCAATCCCGTCACCTGGTCGAGGAGCCGGCGTGACGCCGACAGCCCTGCCATGTCCGGCACAGGATGGGCGGCCTCCAGCACTTCGATGCGCTCGCACCGCGTGGCGTAGCCGTAGCGGGTCACCACGAGGCCCTCCAGCGGCCCCTCCCAGGCCCTCTCGAAGGCCGCCGCCATCTGGGCCGAGCCCTTGCCGGCGCCGATGACGATCGTCCGTCCCTTCGGCCGCCGCGGCAGATGGCGCCGGATCGTCAGATTGGGGTCGGCCGCCGCGACCGCTGCCTTGAACAGGGCGGCCAGAAGGGTCTTCGGATCGTCAGCGGTCATGCCTGTCCTGATATCGTGTCGGGATGGGTCGAAGCGGCGGGTTACTCGGCGGCCAGCGCAAGATCCTGCCGAGGTTTGCCGAGGAAGTCGCACAGCGCGTCGACGACGACGGCGTGGTCCTGGCGCTCGGGCAGTCCGGACACGGCGATCGCGCCGATCACCCCGATTCCGACGACCGTGATCGGAAACGCCCCGCCCGCCAGCACGAAATCCGCCGGATCGAGCCCGTCGCCGGGCGGAAAGGTACGGTCGGGCCGCGCCTTGATCAGCCTCATCCGATAGCTGCTCGTCGCATAGTGGCGCACCACGTTGCGCTTGCGCCGCACCCAGTTGGCGTTCGAGCCGGTGGAGCCGGGCAGCGCCGCGTAGAAAAGCGGCCGGTCCCAGCTCTGGATGTCGATGACGATGCCGAGCCCCTCGGCGAGCGCCCGGTCGCGCAGCAGGCTGCCGAGCGCGAAGGCCGTCGCCTCGTCGAAGCGGCCGAAGACGAGCGCCTTCTCCTGCTCGGAGATGCGCGCGATGTCGTCGGCTTCGGCCATGTCGCTTCCCATCGTGGCAACTTGCAAAGCGCAGATCGGCGCAGCGGGCAGTTTGCTTTCCTTCGGCATCCTGCCGCAGCGCTGGATATCCCGCACGGGCCGAAAAAAGTAAACTGTCCGCCGCGCCTAATCTTCGAGCCCCCGCTTGGCGGGCCTGCCCGCCACATAGGTCTCGACCACCGCGCGGTCGTCGCCGAGCGTCTGGATCAGGAAGAGTTCCTCGGCCAGCGTCTCGACGGTTTCCATCCGCAGCCGCATCCCCGGCGTCGCCCGGGAGGTCAGCACGGTCAGATCGGCCTCCGTCCCCGGCTCGAGCGTTCCGATCCTGTGCGACATCGACAGGGCCTCGGCATTGCCGCGCGTCAACTGCCAGAACGACGCCAGCGGGTTGAGCTTCTCGCCGTTCAGCGCGATGACCTTGTAGGCCTCGTCCATGGTGCGCAGCATGGAATAGCTGGTGCCGCCGCCGACGTCGGTCGCCGTGGCGATGCGCAGGGCTTTGTCACGCCCGCGGTAGCGTTGATAATCGAACAGCCCGGAGCCGAGGAACAGGTTGGAGGTCGGACAGAACACCGCCACGGAACCGCTCTCGGACAGGCGGTCGGCCTCGCGCTCCGAAAGGTGGATGCAGTGGCCGAACAGCGCGCGCGGCCCGAGCAGCCCGTAATGGTCGTAGATGTCCGTATAGTCCTTCGACCAGGGGTAGAGTTCCTGGGTGAAGGCGATCTCGGCGTGGTTCTCCGAAAGATGCGTCTGCATGTGGAGGTCCGGATGCTCGCGCATCAGCGCCTGCGCCATCTCCATCTGCTCAGGCGTCGAGGTGATCGCGAAGCGCGGCGTGATCGCGTAGTGCTGCCGGCCGCGCCCGTGCCACTCGGCGATCAGCGCCTTGCTGTCGTCATAGGAGGATTGCGGCGTATCCCGCACCCCCTCCGGCGCGTTGCGGTCCATCATCACCTTGCCGGCAACCACCAGCATGTCGCGCGAATGGGCTTCGGCGAAGAAGGCCTCGGCGCTCGCCTTGTGCACCGAGCAATAGGCGGCGACCGTCGTCGTGCCCTGGCGGATCATCTCGTCGAGGAACAGCCGCGCGATGCGCCGCCCGTGCTGGGCGTTCCGGAACTTGGTCTCCTCGGGAAAGGTGTAGGTGTTGAGCCAGTCGAGCAGCTCGGCGCCGTAGCTGGCGATCACCTGCATCTGGGGCATGTGGACGTGACAGTCGATGAAGCCCGGCACGATCAGGTTGGGACGATGATCGACGAGCTGTACCCCCTCGCCTGCACGAGACTTCACCGCCTCGAAGGTGCCGGCGTCGGCGATCAAGCCGTCGCGGACCAGCAGCCCGCCATCCTCCTCGTAGCGGCAGGCTGCGAGGTCGTCCTTCGTCTCGGGCCAGCGCAGGAAGGTGAGGGTGCGGCCGCGCAGGAGTGTGGCGGTCACGAGATGATCCTCTCTCGGACGTCACTACCCCCACCCCTAACCCCTCCCCACAAGGGGGAGGGAGGCGTCAACGCCTCAGACTTCCCCTCCCCCTTGTGGGGAGGGGTTAGGGGTGGGGGTAAAAGCCAGACGATCCGCATCATTCCCGCCCCTCGTACCACGCAACGAGCAGCGCACGTTCCGCCGGCGTCACCTGCGTCACGTTGGCCGGCGGCATGGCATGGCTGCGTCCGGCCTGCAGATAGATCTCGCGCGCTTGGGCGGCGATTTCGGCATCGGTCTCCAGCACGACGCCCTTCGGCGCCCGGTAGATGCCTTCGTAGGACGGCTCGGCCGCGTGGCACATGGAGCAGCGGCCGAGCACCGTGTCGCGTACCACGGGGAAATGGGCCGATGCCAGAAGCGGCGCATCGGCGTCCGACGCCTGCGCCTCGCCGGTCAGCACCTTCGGCACCGTCGACAGCCAGATGACAATGATGAACAGCACCGTGGCCGCCAGCCATGTCCAGGTCGGGTTGCCTTTGCGCGCATGCACCGTGTTGAAGTAGTGGCGGATCAGCACCCCGATCATGAACACCAGCGAGGCGATGACCCAGTTGAACTCCGTCGCGAAGGCGAGCGGGTAGTGGTTCGACAGCATCAGGAACAGGACGGGCAGCGTCAGGTAGTTGTTGTGCAGCGAGCGCTGCTTGGCGATCTTGCCGTATTTCGGATCGGGCTTGCGGCCGGCGATCAGGTCGGCGACGACGATCTTCTGGTTGGGGATGATGACCATGAAGACGTTGGCGGACATGATCGTCGCGGTGATCGCGCCGAGGTGCAGCAGCGCCGCCCGTCCGCTGAACACATGCGTCAGCCCCCACGCCATGAACACCACGATCACGTAGAGCAGGATCATCAGGCCGACATCGGCCTTGCCGATCAGCCAGCGGCAGAGCTGGTCGTAGACCAGCCAGCCGCCGGCGATGCAGGCGAGCGACACGAGGATCGCCACCGGGGCCGACATCTGCAGCACGTTCGGATCGATCAGGAAAAGGTCGGCGCCGGCATAGTAGACGATGCACAGCATCGCGAAGCCCGAAATCCAGGTCGCGTAGCTTTCCCATTTGAACCAGGTGAGGTGTTCCGGCATCTCGGCCGGCGCGACCAGATATTTCTGGATATGGTAGAAGCCGCCGCCATGGACCTGCCATTCCTCGCCATGCGCACCGGCCGGCAGGCCCGGCCGCTGGCGCAGGCCGAGGTCGAGCGCGACGAAATAGAACGACGATCCGATCCAGGCGATCGCCGTGATGACATGCAGCCAGCGCGCTGCGAAGCTCAGCCAGTCCCAGGCGATCGCGAATTCGGTCATGCCCCACCCTTCAACACCTCTCCGATTGTTGCGTTGCGGCGGCTTTGGCGAAACCCGCGAGATGCACGATGACTTTCAAAAAAAACTGGAAAATAATGTCGGGCGGCCACCGGGCCGGCAATCGGGACCAGCATGGCCTATCTCGACAACATCGCCGTCTTCGTCCGCGTCGTGGAACTCGGCAGCCTCTCGGCGGCCGGACGCGATCTACGGGTCTCGGCGGCGGTGGCCTCCAACCGCATCAAGGAACTGGAAAAGCATCTCGGCGTCCGGCTGCTGAACCGGACGACGCGGCAGTTGACGACGACCGAGCAGGGCGCGGCGTTCTACGACGGGGCGCGGCGCGTATTGGAGGCGATCGACGATGCCGAGGCGGCCGTCTCCAGCCTGTCCGGCCAGCCGCGCGGCATCATCAAGGTCACGGCGCCTCTCGGTCTCGGGCGCCGCTTCATCGCTTCCGGCATTCCGGAATTCCGCGACCGCTACCCGCATATCGAGGTCCGGCTGCGCCTCTCGGACCACAACATCGACATGATGAAGGAAGGCATCGACGTTGCCTTCCGCCTCGGCGTTCTGGAGGATTCCAGCCTGCGCATGCGCGGCATCATGGAATGCGAGCGCGTGCTCGCGGCGTCGCCGAAATATCTGGAGGCGCGCGGCGAGCCGGCGACGCCCGACGAACTCGTCGACAAGGCGCATGACTGCCTGATGCTGCGCTTTCCCGGCGCGCGCGAGCACTTCTGGAACCTCGTCACGCCGCAGGGCATCCGCAAGTTCGAGGTCCGCGGCCCCTACGACACGGATGACGGCGACGTGGTGACGGGCTGGGCGCTGGCCGGCCGCGGGATCATCAACAAGCCGCGCTTCGAGGTCGAGCCGTTCATCCGCGATCAGAGATTGAAGGTGATCCTGCCCGAGACGCCGCCGACCCCGGTGCAGTTCGCCGCGGTGTTCCCCCACCGCAAGCTGCAGGATCCCAAGACGCGCCTGCTCATCGAGTTCATGGCCGACCGGTGCCAGCGCCACATACGCGAGATCCTTTCGGGGCGTTGAGCGTCGCCACCTGTCGAGAAGACCAGGACGGCGCAGGCGGCGCCCTGCCCGGTCGGACCGATCGTGGGAGGAGGATCAGCCGGGAAAGGGTGGAGCCGCCTCTCTTTACGCGGCCGGCAGGCCGGGCTTCGGGTCGAGCGGGAAATAGCCGAAGAACGGCTCGGCCTCCCGATAGGTCCGCGCCACCGACGGCCATTCCATCAGGCGGCCGAAATAGGCACGGACGGCCGGGTGGTCCGGGCCGATCGGCTCCACCACATTCGCGTAGAACAGCGCCGGCGCCGCCGAGCAGTCGGCCAGCGTGAAGGCGTGGCCGGCGATCCATTCCCGCTCGGTCATGCGGCTCTCGAAGTAGGCGTAGGACTTGCGGATCTGCGCGCGCGCCTGCTCGACGCCGAAACCGTCGCGCTTGTCCGCCGGCCGCAAGGCATCCCCGACGATCCTCTGCATGGGTTCATGGACGTACTGGTCGAAGAACCGGTCCCAGAACCGCACCCGCCAGGCAAGGTCGGGATCTGCCGGTGTGAAGCGCACCGGCCCGGCGTGGAAACTGTCGAGGTAGTCGATGACGACGGTGGATTCCGCCACGGTCGCGCCTCTGCCGGAATCGACCAGCACGGGCATCTTGGCGATCGGCCAGACCGCCCGGAACGCGGCGGCGGATCGCGGATCGCCGAAATCGACGATCACCCGTTCGAACGGCGTGCCGTTCTCGTAGAGCGGGATCAGCACCTTGTGGCAGAACGACGCCAGCGGGTGGTAGTACAGCGTCAGGCCCATGCCGCCCTCAGCCATGCCGGCTGGCCGCCGAAGCGCCGGAACCGCCCGGCATCGCACCGGCCGGCGAGCCATGGGCCGTCAGGGCCGTCATGACCTCGGCCGCCGCGAGGGCAGCGATCACCGACGGACGCTTGTCCCTGACCGCCCCGCCGCCGATCGGCGAGACGAGCCGGGCGAAGGCTTGCTCCGTGCCGCCGCCATTGCGGAAATACCAGCTACGGAACGTCGCCTTCTTGGTCATCGAACCGATCATCCCGACATAGGCCGCGTCCGCACGCCGCAGCGCCTCGGCGACGATCAGGAAATCGAGCGCATGGTCGTGGGTCAGCACGAGAAAGGCCGATCCCGGCGCGGCCGCCCGCACGACCTCCTCCGGCACGGCCGTCAGACGGGTCTCCACGTCGCCGGGCATCCCCAGCAGCGCCTCCGAGCGGCTTTCGACGACGATCGTGCGCACCGGCAGCAGGCGGAGCGCCGCGGCCAGCGCCGTGCCGACATGGCCTCCCCCGAACACATGGACATGCGGCCGCGCCGCGTCGTCCTGCGCGGCGCGCGCCAGCAGCGATCGTCGCGCCGCGGCGCCGGCGATCCTGACCGAGAGGCCGACCTTCCCGCCGCAGCACTGGCCGATCTCCGGCCCGAGTGGGACGGATAGTTTGGTCGCCTCCTGGTCCACGGAGCCTGCATCGCCGCCCCGCAGCATCCGCCGCGCCTCGTCGATCGCCATGAATTCGAGCTGGCCGCCGCCGATCGTCCCCAGAATCGTATCGGCGGAAACCAGCATCCAGGCGCCACGCTCGCGCGGCGTCGAGCCGCGCGCCTCGATCACCTCGACCAGCGCGGCCGGGCCGGCTGCGAGAAACGCGCGGAGCGCGGCCAGACTACCGTCCATCGGCGAGGTGCTGGAGACGATCATGCCGGGAAACTACTCCTTCCCGTGGCTCAGGACCAGTTTTCCACCTCGGCCCGTACCCGCTCGACGGCCATCAGCACCCGTTCCGGGGTCGCGGGCGCATCGAGCCGCGGGCAGATGCGGTGGTCGGCGACGCTGGCGACGGCGTCCGACAGCGCATGCAGCACCGAGATGCCGAGCGGGAACGGTGGCTCGCCCACCGCCTTCGAGCGATGCACCGTCGGCTCCGCCGCCTCCGGCCAGTCCGCCAGCCGGACGTTGAAGATCTTCGGCCGGTCGGAGGCGAGCGGAATCTTGTAGGTCGACGGCGCATGGGTGCGCAGGCGACCCTTGTCGTCCCACCACAATTCTTCGGTGGTCAGCCAGCCGACGCCCTGGATGAAGCCGCCTTCGACCTGCCCGAGGTCGAGGGCGCGGTTGAGCGACCGGCCGGTCTCGTGCAGCACGTCGGCGCGCTCGATGACATATTCGCCGGTCAGCGTGTCGATCGACACCTCGGAGCAGGCGGCGCCATAGGCGTAGTAATAGAAAGGCCGACCCTCGCCCTTGTCGCGATCCCAGTGGATCTTCGGCGTCTTGTAGAAGCCGGCCGCCGAGAGCTGGATCCGCGCCATATAGGCCTGCCGGATCAGCTCGGCGAAGGGGATCTCCTGGTTGCCGACGCGCACCCGGTTGGGCAGGAACACGACCTGGTCGTGCGGCACCTGGTATTTTGCCGCGGCGAAGTCGATCAGCCGGTCCTTGATCTGCCGGGCGCCGTTCTGCGCGGCCATGCCGTTGAGGTCGGTGCCGGACGAAGCGGCGGTCGCCGAGGTGTTCGGCACCTTGCCGGTGGTGGTGGCGGTGATCTTCACCCGGTCGAGGTCGATCTGGAACTCATGCGCCACCACCTGGGCGATCTTGGTGTTGAGCCCCTGCCCCATCTCGGTGCCGCCGTGGTTAAGGTGGACCGATCCGTCGGTATAGACATGCACCAGCGCGCCGGCCTGGTTGAAATGCGTGGCGGTGAAGGAAATGCCGAACTTGACCGGGGTCAAGGCCAGCCCGCGCCGGACGATCCGGCTGTTGGCGTTGAACGCGGCGATTTCACGCCGCCGCCGCTGGTATTCGGATGTTTCTTCCAGCTCGGCGACGATCCGCTGGATGATGTTGTCCTCGACCGCCTGGTGATAAGGCGTCACGTCGCGCCCGGCGCGGCCGTCCATCGGGTCGTAGAAGTTGCGCTTGCGGATCTCCAGCGCGTCCCTGCCCGTCGCGAAGGCGACCTCCTCGATCACCCGTTCGGCCCCCACCATGCCCTGCGGCCCGCCGAAGCCGCGGAAGGCGGTGTTGGACACCGTGTTCGTGTAGAGCGGCGCGGAGCGCGCCCGCACCGCCGGGTAGAAATAGGTGTTGTCGCAGTGGAACAGCGCGCGGTCGCAGACCGGCCCGGACAGGTCCGAGGAAAAGCCGCAGCGCGCCGCGAACATGAAGTCGACGCCGAGGATGTCGCCCTGGTCGGTGAAGCCGACCTCGTAGTCGATGAGGAAATCGTGCCGCTTGCCGGTGGCGACCATGTCGTCGTCGCGATCGGGGCGGATCTTGACCGCGCGCCGGTGCTTCTTGGCGGCGATCGCCGCAAG